>CAZXPK010000021.1:0-34964 GCA_964642565.1 uncultured Anaerolineaceae bacterium
TTTCCAATCATGTGGTGTTCCTATCGATGAAAAGAAACTGTCAGGTGGCTAGATATTTATAGTTCAATGATTTATATAACTTTCCTACATCTCGTTAATGTGATTCTTGCATAAACAATGTAACCTTAATGCATTAATGCATTTATGGATATCTGTATGTACTCAATCGGAATATACCTGGTGAACATACAGAGGAGAAAAAGAAATGTCAAAAATTATAGGTATTGACCTTGGAACCACCAATAGTGTGGTTGCTATAATGGAAGGCGGAGACCCAACCGTCATCCCAACCGCCGAGGGCCCACGCTTGTTACCCTCCGTGGTAGGTTTCAACAAAAATGGCGAGCGCATAGTTGGTCAAACTGCCAAACGTCAGGCAGTCATCAATCCTGAGAATACAGTCTATTCGATCAAGCGTTTCATGGGAAGGCGGTTCGATGAGGTGGAAACGGAAAGCAAGATGGTGTCCTATCAGGTCATTCAAGGATCATCCAATGATGCTCGGGTAAGGATCCCGCTCATGAAGGTCGATTATACACCCCAGGATATTTCAGCTATGATCCTTGGAAAACTTAAGCAGGATGCTGAAGCGTACCTGGGAGAACCAGTGAAACAAGCCGTTATCACCGTTCCCGCCTATTTCAATGACAGTCAAAGACAGGCAACCAAGGATGCCGGTAAGATCGCCGGGCTAGAAGTCTTACGAATTATTAACGAGCCCACCGCGGCCGCCCTGGCGTACGGTTTGGATAAAAAAGATAACGAGACCATATTGGTATTTGACCTGGGTGGCGGCACCTTTGATGTTTCTATCCTTGAGGTGGGTGGTGGTGTGATCGAGGTCCGTGCAACCAATGGCGATACTCACCTCGGTGGAGATGACTGGGATGAGCGCATCGTAAATTGGGTGGCTGATGAATTCAAGTCGGAAACCGGCATTGATTTACGTAAGGACCGACAGGCTTTACAACGCCTGCGCGAAGCCTCCGAAAAAGCCAAAATCGAGCTCTCGAGTGTTATCGAAACTGAGATCAACCTGCCCTACATCACTGCCGATGTCAACGGACCGAAGCACTTGCAGATGAAATTAACCCGTGCCCGCTTCGAACAATTAACCGAGGACCTAGTTGCCCGCTTGCGCCAGCCCTTCCAATCCGCTCTAAAAGATGCGAATCTAAGTACCGCTGAAATTGATGAAGTCGTCTTAGTGGGTGGTGCCACGCGTATGCCCATGGTGCAAGACCTTGTCCGCTCCCTGACGAACAAAGAACCTCATAAAGGGGTCAATCCTGACGAGGTAGTAGCTGTCGGTGCTGCTATTCAGGGAGGTGTCTTGGGTGGCGAGGTGAAGGATGTCTTATTGCTGGACGTGACGCCCCTTTCACTAGGCTTGGAAACATTGGGAGGTGTGATGACAGTTCAGATTGAACGCAATACCACCATCCCGGTAAAGAAGTCTGAGGTGTTCTCGACTGCAGAAGATGGCCAAACAGCGGTAGATATCCACATCCTTCAAGGAGAGCGGCCAATGGCAGCTGATAACATGAGCCTGGGTCGTTTCCGCCTGGAGGGAATACCTCCTACCCCACGCGGCACACCTCAAATCGAAGTTACCTTTGATATTGACGCCAATGGCATCCTTAATGTGACTGCTCACGATAAGGCCACAGGAAAGGAACAAAAAGTCACCGTTACTGCTTCGACAAACCTGAGCAAGGATGATATCGAGCGTAAAGTGCGTGAAGCGCGTGAGCACGAAGCTGAGGATAAACGCCAACGCGACCTCATTCAAGCTCGGAATACTGCCGATAGCCTGGTCTATCAGACCGAAAAAACCTTGCGTGAGCTCCAGGATAAAGTCCCTGCCTGCGATCGCGAGAATATAGAAGCCAAACTGAACCAATTGCGCGAAGTAATGAAAGGGAATGATACCAACCGGATCACTAATCTCACCAATGAGGTTCAGAACGCCTTTTATGCCCTTAGCCAGCAGCTGTATGCGGCCCAAGGCTCTGGTCAGCCAGAGAATGGGAACTCCGCAGGACCTTCTTCCAATGGTAACGGACGTAAACCCAGAAACCCAGATGATGAAGGTGAAGTTCTGGAAGGTGAATTTCGAGAAATGTAACCAATAAAATTGGTGTTGGCAGGCGAGTGGATGATCCACTCGCCTTTTTTTATTTTTAACGGCTGTGATAGAATTATCTCAATATGAAATCTACCACATCGCCGCGTGTTGCTAATTTTCTCCCTGCCTCCATATTCCTATTCATCATTGGTTGGGGGGGTTTGATAGCCCTTATCGTCACCACTCTGCCAACTGTTGGGCCACGCTGGTTATTCTTCTTCCTGTGTGTCCTGGCAATCACCGGCACATCATTGCCAATCACAGCTTTCCTTAACCACCGTTTTCCCAGTACACCCCCTCCCACCTACATGGTTGTCGTCAGACAGGCACTCTGGTTTGCTGTCTATGTTTCCACGCTGATCTGGCTCCAAATGGGTCGTGTGCTCAATCCGGCATTAGCTATTCTATTGGCCATCGGCTTGGGCTTGATCGAATTCTTGTTGAGGCTGAGCGAGAAGAGTCAGTGGAAGGCATAGACTCTGCACCGTTTTCTTCCCAATATTCTTTGAAATATTTCCTATGAGCAGTTTACGCGACCTGCCATCAGTAGATCAATTACTCCAACAGCCTATTGTATCCACTTGGATCTCGGAATACGGTCGACCGCAAACCCTGGAAGCCTTGCGTTTATCCCTGGAAGAAGCACGTGAAGGATATACACGTACAAAGGATCTCCCTTCCCGTGAGACGTTATTGGATCATGCCCTCCGTGAGCTTCAGGATTGGTCGTCTCCATCTCTGCGACCATTAATCAACGCCACCGGCGTAATCCTCCACACAAACCTTGGGCGAGCACCACTTAGCAATGCTGCCATCCAGGCTCTCCAGGATGTCTCGCAGGGATATTCAAACCTGGAATTTGATCTATCCAGTGGGCGGCGAGGCTCGCGCCTGGTTCATGCTGAAGCGCTGCTGCAGCGTCTGACCCATGCGGAGGCAGCTTTGGTAGTCAACAATAATGCTGCAGCTGTCCTTTTGGTCCTATCTGCTTGTGCGCGCCGCCGTAATGTGGTCATTTCCCGAACACAGCTCGTGGAGATTGGTGGTGGTTTCCGCATTCCAGATGTCATGCAGCAATCAGGAGCTCACCTCTACGAAGTCGGCACGACCAATCGTGTTCACCTCACAGACTATCTCACTGCATTGGAAGAAGCATCACCAGCTCTCGTCATGCATGCTCACCGCTCCAATTTTCGTATCACTGGCTTCACCACCGAGCCAACCCTGTCAGAGCTCGCAGAAATTTCCCATCAGGCCGGCGTCCCTTGTGTGGATGACCTGGGTTCTGGTGCTTTGCTGGATACTGCCCAGTTTGGTCTGGGGCACGAACCCACCGTGTATGAATCTTTGTCAGCCGGAGCAGACCTGGTGTGTTTCTCAGGCGACAAGCTCATGGGAGGTCCACAAGCAGGGATTATCATTGGTAAAGCAGACCTGATCCCAAAACTCAAGAAACATTCACTTGCCCGCGCCATTCGCGCAGATAAACTTTGCCTGGCTGCTCTTTCTGCCACTTTGCTCCATTACCTGAAAGATGAAGCAGTGCGAGAAATACCCATCTGGCGAATGATTGCTGCAACAACTGCTACCCTCCAGAATCGAGCGACTAACTGGAAACAAACCTTGGGTCTGGGTGAGGTGGTCCCCAGCCAGTCTACGGTTGGTGGAGGTTCTCTGCCTGATGAAACTTTACCCACTTATGTTCTTGCATTGTCAGTGCGCTCCCCAAACCGCTTTTTGGAACGGTTGCGTCAATGCCAGCCACCCGTGATCGCCCGTCTTGATGCTGACAAGGTCATTTTTGATCCTCGTACAATTTTGCCAGAACAAGATAATGATTTATTGGTTGCCATTCGTTCAATTATAAATAATCGGTAATAAGGACAGCTCACCCTATGAAAACCGACCTGGATGCATTAATGCAAGAAAAAGATCTGGATGCCATTTTAATTACTGGACCTGGTCAACATAACCCAGCTATGGTCTACATGACTGGAGGCTGTCATCTGACCAATGCCGACCTGATAAAAAAACGTGGGGAGCAGGCGGTATTGTTTTATTTCCCCATGGAAAGAGATGAGGCCGCCAGATCAGGTCTGAAGACCAAAAATCTGGCCGAATACAACTTCACAGAACTTCTCAATCAGACCAATGGGGACCACTTGAAAGCCTTGGTCAAACGATACCAGATTATGCTTGGTGAGCTTGGGATTTCTTCGGGCAAGGTAGGTTTATATGGTCGATCAGAGATTGGTACGAATTATGCGATTTTCTCCGCCTTACAACAAGAGTTGCCAGGATTAAGCCTGGTCGGTGAGATCAACAATTCAGCACTGATGCTCGCAAGGATGACCAAGGATGAAGCTGAAATCGAACGCATCCGAGGGATGGGAAAAATAACCACCCAGGTCGTCGACCTCACAGCAGATTTTATTACCTCTCACTCCGTGAAGGATGGCGTAATGGTTAATCCCAATGGACATCCATTAACTATTAGAGCTGTAAAAGCACGCATCGACCTGTGGTTATCCGAGCGTGGGGCTGAGAACCCGGAAGGTACCATATTTGCCATCGGGCGTGATGCCGGTGTGCCCCACTCATCCGGCAATCCTGATGATCCTCTCAGATTAGGTCAGACCATTATTTTTGATATCTACCCTTGCGAGTCCGGCGGTGGTTATTTCTACGACTTCACCCGCACCTGGTGCCTTGGTTATGCACCCGATGATGTCCTTGCACTCTACGAGACAGTATTATCAGCCTATAACAAAATTACCGTTCAACTTGAGGTTGGGAAACCCTTCGTCCACTACCAGGATATGGTATGTGAATTATTTTCATCCCAAGGTCACTCTACCATCAAAGATTATCCACAGACACAGCAAGGATATGTGCATAGTTTGGGTCATGGAATTGGCTTGGACATCCATGAGCGTCCATGGAGTGGAATTAATAGTGATGAGAAGGATTGTCTGGTACCTGGGGCAGTTTTCACCATTGAGCCTGGGTTATATTATCCGGATAAAGGTATTGGTGTGCGCCTTGAGAACAGCCTGTGGGTGCGCCCTGATGGGAAAATTGAAGTATTGGCAGACTATCCAATGGACCTGGTCTTGCCAGTAAAGACTGGATAAAAAGTCCCTGGAATACTTTTGTTTATCAAAGTAACCTAAAAATGCCTAGAACCTCCTCCAAAAAAGCTGCTCAAGCGGATAGACCTCCCATCCGGATCCTCGGTATCGAAACTTCATGCGACGAAACAGCCGCCGCTGTGGTGGAAGATGGTCGCGTGATCCTATCAAGCGTGGTTGCCTCTCAAATTGACTTGCATGCCCAATTTGGTGGTGTATTCCCTGAAGTAGCCTCCAGGCAGCACATCAAAACCATCTACCCAGTGATTGATCAAGCACTTCACCAGGCACACCTGACGCTGAACGATCTGGATGCCATTTCAGTCACGCGCGGCCCCGGTTTGCCAGGTTCTTTGGTGGTTGGCATGAACGCAGCCAAAGGATTGGTTCTAGGCAGTGGATTACCTCTAATAGGTGTCAGTCATCTCGAAGGACATCTATATTCCGCCTGGCTGTATAAACCGGATACAACCCCACCTCACCAGCCAAAGTTTCCCCTGATTGCACTGATTGTATCGGGTGGTCATACTGAGCTCGTCTTGATGAAGGATCATTTGCAATATCAGCATTTGGGCGCGACCCTCGATGACGCTGCAGGAGAAGCCTTTGATAAGGTAGCTCGCTTGCTTGGTTTGGAATATCCAGGTGGGCCTTCCATCCAGAATGCCTCGGTAGAAGGAAATCCCATAGCTTACAACTTCCCTCGTGCCTGGCTGGAAGATAGCTGGGATTTTTCCTTCAGTGGATTAAAAACCGCCGTCATGCGAGAAGTACGACAGTTGGACCCACAAAAAAACCTCCCTGTAGCCGACCTGGCTGCCAGCTTTCAGGCTGCGGTTGTGGATGTGCTGGTCACCAAGACCATCAACGCCGCAAAACAGTTCGCAGCCAAAAATCTGCTCGTAGCTGGCGGAGTCTCTGCGAACCGAGCTTTACGTCATTCCATCCAGATTCGTGCCACCATTCCATTACATATTCCCCCAATTTGGCTCTGTACGGATAATGCTGCCATGATTGCAGGTGCTGCTTATTTCAGGTTTGTTCAAGGTCAGCGCGACCCGCTTAATATGGATGTCCTCCCCAATTGGCCTCTTTCTGAGGTTCCCGCTCCTGTTCCGTCTTGAAAAAATATAAGCTCCTGGGGAAAAAGCGAATAGCCTTTTAAACTCAAATCGCCCTCTGAGATGGCTCCAATCTCATTGGGCGAGTTTGAGTGAGGAGAATGCAACTATCATTATATATATTCAGGTAAAAATAGTATGAAAAAAGGCTAAAAGCTTCGTGAGAATTAACTCGGGATCACGAGAGAGTGGCTTTGATAGAATCTAAGCTGATTGGTCCCTCGCGTAGGATTGTCATCGCTGAAGACGCACAATTGACCACAGTGGAAGGGACACCCCCCGATGATCGACCACCATCCAGGATCAGATGCACACGTCCATTTAACTGTCCGTATACTTCTTCAGCTGTATTGGCATTATCCTGACCCGAAATATTTGCAGAAGACACTGCTAAAGGTCCAATCTGGTGCAGCAATGCCAGGGCAATGGGGTGATCAGGCATGCGTACACCAATGGTCCCATCTTGCGAAAGCACCTCAGGTAATCCAGCGAGTTTCGGAACTACCAGAGTCAGTGGTCCGGGCCAAAAACGATGTGCAAGTCGGGTGGATGTCTCATCAAATTGATCAACCACACTATTTAAATCTTCGTAATCCCCAATCAGGATTGCAATTGCCCGGCTATTATTACGCCCTTTTGCAGAGAATAAACCTTCTACGTATTCACTCTTGAATGGCAAGGCTGCCAACCCATAAACCGTATCTGTAGGAAAGGCGACCAAACCACCATGCTTTAATACATCAACAGCATGATCTATCGCACTCGGACGATTTGCTTTTAGAATCTCGGTCTTCATAGAATAACTATACGGATTATACCCCCAGGTTAGATTTGCGTATTCAGGCTACCCCCGCGAAACCCGACCCCTCCCTGGACCCACCTTTAAAATACATCCCATGCACTACATGCTCACATCGCTATACAAGGCGTTGGTTTCATCATCTGCCACAGGTAATATTCTGTGGCTCGTCAGGCCCAATTTAATAATGTGTCTCGCCCCATCTCTACTAAACCCTTTCTATTCACATAGATCAGGCCGGTTTGCTCATTTAAATATCTCGATGGTTTGAGCACGGCTTTCCTTCCCCCGAACCACATCCAGTGTTAGCTATCCCGGCTTCGGTGAACGCCACCTGGCAAAACCATATAATGTCCGACCCCAACCTGTCTGTGTCTGTAACTCCAAAAAATAATCTGCATCCCTGCTGAGCAGACAGTTATTCGATTGAATTATTCATCTCCCAAATCATCTGGAGACCATCCAGGGTGAGCCATGGCGCAACGATCTGAATGACATCCGTCTCATGCGCTACAATATCTGCCAATCCCCCCGTAGCGATGACTTTCATTTCTGTACCCAATTCACCTCGGAAACGCGCCACCATCCCCTCGACCAACCCAACGTACCCATACAATAATCCAGATTGCATCGAGTGAACTGTGTTTCGACCGATTACGGAAGGAGGTTTTTGTAGATCAACTCTTGGCAGTTTGGCGGTACGTTGAAATAGTGCCTCCGCAGCAATGCCGATCCCTGGCGCAATTGCTCCACCAAGGTAATCTCCATTTTTAGAGATGGCATCGAAAGTCGTGGCAGTACCAAAGTCAACCACACATGCGGGTGTCCCATAAAGGTGCACGACTGCGACTGCATCCACGATCCGGTCCGCTCCCACGGCACGTGGATCTTCATACCGTACGCGCACACCTGTCTTTACTCCCGCGTCGACCACCAACGGTTCCTTGTTCAGGTAGCGTCGACAGGCCTCAATGATTTTACTTGTAATGGGTGGAACAACTGACGCCAGGCAGATGGAATCAACTTCCTTCGGCGTGTGACCTGCATGCTCCAATAATCCCACCAGCTGCAGCCCATACTCATCCGGCATATGGTCATAAGCAGTGGCTAAACGCCAGCGTGGACCAAGTTCTTTTCCTTGGTACAGCCCTAGGGTGATATTTGTATTCCCAATGTCGATCGTTAACAACATGGTAGCCTCTTTTCCTGCCAAACATTTCCTCCCACCCTCAAATTTAGCATAATATTATCCAAGAACGATGTTATCAATTAAGCGCGTTTTCCCAATCGTTACCGCTAAGGATAGTAATGCTCGATCCACCCGGCCATTCAGCTCTTGCAATGTGTCCGGATGGGCACAGGATACATACTGCACTTTTACTAAGGGTTCGGTTGCCAACCTAACCAGCACTATATTCCGCAGGTGTGATGCATCCCGTTCACCAGCCTCGAAAGCCTCTTTGGCAGTAAACAACCCCTGAGATAACACCACAGCTGCACCTCGCTCTTCTGGATTCAGATAGGTATTCCGACTGGACATTGCCAGTCCATCTGGCTCTCGTTTCGTTGGGCAAACGACAATTTCAATTGGAAAATCAAGGTCACGTGTCATTTGTCGGATGACAGCTGCTTGTTGAGCGTCCTTTTGCCCGAAATATGCTCTGTTTGGCTGGACTGCGTTGAATAGCTTGGTCACAACCGTCGCCACACCTCGGAAATGCCCCGCTCGGATCGCCCCCTCCAATGGCTTGGTGACCTCTTCTACCACAACCCAGGTCTGGTACCCGGCTGGATACATGATTTTATCGTCGGGAGTCCATACCAGATCGACTTCCTCCGATTGAAGCAGCTCAAGATCACGCTGCAAATCGCGCGGATATTTATTAAAATCTTCATTCGGTCCAAATTGGGTCGGGTTGACGTAGATACTGGCAACTACACTGGCACAGTCATGACGCGCTTGTCTGACTAGCGATAGGTGCCCCTCATGTAAGAAACCCATGGTGGGCACAAATCCGACAGGTTGGCTTAAACCCGTTCGAGCCAGGTGCAATTCTGCCAAAGATTCAACAACGTTCATAATGATTCCTCCCTAGTGGCTTTCAAGGCTTCTCACCAACCGCCACAGCATGCGGTTAACCGGTGTTGGCACTCCCAACGCTTCACCTGACCGGATAATC
The DNA here is from genome assembly GCA_964642565.1 of uncultured Anaerolineaceae bacterium. Classification (GTDB taxonomy): domain Bacteria; phylum Chloroflexota; class Anaerolineae; order Anaerolineales; family UBA4823; genus FEB-25. The sequence continues at coordinate 9,360 of CAZXPK010000021.1, forward strand.
GCTCCATTGATAGCATCAATTTCCGTTGGTTTACCTCGTAATACATCCTGCAGCATGGACGAAGTATTACCAGCTGTTTTTTGGGCTACATCCTCAACCGCGTCAATTGGGTCAGTATAAGGCAAGGTGATACCTTGCCTGGCAGCAACCAGGGCTGCTTCACAAGCTGCCTCCGACATAAGTTCTCTAGCAGCAGGACGTGACAAAAGCTCGCCATTCGGCACTCTTAATAATGCAGTAAGCGGATTAATTGCAGCATTGATCACCAGCTTCCCCCAAAGCAGAGATTCGGGGTCGGTGATCATTTCGACATGAAATCCGGCATTATTCAATAATTCGCCCAATCCACCCAAATTGGGGTGAAACCCTATGATCACTTTTCCTTCTCCTGTGTGTTGGACGTATCCCGGCTCAAGCATCCGTGCACCCACGGTGGTGACGCCCAATGCCACCCTCTTCTGCCCAAGAACTCTCTTAAGGGTTTCGTAGTTGCCAAACCCGTTCTGCAAGGTCAAAGCAATCCCAGTCATGGTGAGATGCTGCTCAAGTTGCTTGGCCACCCGTTCCGTCTGCCAGGATTTAACCAACACCAGAGCTTGACTGAATTTTCCGCGTGTTTCAATGCCTTCCATAACTTTAACTGGATACTGGCGGGTGCTTCCATTCATTTCAAGCAGGCGCACTCCCCTCTGACGCAGCGCAGACAGTCCTTCCTGCCAGCTGCCCAGCATGGTCACTTCATTTCCTGAACCCGCGAATCGGGCAGCGAACAAACACGCTAACGCACCTGTCCCCACCACCAGCAAGCCCATCCGCTTACCTCACCGATTTGTCGTGGATGATAAAACTTGGACTTGTTTGTGCAAGTCTTTCTTCAAGACTATGCCATTCATCGTCGTTCATTTCAACCGTATGCTCAGGTCCTGGAAATGCATTTGCCTTCACTTCTGCTTTATATTCGCCAAATGCCCTTTTCATCTCTCCAGACAAGTTCGCATATTGTTTAACAAACTTTGGTGTAAAGCGTTCGAACAAGCCGAGCAAGTCATGGGTCACTAATACCTGACCATCACATCCAACGCCTGCACCAATCCCAATCGTCGGAATTTCCAAACGTTGTGAAACAAGTTTTGCCAAGCGTCCAGGGATGGATTCAAGCACCAGGCTGAAACAACCCGCCTCTTGTAAAACCTGGGCATCTTCCAGCAATTTATATGCCGCCTCAGCATCCCGACCCTGCGCTCGAAAGCCACCCAGCTTGTGTACACTCTGGGGTGTTAATCCCAGGTGACCCATCACCGGTATTCCCGCACCCACAATTGCGCGAATGGTCTCCGCTCGTTCGCTACCACCTTCCAACTTCACGGCATTCATTCCAGCTTCCTGGAGAAACCGCCCGGCATTACGAACCGCCTCAGCTGTTGAAACCTGATAAGATAGAAATGGCATGTCACCCACTAATAAGGCGTATTTTGCTCCCCGGGCAACCGCTTTACAGTGATGGATCATCTCATCCATCGTCACAGGCAAAGTGCTCTCATAACCCAGCATCACCATCGCGAGCGAATCACCCACCAAGATGATATCCAAACCTGCCTGGTCCATGACCAGGGCAGTTGGATAGTCATACGCTGTCAGCATACTGATCGGCTCATGGCGCGTTTTCATCGCCTGAATAAGATGTGTGGTGACTTTCTTTCGTTCTTCTGTAGAAATAGGGGCTGTAGATTGAATAACTGACATGGTACCCTCCTTTCATTATTCTGGTAGGGGCCAAACTTAATAGATTGGATATTATTTTGTTAGCGAATTACTTCCATCCCAGTCGATATCGATCTGGGTGATTAAATTTATTATACTCCTGTTTTAATCAAAAATCCCGGAAGCGATTGCTTCCGGGATCATCTTATTGCCAATCATCGGCGTTATATGCTGGTAGCTCGCAACGCAAGGGGGTATCCTCACGCAACCCCAAGGCATATCCAGCTTGCATCAGCTGATGGATCTCACTGGTGCCTTCATAAATTATTGCCCCACGCGAATTCCTCAGGTAGCGCTCGACATCATATTCGTCACTGTATCCATACGCCCCATGGATTTGTATCGCCTCTGAAGCGGCGTTGAATGATTCGTCAGTGGCGAACCATTTCGCCAGCGAGGTTTCCCGTGTGTTGCGTATGCCCTGGTTTTTCATCCAGCCTGCTCGTAAGTATAACAAGCGAGCCATCTCATAGGACTGCACCATACGCGCAATTTTTTGTTGGACGAGCTGGTACTTGGCGATCTCCTTTCCAAAAGCTTTACGCTCTTTGGAATACTTAATACTTGCCTCCAGACTGGCACGGATCAGTCCTGTGGCACCCGAAGCAACCGTATAGCGACCATTATCCAGACAAGACATGGCGATCTTAAATCCCTCACCTTCCTCACCAAGCCTGTGGTCATCTGGGATATGTACGTCTTGGAAGTTTATCCAGCCAGTTGAGCCTGCACGCATACCCAATTTCCCATGTAGATCACCGGTGGTCACGCCAGGGCGGTCCAATTCAACCAGGAATGCTGACAAACCCTCATGCGGGTCACCGGATTTAGTATTGGTTCTGCCAACCCATAAACAGTGGTGCGCCTTGGTAGCCAGTGAGATCCACATTTTTTCCCCATTCAAGATATACTCATCCCCGTCCCTTCGTGCAGTGCTGGCAAGCGCGGCCACATCAGAGCCTGCCCCAGGCTCGGTTAATCCGAAGCAGCCAACTTTCTCTCCCTTGGCTTGAGGGATCAGGAACCGTTGTTTCTGTTCCTCACTTCCCCATTGCAATAAACCCAGGCTGTTGAGACCAATATGCACCGATAAGACCACCCGCAAGGTACTGTCCACCGCCTCCAGCTCCTCACATGCCAATCCAAGTGAGATGTAGTCCATCCCTTGGCCACCATATCGAACGGGTAGGCAGATCCCCAGGATTCCTAATTGACCCATACGTGGCAGAATAAATGGAGCCATTTCTTGAGCCCGGTCATAATCCTTGATGATAGGAGCAACCTCTTTTTGGGCAAATTCCCGAACCATCTGCTGAACCATTCGGTGTTCACCAGTCAGTGCAAAATCCATATACGACCTCCAGAATTAGTAGGATAGCCCCATTATAAATCATGCCTGGTTGAATGCGAATATTAGCCACGTGAACCATCCCTCATGACTAAACCAATCCTTTAAGCAGAAAGGAGTCCATATCGACATTCTTTTGCTATAATCAACCATGGTGAATACCCCGTCTCCTTTCCAGTTTTATCGTCGCATACTGCTGGTAAGTATTCTAATTGCTTTATTTGGGTTTGCACCATCTCCTCATGCAGCTGGTACCCTTCTGGTTAATGCTTACCAATACATAGCCAGTGAAGATATGCTGAGTGCTGCCGAGAGCCTGGCAGGCGCGGCAAATTACTACCCTTGGCGCTTTGATTTAAATTTGGACGCTGCTTTTTATGCCTTCCAAGCAGGCGACTACAAGTCGACCATTGAATATCTCGAACGCCCAGGGGCCATTTCGCACCTGACTACTGACGATTTAATTATGCTTGGTGATGCCTACAACCAGAGCGGTAACTCATCGATGGCTGAAGCAATCTGGAAGCATGTCACCGGGTTAGGAGATTCAATCCCAGCCACTCAGCATTTAGTTGACCTTTACCTCCAACAAAAAAATTATGCCCATGCTGCCAGCTACTCACAAAAACTGTTGTTCCTTAATCCATCCAATGTCCACCTGTACTATCAAATAGGACTCCTTTATGCTATAACTGACTCCGCCAATGCATTACCATTTCTCGCCCAAGCAGGGGAAATTGACACTGCCTACTCTTCAGATGCGCAAGTTTTACATGACAAAATCCGCACAGCAAACCTCTTTGATGAACCAGCCTATACCTATTTAATCATTGGACGTCAGCTGGCAAATTTTGGTAATTGGGAATTCGCCTCAGTAGCATTTCGGCGGGCTGTAACTCTCCGACCAGGATACGCAGATGCCTGGGCATTCCTGGGCGAAGCCCGGCAGCAAATCACCCTTCAAGAAATTGGCTCAACCTCAGATATAGGATTACCCGAGCTTGAGCTTGCGATCCAATTGGATGGCAATTCCATCCTCGCCAACACACTCATGGGCCTTTACTGGGAACGACAGGAAGATTATTCTCAGGCACAACAATATCTGGAACGTGCCATCGCTTCGAGCCCTGATGATCCCTATTTATATTCCGAGCTTGGTAACATCTTGTCCAAAGCGGGTGACCTTCCAGCGGCGCAATCCGCCTATGAATCGGCCATCCAGCTTACTCCGCAAGACCCACTGTTTTATCAGCAGCTGGCTGAATTTGCCATGGAGAATCAAATCCAAATCCGAGAGTTGGCTCTCCCCGCGGCCCGGCAGGCCATCTTACTCAATCCACTCGATGCCAACTCCCTGGATGTGATGGCTCAGGTGATGTTGATGCTGCAGGATTATCACTCTGCTGAAAGGTTCTCGAAGAGTGCACTTCAATCTGACCCCGGGTTCACTGCAGCATACCTGCATTTAGGTATGGCCTACATCTACCTTGGGGAATCTGACCTGGCCCGTCAATGGCTGGGGTTAGCAGAAACGATGAATCCAGATTCGTGGGTTGCAGCTCAAGCCAATAGATGGATTGATTTTTACTTTCCATAAAAAAATCCAACCAGGGAGGGTTGTAGTATACGCGTGTACAATAAATGGCTCCTTATTCAGATAATGGTACAATCCTCCCAAACCAAATCCACAAGGAGTAGTGCAAATGAAATCTATGCGGTTTATCTTTATCATCCTCATTTTGGTATTGGCTAACCTGGCTTGCTTTAGCACTGGTTCCCCAACTCCTTCGAGCAATATTTTGTTTTCAGATGATTTTTCCAACACCAGTAAAAAATGGGATCAGGTTTCGGATGGCTCGCGCACCACCGATTATTACAACAATTCTTATCGTATCGTAGTCAATGATACCAACAGCGATGCATGGGCCAACCCAGGAAGTGAGGGCTTCACAGACACTCGTATAGAGGTGGATGCCACCAAGAATGGTGGACCAGATGACAATGATTTCGGTATTATTTGTCGTTATACTGGCGTGGATACGTTTTATTATGGGGTGATTAGCAGTGATGGTTATTTTTCTATAATGAAGATGACCAGCGATGGCGGTAAACCAATCGGTAATGAGAATATGCTGCAAAGTGACTCAATAACCCAGGGTACATCCACCAACCATATTCGCTTTGATTGTGTCGGTTCCACCCTTACCCTTTATATCAATGGCGACCAGATTGACCAGCAGACGGATGCAGATTATACAACCGGGAATGTTGGATTGATCGCAGGTACATTTACCACAGCTGGTACAGATATACTATTTAATAATTTCATTGTTTATAAACCATAAGTTGGTGTAATCTCGTTTATATTCTGACCATCTACTCACCATTTCGAGTGTATTCTTAAAGGCTCAGCTAAAACTAAGCCTAACCCATCGCAGTGGTGAGCTTTCCATCTAAGGAGTTATACCAGTTATAATGAAGGTTTTTTTGGATATGGTTGGTTGCCGCTTGAATCAAAGCGAGATTGAAGCCTATGCTTGTCAATTTCGTCTTGCTGGCCATTCATTGACCTCGGATGCAATATCAGCGGATCTTATCGTGATTAATACTTGCTCGGTTACCGCAGCTGCAGCCTCCGATTCACGCCAAAAGGTCCGCCAGGCAGCCAGGGCGGGTGCCAATCAAATCATTGTTACTGGTTGCTATGCAACCCTCAATCCCCGCCTCACGGCTGATCTTCCCGGCGTCAGCCAAGTGATTGGCAACCTGGAAAAAGACAACTTAGTACCAGTTGTTTTAAATATCCCCGCTTCAATATTTGATCAAACCTCCATCCAGCGAGAGCCCATCCCTGGCAATCGCCTGCGCACACGTGCCTTTATCAAGGTTCAGGATGGGTGTGACAATCATTGTGCCTATTGTATTACCAGGCTTGCTCGAGGTGTTGGCAGAAGCCGTCGTATCGACAATATTCTGCTGGATATCCATTCAGCGCTGGATGGTGGGACCCAAGAGATCGTCCTCACGGGGGTGCACCTGGGTTCATGGGGATATGACTTCGAACAGCCTTTACACCTGCGTGACCTGGTCAGAGCTATCCTCAATGACACCGAGACGCCGCGACTACGCCTTTCCTCGCTTGAGCCTTGGGATATCTCCCCTGAATTCTTTAAGCTGTGGCAGAATGCACGTCTATGTCGTCACTTACACCTACCTTTGCAGTCTGGTAGTGCAGCTACCCTGCAGCGCATGGAACGTAAAGACACCCCACAGGCTTATGCCAATTTGATACGTCACGCACGTGCTGCAATACCTGATGTGGCAATTACCACGGATATCATCACCGGATTTCCGGGTGAGACCGAAAATGAATTCTCTGAAAGCGCAGCATTTGTCAATGCAATGAATTTTACGAATGGTCATGTCTTTACCTACTCACCAAGACCTGGCACTGCAGCGCTGGATTTACCCAATCAAATCATTCCCTCGATAGGCAAGCAAAGAAATGCCACCATGCGCCAGATCTTTCAACGAAGTTCGTCTGCTTTTCGGCAGCAGTATCTACAGCGCAATTTACGTGTCCTTTGGGAAAAAGCCTCCCCAATCACTGACCAGCAGTGGGAGCTGAGTGGTTTATCCGACAACTACTTGCGGGTGCATGCCACCTCCTCTTCACCCTGCCGTAATCAGATTATGGACGTACATATAACCGGGGAGGAGCAAGGTATATTAGTGGGGGAAATCCTTCCAGCTTAATTCCAGGCTTGACTAATTAAGATACAATAGTATTTATCCATAAAAACCAAGTCGCTATCTGGAAAGCAACCGTAACAAATGGACCTAAAATCTATTCTACAATCCGATCTTAAAGATGCTATGCGCCATGGAGAAGAAACTCGGAAAAGCACACTCCGCATGGCATTATCTGCCATTAAGCTGGCGGAAGTTGAGAAGCATGCCCAAATGGACGAGGCAGCCTATTTAACCATTATCCAAAAAGAGATAAAATCCCGCCGTGAATCCATTACGGATGCAGAACGGGCGAATCGACCTGATCTGATTACCCAAGCAGAGCAGGAAATCAAGATTCTACAAGGTTATCTGCCTGCAGCATTTTCGCAAGAAGAATTGGAGATAATAGCGAAGACAGCCATCTCGGAAGCTGGTGCTACTTCAATTCGTGAGATGGGTCAGGTCATGAAAATCCTCATCCCACGATTACAAGGTCGGGCAACCGGCGATCAAGCCAGTCAAGTAGTTCGAAAGTTGTTGCTATAAAAAGTGTCTGCGTTTAAATTAACCCGGCGTGATTTCTTCCTGGGATTGATATTCCTGCTTTTCTGCGGGTTTGTCCTGCTGGCATTATTACTCCCTATTTTGCAAGATTTATCTGAACCTCCCCTGAGCATCGGTGATGTTGCCCCCTATGATATCCATGCCCCGGTCGCCCTTACCTATCAAAGTCAGATCCTGACTGCTCGACAGCAAGATGCTGCCGCATCTGCTGTTCCAATTATTTATTCGCCTGCTGATACAAACATCGCCCGGCTACAATTGGAACGACTACGCAATACCCTTGTATATATCAATACGGTGCGAGCGGACGATTTCGCTTCCCAGGAACAGAAAACCAGTGATCTGGCTGCATTATCAGATATCCAACTCAGCCGGAATATGATCATGGCGATTCTTTCGTTGAGCGCTTCACGCTGGATAGCCGTTTCAGAAGAAGCCACCTCGGTACTGGACCAGGTCATGCGTGAGCCAATCCGTGAAGATCAGCTTATCTCAGTCGATCAAAAAGTCCCCACATTGGTAAGTTTGTCTTTTCCCGAAGACCAATCAACAATCATTACCAACCTCATTCAGGCATTCGTTGTTCCTAACAGCCTTTATGACGAGCAATTGACCACGGCAGCTAGGCAACAAGCCCGCGATACCGTCACACCGATCACTCGCTCGTTCATGACCAATGAAACCATTATCCAGGGGGGAAAAGTCATCACGGTTACTGATTACGAAGCTCTGCAGCAATACGGACTCGCCCAACCGAAAAATCGTTGGCAGGATATTGTCAGCGCGCTGGGATTGTCTTTGATTACCACAGCAATATTGATTTTCTACTATCGCCGCAACCCTGATCTTTTCGCTGGCAATCTGGGCATGAGGAAGCTGTCCTTGCTGATCGCACTTTTCCTGCTTTTTTTGTTAATAGCTCGCATATTCATCCCCGGTCATGCTGTCATCCCGTACGTATACCCGGTGATGGGTTTTGCTCTGACCATCTCGGCATTATTTTCTGCCGAGTTGGCTATAATCTCCGTTGTTCCATTGACATACCTGATTCCTTACGGTTTGCCGGATGCTCAAATCCTCACTCTTTATTATTTGTTGGGGAGTATATTTGGAGTATTTGTATTACAAAGAGCCCAGAGGCTGACAGCATTCTTTTGGTCTGGCGCAGCGATCGCGATATCAGCAGCTGCTGTCGCTATTGCTTATCGCATTATCCAACCGACTGCCGACTGGATCGGTGTAGCTACCCTGGCTCTGGCTGCAATCATCAATGGTATTGCCTCCGCCAGCATCGGATTGATTTTCCACTATGATCTCGCACAATTTTTAGGGAAGACGACACATTTGCAGCTGATCGAGCTCTCCCGACCAGACCATCCTCTTCAACAGCTTCTTTTACGAAACGCTCCAGGAACATATCAGCATAGCCTTCAGCTAGCAAATTTGGTCGAGCAAGCTGCTGAGACCATCGGAGCAGATGCTATGCTGGCACGCGTGGGTGCCCTGTATCATGATATTGGCAAAATAATCAATCCCTACTTTTTCATTGAAAATCAACCGCCTGGCAATATAAATCCTCATAATGACCTGGACCCTGAAACCGGCGCTGCCACCATCATCCGACATGTCAATGATGGCTTGGATTTAGCCCGCAGATACCACCTGCCACGACAGTTATTCGACTTCATCGCACAGCATCACGGCACCACAATCACCCGTTACCAATACAGCCGGGCGATCGAGCTCGCTGGGAAGAATAAGGATGCTGTCGATATGGAAAAGTTCCGTTATCCTGGTCCCCGTCCTTCCACTCGTGAGATTGCACTGCTTATGCTGGCAGATACTTGTGAAGCCCGCATGCGTGCAGAGAGACCCAAGGATGAGGTCGAGCTACATGAGCTGATAAAAAACGTGGTCAAGGACAAGCTTGAGCTTGGTGAGCTGGATAATACCCAGCTGACGATTCAAAATCTGGATGAGATTATCGACTCCTTTACCTCCACCCTACGAGGAGTCTATCATCCCCGCATCCAGTATCCTAAACCGGAGAGCGAAATTAAAACTCGACCAATGCCTTATAAACTCCCGGACGGAGGCACCCCTCCGGTTACACCCGACCTTGAGCCAACACCCACCCAGGAAAAAACTGGGTAGAGTTGTATCTAGTCACATGGTCACAATTCAAGTAAAACGCTCTGTCAGGCTCACCGCAGATAAATCCATCTTACTACGGGCAGCTCAATTGACCCTGGATTTAACCAACACCGCTAACGGATCAGATGTGAGTATCGTTGTGGGAAATGATGCACTCTTACATAGGCTCAATTTGAAATTTAGAAATGTAGATTCAACCACGGATGTTCTTTCGTTTCCGTCCGGTGAGCTCGACCTTGACACACAAGCCTATTATCTTGGGGATATTGTCATCTCGCTCCCACGCGCCCAGGAACAGGCTGCCTCTGAAGGTCATCCATTGGTGGATGAATTGCAGTTATTGGTTGTTCATGGTACTTTGCACCTCCTGGGATATGACCATATGGAGACTGTAGATAAAGTAAAGATGCAAGCTGCTCAAAACGATATCTTGAAACAGCTTGGTCTTAAATTAACCAACATACTTTGATTATGTCGAATCAGAAGATAGGTTTTTTTAAATCTCGCATCAAGGCATTTGGGTATGCTTTTTCGGGATGGTGGTTCGTCATCCGAACCCAACGTAATGCTTGGATCCATATGGTAGTCAGTATTGCAGTGATCCTGATGTCATTCATCCTCCACATCACTGCCTCCAGTTGGGCATTGATCCTTCTAGCGATTGCCATGGTTTGGATTGCAGAATTTCTCAACACTGCCCTAGAGGCAGTGGTGGATTTAGCCACCAACCATCAACACCATGAGCTTGCAAGGGTGGGCAAGGATGTTGGCGCAGCGGCTGTGTTGATTGCAGCTGTCTCAAGTATCATTATTGGTCTTTTGATCCTGGGGCCACCTTTGTGGGCTGTAATAAAATCCCTGTTTTAAGCTCACGAAAATAATCATCAAGCATTCATTTATCGATTAGCCATGACTAAAGTAATGAAATTAACCCGGAGGTTATTATGTCCAATTCCTTCCGCTTCGGAACAGTCGGTTCACCAATTTCCACACCCAAAAAACCTGATGGCAGTGTAGGTGCTATCCTGCGACTTAAAGAACTTGGCTTGGATGCTCTTGAGCTCGGTTGGGTCCGCGCAGTACGCGTGACTAAGGAAACTTGTGCAGCTATCCAATCTACTGCGAGTGAGCAGGATGTTTTGATCAGTATTCATGCTCCCTACTTCATCAACTTGAATGCAACCGATGATGAGTGGGTTAACTCTCGTAAGCGCTTGATGGATTCTGGCATCTTTGGAAATCTGGCAGGAGCAACCGACATCATCTTTCATCCCGGATCCTACTTTGGGAAACCTCCTTCAGAAGTGCTGCCCGTTGCCATTCACCGTCTTCAAGGATGCTTGGAGGAGCTCAGAGCTGCAGGCAATAAGGTGATTTTACGCCCTGAAACCATGGGTAAATCTGCCATGCTTGGCTCCCTTGAGGATGCCCTTGCGATGGCAAAAGCCATACCAGGTGTTGAGCCGTGTATCGACTTTGCTCACCTGCATGCCCGCCCAGGTGATGGCACAATCAATACCTATGATGAATTCTCTCACATCCTCGAGCTGTATGGAAAAACCTTGGGTGAGGGGTCTCTAAAGCATTTACACATTCACTTATCCGGCATCCAATATGGTGAGAAAGGTGAAAGAGAACACCTTCCACTCAAAGAATCTGACTTGAACCTGGATGGGTTATTCAAGGCACTGGCTGCTTTTCAAGGTCAAGGAAGGATATTGTGCGAAAGCCCAATCTTGGAAGATGATGCTCTTTACATGAAAGACCTTTGGGGTGAAAAATAAGGCTGCCATCTCCCTTCTGGCAGCCTTATCGACGTTTTGTTATCTGGCTTTCGCTCAGCGAACTTGATCGAAGTAGATAATAACCAGGTTTTTCTCGCAATCATCAAATGTACTGAAGTAGATCCGGTCTGATAAGGGCAGGTCTTGTTGGTCCAATAATTGGATCCACAGCGTGCTGTTTGAAGCAACCAGTTTATCAGATAAAGTAATCTCGAAACCACCAGGGCCATATTGGGGTGCCAATCCGGTCATGGTCAAATTATTTACGCTGTCAACACCGGGCAGGGTACCTCCTAGTTGAACGAACAATCCTCTCACCGCTTCACCATTCAAGCTCGTCGCCTGTCCGGCTACTCCAGACCAATTACAACCGGCATCTGGGTGAAACTGCGCCCCTGCGATTTCGGATGGGCTCCCTTGTTGTAGCGCGAATGCCGACTCATATTTGGTTCCTTCAATGACTGGTTCCGCCGCGGTCAGGTACTCAATTACGCTGGTTGTAACAATCGACACTTGGGGAGGTTCTGGCGTGTTTGTCGCCTGGTTTATGACAGTGGTTGGTGTCCATGAAGGGACTAATGTAAATCGTGGTATTACAGTGGCTGTCGCGGTTGCAAAGGCTGGGTTTGAAGTCGCTGGCGGAAACGGGTTAAGATTAATATTCGGGTCAATGTATATCAGAAAGAAGACCGACACGACGCAGAACAAGATAATCAGTACCAAAATGGTCAAGATATTCCACACCAAACCGGAAGATCTTTTTCTCCTTGGAGGTTCTTTTGCCTCAGAAAATTCATATCCATCCATCTGTCATCTCCCCAATTAAATCGGGTTACGGCAATAGTATTTGGATTTCACTTTGATTCCTGCGTTCGCTTATCCATTCCTGCAAGGTTCTAACTTGTAATGCCCTTCTGGCATCCGGTTGGAGGGCATGTTCAGGGTCCCTTTCCACCAGGTACAAGATGTGGAAACCGATATCCGTCTTTATTACTGCGCTGTACTGATTGGGCTGAAGTGCAAACGCAGCTTCTTCGATAACTACATCACTCAGATACCCACGTGGGAACCATCCCAAATCACCCTTTGTCACCGGATTATACGTGGCTGCTAGCTCCAGAAAATCCTGACCTGATTGAAGTGAAGCATAAACCTGATCTGCTTCTGCTGAAGTTGGCACTAATATCTCCATCACATGCACCTGGTCAGCAGTCTCCGACACTACCGCAATGATCTGATCCCGCATCCAGGCAGCACCTATGGATCGTTTTAACGCTTGTACAAAATCCTCGCCTGAATAACCCTGCGCAGCTTGCCAGTCTGCCAATGCTTGGGTTCCACCGAGCTGGTCTTCGAGTGCATTTATTCTTGATTGAAGCAGGGTATCATCCACAGAATAGCCATCCTCAGCGGCAGCTTGAGCTAACAGGGTTTGATCAATCAGTTCATTCAGGACGATCGTATTCGTGTCGGATGCGAGAATCGTGCCAGTTATGGCTGAAGATGCTTGTAAACGTTCCATTTCCGCCTGAAATTCAGCCAGTGGTATCCCCTCCCCATTGATTATAACCGCCAATGGCACCGGTGTTGCTGTGGGGGGAGCTGGAGTGATGGACGGCTCAGGTGAGAACAAGGCTGTTTCAGTGCTCTTTACCACCGTAGACGTGTTGGTAAAGACTGGACTGCTCTTATTGCATGCTGATAACAAAATGGGGAAAAAGCAAATACCAATCAGAATTACTATTAGTCGGCGTACGCTCATTGGGTAGATTATACCCGTAAATCAATTTCCACCTTCTGCTGGTGCAATATCGCCTTGCCCGGACGGGATTAGTCACTCCACATTCCTTACACGAGGATGGCCACTTTACATGGGTAAAGTCCCTGTCAAGTCAAAAGTCTTGACAGAAAATGACATTTGTCGATAATAGGGAGAACAAGATGAAAGGCTTTGAACGAGGAAAGTAGTTGGATAGAACCCAACAGGGAAGCGTCGGGCACAGACTGAGACCCCACCAGGCAGAAATCCAACGAAGTTCCCTCCGGAGCTGTCCGAGTGAATGTGACATACACTAATAGCGCGGACCGCAGCCTAAGCGTTATTCAGGGAGCCGATCGCCTTCCAGCCGTCGGACGAAGAGGGTCGCGCACGCGACCAACAAGGGTGGTACCACGGGAAACGCCTCCCGTCCCTTGATGGGGCGGGAGTTTTGATTCATTTTGCTGATCAATATCATCAATTTTCATTTAATTATGATGATCGTTTGGTTTGGAGGTGTATATGTTAACAGAATTGAATCAAATTGAGCGATCTGCTCTTCAGGCGTTGGAAGCCATCCAGGATGAAGCCAGTTTGGAAAATTGGCGCGTTGCTCATCTTGGGCGGTCCGCACTCCTCATGCTGGTCTTTGACCAACTGGGCAAGCTCTCTAGAGAGGAACGACCCGTCATCGGGAGACGTGCCAATGAAGTCAAGCGTACATTGGAAGATGCTTACACAGCCCGATCCAATGTTTTGCACCAATCAACCCTTCAACGCTCGCTTCAATCCGAGCGCCTGGATGTCACCCTGCCTGGGAGAGCTTTACCTATTGGACGCCTCCATCCTGCTACCATCTCTATGCGGACAGTTATCCACGCTTTTTCTGATATGGGCTTCCAAGTTTACCGCTCTCCAGAAGTCGAGACGGACGATTATAACTTCGGCTTACTCAACATGCCTCCCAACCACCCTGCCCGCGATATGTGGGATACCTTCTACACCAGTATGCCCAATGTCTCCCTGCGCCCACACACCTCTCCGGGGCAGATCCATGTGATGCGCCAATATGCCCCAGAACCAATCCGGGCGATCCTGCCTGGGATTTGCTATCGCTATGAGCAGATCAGTGCCCGTAAGGAAACCCAATTCAACCAGATTGAGGTGCTTGCGGTAGGTAAAAACATCACTCTCGGCGATTTAAAGGGTACGGTGAGTGACTTCGCCCGCCGTCTGTTCGGACAAAAAATACGTACCCGCTTTCGGGCTTCGTACTTCCCATTTACCGAGCCCAGTGCAGAATATGATTTTGAATGCCTGATATGTAGTGGTAAAGGCTGCGCCGTATGTGCGTGGACTGGCTGGCTGGAGATTGGTGGTTGCGGTATGGTACATCCCATTGTGCTGCGAAATGGTGGTTATGACCCCGAAAAATTCTCCGGCTTCGCCGCTGGCTTGGGCACTGAACGCATCATGATGCTTAAACACCGGATCGAAGATATCCGTTATTTCTGGGCCAATGACATGCGGTTTTTGGAGCAGTTCTAGGAGGTATATATGCGCGTTCCAATTTCCTGGGTGAAAGACTTCGTCGATATCACCATCCCACTCCCCGAGCTTGCCCGGCGCCTGACCTTGGCAGGATTGGAAGTGGAACAGGTCATCTATATTGGCCTCCCACTCCCGAAACCCAATTCCATTGAACAGCAACGGACCGACGAAAATATTGACACGAGTATTTCTGGTTTGGCTTGGGAACCCGATAAAATCGTCACCGCTTCCGTATCAGAGGTCATGCCCCACCCCAACGCCGACCGCTTGGTGTTATGCAAGCTCTATGATGGAGAGCGTGAGCATATCGTGCTCACCGGTGCGCCTAACTTATATCCCTATAAAGGGCTGGGACCATTGCCTAAACCACTCAAAGTGGCATATGCAAGGCAAGGAGCCCAAATATATGATGGTCACCAACCTGGTCAGGTGCTGACCACACTCAAGCCAGCTAAAATTCGCGGTATTGAATCCTATTCGATGATTTGCTCCGAAAAAGAGCTTGGCATCTCGGAGGACCATGAAGGTGTGATCATCCTCGATGAGGAGGCCCCCGTGGGTATTCCGTTGGCGGATTATATTGGCGATGCGGTTTTTGATATTAAGATTTTGCCCAATATTGCCCGTAATGCCAACGTCCTGGGTGTCGCACGTGAGGTCTCCGCCCTCACCGGAGTACCTTTGCACATCCCGGCTGACTTCTACCTGGTCCAGGCAGATGGGCCGAATATCCAGAGCAAAGCTTCAATCCAGATCACCGATCCTGAGCTGAACCCCCGTTTTGTGCTCGGGTTGATCCAAAATGTCATCATTAAACCCAGCCCATATTGGATGCAGCGCAGACTAAAGCTCTCGGGCATGCGCCCAATCGATAACATCGTCGACGTTACCAATTATGCCATGCTCGAGGTTGGCGAGCCATTGCACGCTTTTGATTATGATGTATTAGTACAGCGTGCAGGCGGTAACTCCCCCACTATCATCACCCGCACTGCTCATCCAAATGAACACCTCACCACTCTGGATGGTGTCGACCGTCCCCTGGACCCCTTTACCGTCCTGGTATGTGACACTGCCGGTTCTCTATCCATCGCAGGTGTGATGGGTGGAGCTGAATCTGAAGTTTATGACGCATCATCTGGTTCAGAAGTTGCCTCAGATGGTACGCTTCTCGACCATCAAGCCATTAGAACCAATAGCACATCGAGCATCCTATTGGAAGGCGCCGCCTGGAATAATATCAATATCCGCAAGACCGCCGCTGCCCAAAAGCTCCAATCAGAGGCCGCCTTCCGTTTTTCGCGTGGCGTACACCCCGCCATGGCTGAGCGTGGGGTAAGGCGTGGTTTAAAATTAATGCACCAGCTCGCTGGAGGGATGGTCTACCAGGGAGTAATTGATAATTATCAGCTCCGGCCTGTTGATCCGGTCATTGATCTCATTCCGGATGATGTCCAGCGTATGCTGGGAATCAAGCTCAGTGTGCATGAGATCACTAAAATCCTCCAGAGTCTGGATTTTCAATGTGAATTGATCGACGAAGGATCTTCGCAGGTTACCATCCGCGCCCATACCCCCGACCACCGCTTGGATATCAGCGAAGGCCTGGTAGGCAAAGCTGATCTGTTAGAAGAAATAGCCCGCATCTATGGTTATGAGCGCATCCCTGAGACCCGCCTAGCTTCAGAATTGCCACCCCAACGCAGCAACCCAATCTTCGAAGGCGAAGAGCGCATCATCAACATCCTGATGAATCTCGGGCTGCAGGAAATTGTCAGTCTCCGTCAAACCACGCCCGAACGCGAAGCGCGCCGACTGGCACCTGGAACACCCGTGGATGACCAACCTTATCTGCGTATCATCAACCCCATTGCCTCCGATAGAGTGGTCATGCGTCATAGTGTACTTAATAGC
The DNA here is from genome assembly GCA_964642565.1 of uncultured Anaerolineaceae bacterium. Classification (GTDB taxonomy): domain Bacteria; phylum Chloroflexota; class Anaerolineae; order Anaerolineales; family UBA4823; genus FEB-25. The sequence goes on from CAZXPK010000021.1 coordinate 25,927, forward strand.
CTACTTGAAGTTGTAGAACGCAATGCCCGTATCCGTCCACGCATGGCTCTCTTTGAAGTCGGCCCCATCTTCATGGCCTCAGAAGCGGGTGAACGTCCGGATGAGTTACATCGCCTGGCGATTGTTCTCACCGGACCGCGTACACTGCAAGGATGGCAAAAAGCTGATACCGGTCCAATGGATTTTTATGACCTCAAGGGGATCATTGCAAGATTGATGGAAGAGTTACACATCGAAGCCCATGTTGAGTCCACTGAGCATCCAACCTTCCACCCTGGTAAATGCGCCCGTTTCCTGGTGGGTGATCGTCAAGTTGGTGTATTTGGCGAGTTACATCCTTTGGTGCATGAACATTATGACTTTTACGCTAACCCGGTTGTAGCGGCTGATCTGAACTTGGATTTGCTGGTCAGCATGATCCCTGAACGATACAATATGCTGCCCGTACCTGCCTTCCCACCAGTGTTGGAAGACCTAGCAATTGTTGTAGATGAGACCATCCCTGCTGAGCGTGTCGCCGAGGTCATTAGACTGGGAGCTGGGCGGATCGTGACGGATATCACCCTCTTCGATGTCTATCGCAGTGAGCAAATCGGGAAGGGAAAAAAGAGCCTGGCATATTCACTCACTTATCAGTCTGCGGAGAAAACCCTTTCGGATAATGACGTTGCGAAGATTCGCCAACGGATTATCTATAAGTTGGAACAGGAATTGGACGCCAGGTTACGCACCTAATTCTGGGTTTGATCAATAAATATACATGGATGCCAGAACTCTAGGTTTTTTGCTTGCAGACTTGAGTGGTATGCCGTATACTTAAATCACTGTCCTAATCATATATATAGTAGAGGAGAAATGCTATGAGTAATCGAACTGCCGCAGTGATTATTACGATTATCGCAGTGATATTGTGCGGGTGCCCGGGTTTGCTGCTACTTTGTAATGGCTTGCTTGCATTGATTGAAGTTCTATCCAACTATCAAATCCAGATTATCGGTTATGGTTATAACGCACCATACTGGGTTATTGGCAGCCTTTTTGCTGGAGTCATTGCTATTATCATTGTAGTATTAGTTGCCTTTTTTGTATTACGCAAGAAAAAAGAGACCCCACTTCCCCCGAGTCCCGACGAACCCATCCCTCCCGCAATCTAATTCCAATCTCCCATGATCCAGAGCTGATCTTCAGCTCTGGATTTGTATTTAAAACCCTATCGATTTTCTTGGATCAGGCAGTTTGATGAATAGATTATTGCTCCGCTATTCTGCCACATAACTGGTTCTAACAGGCCCATCCCTTAGCCTCATAACAAACCAATAACGATCATGGCAATTTACCCCTAAAAATTTAAATAAGGAAGGTACCCATTCTATTTTTAGTATTTATATGTCAATGCAAAGTAGAAATGTCCCTTTTTCTGCAAAGTAGAGATGTCCCCTTTGCCAGGGATGAATAAGCAGAAAGCGATAAACTCACTTGCCAAACCAAATCAATCTGCGCCATCGGGAATAGCTTCCTGGATGGGTTTGCCGCTGACGTGGCGGCCATAGCGGCGCCAGGGGTGATCAGCAGCTGGAGGTTTAGGGGCGCGGATCTGATGATCGAGGGTTTTGATATCCACGATTTCGGCCTGGCGGGGGGACTTTTGGTAGATGGTGTAGACTAAGGGTTTGTTTTTGTAGAGAATGGTGACGTCTCCTTTGGCATTTTCACAGACTGTGACCTGTGCATTGCGTAGGGCGTAGTCTGGGCGGTTGGACTGGATTTGATAGATGACATGGTTAGACTGCACAGTCAGGTTCTTGGAAAGCGTGCCGGTTTTTTGGTGGGTCAAGATGAGGTCCAGGTTTTCGCTTTTGAGTAAGGGGCGATGGGCATCGTGGTTGCTGTGCGGCACCACGGCGAAACGGCGGTTGTAATCCTGGCGGAACTCGGGCAAAAAGGCATTGGCACTCTCGATATCCGAGATGCCTCGCAGGCGCAGCTCCTTGACCAGGCGGTCTTGCAGGGTCTGGTTGGCGCGTTCGATGCGTCCTTTGGCCTGGGGGGTGTTGGCGCAGATGATCTGGACGTCCAACTCCTGCATTGCCCGTCCAAACTGGGTCAGGCCACTCGTGGTTCCCAAGGGGCGGGGCTGATTGACCCGAAAGATGCCATGCTTGTCGCTGTAAAAGGCGACTGGCTTGCCATAGCGTTCGAAGTAGTGCCGGGAAGCTGCGCAGTAGCCAAAGAAGGTCTCTTCGGGCACAAACCACAACTCCAAGAGCTGCCCGGTGGCATCGTCGATATACACCAACAGGGTGCATCTTGGCCCACGCCCTTCGAACCAGTCATGGTCAGAGCCATCGATCTGCACCAGCTCGCCAAAACAAGCCCGCCGCTCACGCATTTGGCGCGTAGACGGCTTCTTGGCCCGCTTCGGCTTCCACCACCCTTCGCTGATCATGATCCCGCGCACACTTTCGCGTGAAAGCCGCAGGTCATGTTTCTCGGTCAGCTTCTCATGGGCTAAGGTCGGACCAAAGTCACGGTAGTGCTCGTAGATCAAGTCAATCGTCTTCTGTACGATCTTAGCATCCAGCTGGTTGTGGCTTGGCTTGCCGCGCCGTCGGCTTACCAGGCCTGCAGCTCCATGTGCCTTATACGCCCGGAACAAGCGCTTGACTTGCCTGACACTGATCCCTAACATTTGAGAGGCTTCGTGTTGTCTGAGACGTTTGTCTCTCAGTCGTTGCATGACTTCCAATCTAGTTATTTCGCGGTTGCTCATGGTTAGTAGTTGGTCCACTTTGTGTCCCTTTCAAAGGGGACATTTTAACTTTGCACAAAGGGGACTTTACTACTTTGCACTAACAATTTTTAGTATTTATATTGACAGATTTCTCCTGTAACATTAAACTATCCCTTACCGTTAAGGAAATACTTAATAGTAATTGTGACCTATTCATGGAAATAATTAAGTATTTGTACATCTTCAACCATGGGTATGATGTGACCCATCCAGGAGAACAAGTCATTCTTTAGGCAATAAATTTCGGAGGAAAAAATGAAAATCAGTGCACGGAATATATTGAAAGGAAAAATAGTCAAGGTGGTCCGCGGCGCGGTCAATGCTGAAGTCATTATTGAGCTTCCGGGTGGCACGCGTCTGGTATCAATCATTACCAACAGCTCGGTTGAAAATCTCGGACTGACAGAAGGAAAAGAGGCTTATGCCATCATTAAAGCCTCTAACGTAATGGTCGGGATAGATTAATCTTAATGCATGGAGAAGAATATGAAAACATCGAAACAACTAAGTTCCTTTTTCGCAGTCCTGTTGATCCTCTCGTTTGCCCTGATGGCATGTACCACTGCCACACCTGCCGCCACACAAGCCCTAACGCAGGCTCCCACCCAGTCACCAAAACCAGCCAACCCAAGCTTGATCCTGGCGACTACCACCAGCACTCAGGATTCAGGTTTATTAGATGTGATGATCCCCGATTTTGAACAGCGTACAGGTTATACCGTTCAAACCGTGGCTGTTGGTTCTGGTGAGGCCATGAAAATGGGCCAGCAATGCAATGCAGATGTGCTCCTGGTCCACTCACCCTCTGCAGAAAAGGATTTCATGACCAATGGCTATGGCTCTGACCGCCGCTTGGTGATGCATAACGATTTCGTCGTTGTCGGTCCATCAGCAGATCCAGCTGGGATTAAGGGTTCCGCTACTGCAATTGATGCCTTTACGAAAATTGCAAATGCGCAATCCCCATTCATCACCCGGGGTGATGCTTCGGGTACCAATTCGAAAGAGCTGGCTATATGGAAAAGCGCTAATATCACTCCTGAAGGTGATTGGTACATCGAATCAGGACAGGGAATGCTCGCAACTTTACAGATCGCTTCTGAGAAGGGGGCTTATACATTATCCGATCGGGCAACGTACCTGGCCAATAAGGATACTCTCCAGCTTGAGATACTTGTCGAGGGTGACGCGTCATTGTTGAATATTTATCATGTCATCGTGGTTAACCCTGCCAATTGCCCCTCAGTGAACAATACCGGTGCAATCGCCTTTGCAGATTACGTGGTTTCACCCGAGGCTCAGGCTTTGATTGGCAGCTTCGGTACAGAAAAATTTGGGCAGCCACTTTTCACTCCTGATGCAGGTAAGGACGAAACCACTCTAGGTAAATAGTTACCCCTCTTCATCTGACTGCTGAGGTGAACCAACGAAGGAGGCTCATCTCAGCAGGACGTTCGCGCCCGCAATCATTTTATAAACCAGCGTGATAAAATACCCCGCATGACCACTGATATCTTCGAAATCACCCTGCTTTCCTTAAAAGTATCCCTGTTGGCCACCGGGATCAGCCTTTTCATCGGTTTGCCCCTGGGAACCTGGCTTGCATTAAGTCAATTACGTGGGCGAAGGTTCATCCTCAGTATCATCAATACCGGCATGGCCTTACCACCGGTTGTCGTTGGGCTATTCGTTGCCATGACGCTCTGGCGCAGCGGTCCTCTCGGCAACCTGCACTTGATCTATACTCCAATCGCCATCATTATTGCTCAAACGATCATCGCTGCTCCGGTTGTTACGGGACTGACCGCATCAGCATTGCAACAGCTCGATCCTCGTCTCCGGCTGCAGCTGTTAGGGTTGGGAGCCTCATCCATCCAAATGGTAGTCTCCCTTTGGCGTGAAGCCCGCTTGCCTTTGCTGGCTGCTTTAATGGCTGGTTTTGGTAGTGTGATCTCCGAAGTGGGCGCTTCAATGATGGTGGGTGGCAACATCCGGCACCAAACGCGTGTATTGACCACCGCTATCGTCCTGGAGACTGGCAAGGGCGAATTTCAAAACGCCATCACTCTCAGCATTCTCTTGCTTATCCTGGCATATATGGTCAATCTGGGGTTAACCCTGATCCAGCAACGCGGAGCTCGTTAAATTCACATGGCTGAAACCATGCTCAGCGTGAAAGACCTGTTGGTCAAACGGGGTGATCAAACAGTGTTGCTGGTTGACTCGCTTGACATCCACCAGGGTGAAGTTCTGGCGGTCATTGGTCCCAATGGGGCTGGAAAGAGCACCTTGTTGCTGGTGCTGGCGCGTTTACTCCTTCCATACAGCGGTCAGATCTATTTTCGCGGCTCGCCCATTGAGCAAGAAAATGAATTGACTTACCGCCGGCGAATAGCACTGGTACTCCAAGAGCCTTTGTTGATGCACCAGTCAGTCTTTGACAATGTTGCTGCGGGTCTCAAATTCAGAGGCTTACCCCGTCAGGAGATTAAAAATCGCACGAAAGAATGGCTGGAGCGCTTGGAAATCAGCCATTTACACAACCGGCCTGGTCAGAGATTATCTGGTGGTGAAGCTCAACGAACCAGCCTGGCACGTGCCTTTGCCTTGCAGCCCGAGCTGTTGTTGCTCGACGAACCGTTTTCCGCGCTTGACGCCCCCACCAGGTCACGCCTGCTCCAGGACTTGCACGCCTTATTGTCTCAGACCAGCATCACCACCATCTTCATTACACATGATCTGGACGAAGCCTTGCTGCTCGGAGACCGGGTGGCAGTTTTGCTGGGAGGTGTGTTACGCCAGGTTGGGCATCCGCAGAATGTGTTTACCGCCCCAAGCGATGGTGATGTAGCTGCCTTTGTGGGCGTAGAGACGGTTATCGCGGGTAAAGTGGCAGTCTCTCAAAATGGGCAGGTCATTGTTGAAGCCAACGGCTTGAGCCTGCAGGCAGTGGGTGATATACCCATAGGAAGGCAAGTGCTATTTTGCCTGCGCCCGGAGGATATCACCCTATCCATCTCAGATGGAACGAGTGTTTCCAGTGCGCGCAATCGTTTGAGCGGTCGTATCATCCGCATGACCCCCAGTGGGCCGCTTGTCCGTGTAGTGATCGATTGTGGGTTACCCGTTGTTGCTCTGATCACGCGTGGATCAGCGAGTGAAATGAAACTTGTTGAAGGCCAATCAGTGACTGCGACATTTAAAGCCACTGCCGTGCATTTGATCTCCCGTTAATTCAATCAGTATCCCAGGGGGCAACTCCACTCCCACCGTTGTTATATAACGATGCTCGTATCGGACCAGCCAATTCTGACATTACATCGGCTGTAGCTGCCAATAATCCAAAACACCCGGTGATCATCATATCCCCAAATGGGGCTGGGTAATATGGACGTAGTGATAGTGGCTTAAAGGAAGGACCACCTGGTCGGAATAGTTTTCTTCGCGGACCGGTAATGACCACATCATATTCGCCCACGCCCAAGGGTAGCGGGGTGCAGTCATACATCAAGGCACCATGCCCCTGGTCGTTGAACACATCCTCACGGCGTATCTTCCCCTCTGCCAGCGCCATCAGTAAAGATTCCAATTTATACACATCTACCAAGCCGGTATGGTGCTCAAATAAACCTTCGATCCCGTTTTTACCCATGCGAAAAGCCAGGGTGTGAAAGTTACCCACGTTGGTAATAATAACTCGCTCCCTGCCAGCAACTTTTGGGTCAAGTGTGGCACCCAGAACGGCCGCTGGGGCTGTATCCATAACCACTAGAGGAAAGTTGATATCCTCAGCTGAATCGACCACAGATTGCAGACGCGTCATGATGACTGGGACATCTTCCCCTCGGTAGGCGAACGCACTCAGCCGGTTTACCTTGCGGATGCGCTCATCCAGATAATCGAATCGGAACTGCCGGTCAGAAACATTCGCCGGTGCATTTCCATGATCGAACACCCCAATTGCAATGGCCTCCAGGTGATCCAAAGTGATGCCAAAAGTTTGAAAAGCATGGGCAATCGAAGCAAAATCAAAATCCCGCAGTCTCAGGCGTCTGACGGTCTCAGGCAGTAGCCTTGCTTCATCCTCACTCACCACCTCAATCCCCATTTCCTTAACCGCTGCCAGATCGTCATTGAAAGTCCGGGCGGCTTCAGGCGTGGCGTAGACCGCCAACCCTGCGCGTATATGTGCTTCGGTGGCCCATGTGCTGGGTCCACCTCCCATGGTCACACCGGTCAGCAGAATTGGCTCACCATGAGCGGTTGCCTGCATAATCTGTCGGCGAACGATCATGGTAGGTGAAGGCACCACCAGCTTGAAATTGTTCTCCATATCCATGTTGGAATTGTATAGATAGATATCCTGGGTACCCGTACCAATGTCAACCGTCAATATTTTCATGCCTGTGAGTTTACCACATACCTGCTTGCGACTAAAGAACCGGGCAGGAATCCAGAATAGAGCAACATAAGGTATACTCTTGATGAAAAATCTTGATTTTGAGATGGCTCCAGTAAAGTGAGGCCGTTATGACCTTGGAATATGAAAGAAAAAGCTGGGAAGAACGTACATTACATTCGCAGAATCGTCATTTACATGAACGCAAGCCTGAGTTTCAGACTCCTTCAGGCATACCGCTGCCACCCCTGCTAACACCCCCAGACCTGGATTTGGATTATATGGATCAGCTCGGTTTTCCAGGAGAATTTCCATTCACCCGTGGCGTCCAACCTACCATGTACCGAGGGCGCTTCTGGACCATGCGCCAATATGCGGGTTATGCCACTTCAGAAGAGTCCAACCGCCGCTATCGCTACCTGCTTGAACAAGGACAAACCGGCCTTTCGGTGGCGTTCGACCTGCCCACCCAGATCGGTTACGATGCAGATGACCCAATGTCTCAGGGTGAGGTGGGCAAGGTGGGTGTATCGATCTCCTGCCTGCATGATATGGAAACGTTGTTCCATCAAATCCCCCTGGATAAAGTCTCCACCAGCATGACCATTAATGCACCGGCAGCCATTCTGTTGGCGATGTACATTGCCGTCGCCAGGCGCCAGGGTGTGGAAATTAAGTCCCTCAGGGGAACAATCCAGAATGACATCTTAAAGGAATATATCGCCCGCGGAACGTATATCTTTCCCCCAACCCAATCCATGCGCCTGGTCACTGACGTTTTCCGTTATTGCCAACAGGAGCTCCCTCATTGGAATACCATCAGCATATCCGGCTATCATATCCGCGAGGCAGGCTCAACCGCCGTCCAGGAAGTGGCTTTTACCTTGGCTAATGCTATCGCCTATGTCAATGCTGCAATCCAGGCAGGGTTAGATGTGGATGAATTTGCCGGTCAGCTTTCGTTCTTCTTCAACGCACATAACAACTTTTTAGAAGAGGTAGCTAAATTCCGAGCGGCTCGCCGGTTGTGGGCCCGCTTGATGCGTGACCGTTTCGCTGCCAGGCAAGAAAGCTCAATGATGCTTCGCTTTCACACCCAAACTGGCGGCTCGACCCTCACTGCCCAACAGCCTGAGAACAACGTTGTACGAGTTTCCCTGCAGGCGCTGGCTGCGGTGCTTGGTGGAACCCAATCCCTGCACACCAACAGCATGGACGAAGCCTTGTGGCTGCCCACGGAAAAATCCGTCCGGGTCGCTCTGCGCACTCAGCAGGTTATTGCCTCTGAATCTGGTTTAGCCGATACCATCGACCCCCTGGCAGGCTCCTACCTGATTGAATATCTAACTGACGAAATCGAGAGCCGTGCGATCGAGTACATCCAAAAAATCGATCAGCTGGGTGGGGCACTTAAAGCCATCGAGCAAGGTTACATTCAGGGAGAGATCCAGGATGCCGCCTATCATACTCAGCAGGCAATCGAAAAAGGAGAGGAATTGGTGGTAGGGGTCAATGCTTTCCAAAGTGATGAAATAATTACCCTCGAACGATTGAAGGTAGATCCCACTATTGAGGAATCACAGCGACATCACCTCAAAGATTTACGTAATCAAAGAGATGCCGGTAAAGTGAGCCAACTCCTCAGCCAGCTAGAAAACGCTGCCAGAGGTGATGAGAACCTGGTGCCTCTTTTCATCGAATGTGTAGAGAACGACGTTACCCTTGGCGAAATCTGTTCACTTCTCCGCCAGGTATTCGGAGAATATCACTCGCCTGCCTGGGTGTAAGATTGGCCAAGCAGACTCGAAGAGGTTGCTATGCCTGAGATCAAACGGATTCACCACATCG
>CAZXPK010000022.1:0-1931 GCA_964642565.1 uncultured Anaerolineaceae bacterium
CGCCTCCAGGGGATATCTGACAGGCACTCGGCGAGCGCACCCATATCCTGCGGGTTGCGGGAAGCAAGAAGTGACAATATCGGGATGGCGCGAAAATCACCCTCACCCCACCCTCTCCCTAAAAGGGAGAGGACGCCAAGCAACAATCCCCTCTCCCTGTAAGGCTCAAGGACGCCAAGCAACAATCCCCCATCTCCCTGTAAGGCTCAAGGACGCCAAGCAACAATCCCCTCTCCCTGTGAGGGGAGAGGCCAGGGTGAAGGGAAATATGGCATAATTAAATCCTCAACTTAACACGTGAGCCACAAATGAATCCCCGTCATCGAATTTACCCACCAATCTTGATAAAAGCGCGAGAAATGCGACACCCACAAACTCCGGCTGAGGCTACGCTTTGGCACGCTTTGCGAAATCGGAATGTAAAATACAAATTTCGCCGGCAGCATGTGATTGGTCGATTTATCGTTGATTTTTATTGCCCACAAGCGAAACTATGCATCGAAGTGGATGGATCTGCACACTATGAGCCAGCTCAGGCAGAATATGACGCGGCCCGTACAGCGTTTTTAGAGGAGCTTGGCTATAAAGTGGTCCGCTTTACGAATGATGATGTGCGCTACAACATTAATCCTGTTATCGATGAAATCATAAGAAGGATCGAGTCTTCAACCAGCTGATTGACTGATGCACGATTAATGTTTCTTTGTTTCCCCATAGAGATCCCTATTTGATCGATGAACGTTAAGAGCGAGTTTGAACTTTTTTAAGCACCTTGAGGATCTCATCCCCATAGCGTTTGCGCCTCCAGGGGATATCTGACAGGCACTCGGTGAGCGCACCCATATCCTGTGGGTTGCGGGCAGCAAGGACGTGCAGCAGGTCGCGCGGCAGGATGATGTCAGACTCGACCTCCAGCTCCTGCGCTTTCAGCCTGCGCCATTCCTTGAGCGCCTCCACCTTCGCCAGGAAGCGCTTATCCGGGCGCACATTGCGGGGTGGATGCACCGGCTCAGCCTGCAGCCCGCGCTGGACGGCTTGCAGGAGCGCCTTGCCATGCCGGTTCATCTGATGGTTGGTCATGCCGGGCAGGGCCTTCAGCTCATCCAGGCTGGAGGGGAGATTACTGGCAATGGCGTGCAGGGTGTGGTCACTGATCACTTTGAAGAGCGGGCGGTTGAGGCTGCGGGCAACTTCATCCCGGTACAGGCACAATTCCTGCAGCACCGCCACTTGCTGCGGTGAGAGGTGGTGCACGCCGCTCACCCGCCAACAGTCAGTCTTGCCATTCTCCGGGGCGGCTTCCACCCGGCACACGCGCCGGAAGTCCTCCTGGGCGAGTGGCAGCAGACCCTTTTGCTTAAGCTGATGCTCCAGCCTCTCCTTCAACGGGATCAGGTAATGGGTATCCTGGCGGGCATAATCCAGGAGGTAGCCTGGGAGGGGTCGCTGCCCCCAATTGGCGCGCTGTTGGCGTTTATCCACCTGGATGCCAAACTCGGCTTCGAGGATCGACCCCAACCCCACTTCCTTGCGCCCCAGGATGCGGGCGGCCAGCATGGTATCGAACAGGTTGTTAAAGCTGAATCCGAAGTCACGCTTCAGGCACAGCAAGTCATATTCGGCGGCGTGGAAGGTCTTTTGGATATGGGGATCGGCGAAAATGGGCCCGAGGGGGGATAAGTCGGCAAGCGCTGGAGGAGCATCAAGCGCCAGCGGGTCCAGCAGGTAATCGGTTTCAGGAGTGGAAAACTGGATCAGGCACACCCGCTCGCGGTAAGCAAACAGGCTGTTGGACTCGGTATCCACGGCGATAATGGGCTGGTCTGCCAGGATGTGCGCCAGCCGCTTCAGCCCACCTGGTTTGGTGATGGGTCCGCTGGATTCAGGATCGGGCATGGGCTAATTATAGCCCAATTCAAATCGGATAAGCC
>CAZXPK010000022.1:2031-5393 GCA_964642565.1 uncultured Anaerolineaceae bacterium
CTGATCCGGTTCACCGAGATGCGTGCTTCACAGGCCTGCAACAGAGCGGCGCCAATCCCCTTACCGCGGAATTCGGGGAGTACTGCCAGCGTGGCGATCCATGCCACCCCTTCCAGCCGGCGGATATCCCCGGCGATAAACCCCACCATCTGCTTACCATTCACTGCCTTCAGGCGCACCACCCCTGGGTACGTCAACACCCCGATCAGATCCAGCAGGGGCCAGGCATCCTTTGGGAAGCAGACCTGCTCCACATGGCGTAAAGCGCTCAGGTCGCGCAAGGAGGCCGGCTCGATGGCCACACTTGTATCCGATTGGGCATGGATGACGGTATTCATGCAATCACCAATAAAAATGTTTGATCAAGAGTTAAATGATACGCAATACGGAATACATATTAGTTGTACTCCGTATTGCGATGGATTTTGAGTCTTGATTTACTTCGTCTCGCCCTTTTGGTCACCCATCATGAATTTGCTGATCATGCTGGTGAATTCCAGCGGGAAGATGAACTTGGTGGAAGCACCAGCACCGATGGACTTGAGCGCTTCGAAGTACTGCAGGGTCATCGTCTTCTGGTCCACCGTTTGGGCGATGGAGAAGATTTTATCCAGGGCAACCGAGAAGCCCTCGGCACGCAGGACCTGGGCCTGCTTTTCACCTTCTGCCACCAGGATGTTGCTCTGCTTCTGACCTTCGGCCCGCAGGATGTTGCTCTGCTTCTCGCCATCTGCCACGTTAATTGCGGCCTCGCGCGTGCCGGTGGATTCGGTTACCACTGCACGCCGGATACGCTCGGCCGACATCTGGCGGTTCATCGCGTCCTGAACTTCACGCGGTGGGATGATCTCGCGGATTTCAACATTGGTCACCTTGACACCCCAGCGCTCGGTCACTTCATCCAGGCGAGTGCGCAGCATATTGTTGATGTGCTCCCGCTCCGAAAGGACCTCGTCCAGCATGATCCCACCGATGACGGCACGCAATGTGGTGGTTGCCATACCCAGAGCGGCTGCCTCAAAGCTTCCCACCTGCACGACACTATCCGTGGGGTTTAAAACCTTGTAAAACCACAGGAAATCGATGCTGATGGGGGCGTTATCCTTGGTGATTGAGGTCTGGTGTGGAACCTCACGCACCTGCTCACGCAAATCCACTGAGACGCCTCGATCAACAATGGGGATCAGAAAGACAATGCCAGGACCTTTGGCGCCAATGCAGCGTCCCAAGCGAAAGACGACCAGACGCACATACTCCGGCACCACCCGGATGGCACTGGCGAGAAGGATGATCGCCAGAACGACGGCACCTCCAGCCAGGCATAGGACAATGGTTAATTCAGTTCCTTGCATAATTTACCTCCTCTGAGAATGGGTTAATCAGACATTGAGATCGAATAAACTTGCTTACTTGTTCACGGGAGGAACAGGTTCCACCTCCAGGATAAAACCTTCACGCTTGACCACACGGACTTTGCTGCCTTCCGAGATTGGTACTGCGCTGCGAGCGCTCCATAACTCCGATTCAATTTGTACCGATCCCTCATTGAAGATGTCGGTCTTGGCTTCACCAAAGTCACCGATGATTTTCGCCAGATCATGTCTTGGCTTTAATTTTTCAGTTTCCAACACTTTGGTGGTAGCAATCCAGAGATATCCACTGGCCAGGATCGAGGCGATGATCGCCAGGACGGGGTTGACGCCTGGCTGGTACCAGCTCGCGCCCTGAAAAAGGTAAGCTGAGCCGACGACGAACGCCACCAGAGCGATTGCCAGGAATACCAGGTTGCGAGACTTGCGTACTGCCAGGAGGAAAGGAATGACGCCGAGGATCAATAACCCCAACGCCCATAGATTGATTGGCAGCTGACTGATCTCCCAGCCAGCCAGGAATAAAACGAATAAGGCGCCAACTTCGAGGACGCCAGTGCCTGGGGCGAAAAGCGCCATGATTGCCAGGACAACTCCGACCACTAAGAGCAAATATGCAACATTAGGATCAATTAGAAGTTCCATAGATGTGTCCTCCAGGGGCGATTTGATTATACATCAGATTGGGTAATCGCCTCTTGATATCCATTATGCACCAATAGTTCCACATGAGGCTAAGAGAATCTCAGGATTTGGTATGATATAGGCATGCAACCATTTTCGCTTTTACTTGGGCTAGGTGCGCTCACCGGCTTGTTGCTGGCAGGCTGGAGGGCACCCAAGAAAGAAACGATACGGTATGTGGATGCCGCAGTAGGGATAATGTTCGGTGCCCTGCTTGGCAGCCGGTCAGTGATGGTGGCAGTCAATTATGGTTACTACCAATCCCACCCAGGAGAGATTTTCCAGGTGTGGCTGGGAGGGTTATCCAGCATTGGAGCGTTAGCAGGCGGGATTTTAGCGCTCTTCATCGTTGCCAAAATTTGGAAAATCCCAGCTGGCTTGCTCGCCGATACGCTACTGCCGTTGGTTGGCGCACTGACGGTTACCGCCTGGCTGGGATGCTGGGTGGATCGCTGCAGCTATGGTGCGCCTGTCACTGCATGGTGGGCAGTCCCTGGGCGGGATGAATGGGGGGTGCTGGCTCGCCGGGTGCCAGTCCAGCTAATGGGGGCAACATTGAGCCTGGCTTTTATCTGGCTGTTGGAGCGGGCAAGCAAGTATTTGCCGGCGCCGGGGTTGAGCGCCAGTATTGGCATGTTTGGGCTTTCAGCGGTGATCTTCGGCCTCTCCTATTTACGCGTCGATCCAACCCCCATCTGGCAGGGCTTGCGTCTGGAGGCGTGGGGAGCAATCGGGTTGATAATTTTCTCTACGATAACAGTGGTGGTATTATTGTTGCGTTGGAAATTCAAGTAATCGCGTAGTCCCCAAGGTGATTGGGGAGGTGGAAATGAAGTTAAACATCGCGCTGGCACAAATCAATACCCATTTAGGTGACGTAACCACCAACCTGGAAAAACACCTGGAGCTAATCCACCAGGCACAAGCTGCGGGGGCCGAATTGATCGTATTCCCCGAGCTTTCACTAACGGGGTACTGCCTGCAAGACCTTGTGCCCAGTGTAGCTCAGCGTGCATCTGAAGATGACCCGGTTTTCGGTCCCCTATTAGAAGCCAGCCAAAAGATCGACATGGTGGTCGGATTTGTAGATGAGGACCACCGGCACCGCTTTTTTATCGCTGCGGCTTATCTTTCAAAGGGGAAGGTATTGCACATTCACCACAAAGCGTATTTACCAACCTATGGCTTATTTGATGAAGGACGCTTCTTTGCATGGGGGGATGAAGTGCGTGCTTTCGATACAAAGTTTGGGCGGGTTGGCATTTTGATCTGCGAGGATTTCTGGCATGCATCGCCGCCCTACCTGCT
>CAZXPK010000022.1:5493-34477 GCA_964642565.1 uncultured Anaerolineaceae bacterium
GGGTTGGCATTTTGATCTGCGAGGATTTCTGGCATGCATCGCCGCCCTACCTGCTCTGGCTGGATGGAGCCGATTTGTTCCTATTCACCTCCGCTTCGCCGGGGAGGGGGCTGGGCAAACAGCCTGCACTAGAATCAGCGCGCTGGGTGGAGGATATCAACCGCGCCTATGCCAATCTGTTCACCTCATTTGTGGTGCATTCCAACCGGGTGGGCTTTGAAGATGGGTTGAATTTCTGGGGCGGCTCAACCATCTATGACCCGAATGGCGAACTCGCCTCTAAATGCCCTTACCTTGAAGAAACACTTCTAGTTTCGGAGATTGACTTGAACCAGCTCCACCGCACGCGTGCACGCCTGCCATTATTGCGGGATGAGCGGACAGCTCTGACGCGGCGCGAGCTAGACAGGATTTTGGGATGTCATCAACCAAAGTAAGCCGCCTGCGAATTGGCTGATTGGAAGATGTATAATTATAGCGGCAAGTCTAGGCATTCATTAGGGTGAATTAGGATATGGAACATAAAAAGATTGATTTGACGATTAATACCGATACAGCCCGGCAAATCCTTACCGGTTTCATCCGCTCTGAGATTACCAGAGCTGGTTTCTCGCGGGCGGTGGTAAACCTATCCGGAGGGCTGGACTCGTCCCTGTCATGCTATCTCGCAGCTAAGGCATTGGGAGCCGAGAATGTGTTGGCATTATGCCTGCCGTATAAATCCTCCACGCCCGATTCAGGCGAACACGCAAAGATGGTGATCGAAGCGCTGGGAGTACAAACCATTACCATCCCTATCACCGACATGGCAGACGCGCTGATCAACCATTTCCCGGATATGAGCCGTGTCAGACAGGGGAATATCATGGCACGCGTGCGGATGATCGTTTTATACGACCAGTCGGAAGCTTTTCATGGCCTGGCGATAGGCACGGGAAATAAGACTGAAATCTTGCTCGGATACACAACTTTGTATGGTGATTCTGCCAGTGCGATCAATCCGTTGGGTGACCTTTACAAGACGCAGGTGCGACAGCTGGGAAAAGCAATCGGGATCCCGCAAGTTATCCTGGACAAACCACCGACTGCAGACCTATGGCTTGGACAGACTGACGAGGGAGAACTCGGGTTCACCTACGATGAGGTGGACCAATTACTTTACCTGCTGGTGGACCAACGTTACAGACCCGAGGATTGTGTGGAAGCGGGATTTACCGAGGGCTTCGTCCGGGCTGTGATGGAAAGGGTTAGACGCAACCAGTTCAAGCGCCTTATGCCACCGGTTGCCAAACTGACCAACCGCACGGTTGGGTATGATTTCTTGTACCTGCGAGACTGGGGGACTTGAGCAAAAGTGTTACTTTCGCACTAAATATTTATCCGTTTGATAGCCTCAAGAATTAGCTTGTAACAGGTAAACCACCCATTCCATGATCCACATCCCACCGTCGTTACATCACCGCCGCTTCAGACTGTTGTGGCTAGGTTTGTTAATCTCCATTGCAGGGTCCCAGATGCAACTCTGGGCCTTGTTTTGGCACATCCGTACCATTACCGACCAACCCATAGCCCTCGGGGCGGTGGGACTGGCGCGCATCCTACCCGTGATCATTTTCTCGCTAATCGGCGGGGCAGTGGCGGACACACTCAACCGGCGGCGGATCCTGTTCCTCACTCAAACCGGTATGGCGCTGGTGGCGTTTGCCCTGGGATGGCTGACTTTAGCCGGACACATCGACTTGTGGCATATCTACCTGCTGACGGCACTACAGGCGGTTGCCCAGGCATTTGATGGACCGGCACGCCAGGCGCTGGTGCCCAACCTGGTATCCGTAAACGACCTGCCAAATGCATTCAGCTTGAACTCAATCGCCAACCAAACCGGCTCCATTATCGGACCAGCCTTGAGTGGATTTATCATTGCAGCCGGTGGGCTCCCCTATGTGTACATCATCAATGCCATCTCCTTCCTAGCAGTCATCGTAGCCTTAATCATGATGGGAGCGGTGGAACAGCAAAAAACCAGCACATCCAGGAATGTGGCGATCAGCTTTTCAGCGATTGCTGAAGGCGTGCGTTTTATCATGAAACAACCGCTCATCCTATCCACCATGATCCTGGATTTCTTCGCCACCTTCTTCGCATCAGCAAATACGCTGATGCCGATCATCGCGGTGGACATCCTGCATGTTGGGGCAGTGGCATATGGATGGCTCTCAGCAGCCCAGGCAATGGGAGCGATGGTGGCGGCACTAGTCATCTCACAGATGCATGAAATCCGACGCCAGGGCATGGTTTTCATGCTGGCGGTGGTGGTGTTTGGTCTTGCCACCATCGCTTTTGGAGCGACGCGGATCTTCCTGATTGCAATGTTCGCACTCATCATCGTTGGTGCCGCGGATACGGTCAGCACGATCATCCGCAACACCATCCGCCAGCTGGCAACCCCGGATTACATTCGAGGCCGGATGACCAGTGTCAACCAAATCTTCTTCCAGGGCGGGCCTCAGCTAGGCGAAGTTGAGGCGGGGCTGGCAGCGCAACTCCTTGGAGCACCCTTTGCAGTGATCAGCGGTGGGGTGGGCTGTATCCTGGCAGTCATCTGGATCGCCCGACGTTGGCCGCAAATTCGAAAATATAATGGTGATGAACCGGTCGTGGCTGGAACACCTGCGGCGGGTTGACCTACTCAGGTATAATCAAGCCAAGATGACACTGCCTGATACAACGGAAGCTTACATCTGCGTGGATGTGGAAACGGCTGGGCCCATTCCGGGACCAGGCCCAGGCCCGGTAGGATATTCACTGTTATCGATCGGGGCGTGCACAATAAACGAGCCACAAGCCACCTTCTACATCGAGCTGAAACCTGTCAACGAGAATATCACCATCGAGGCTGAAAATGTGCATAAGCTATCCATGCAGCGCTTGATGGTCGAGGGTATAGCACCTAAGGAAGCCATGCGGCGATTCGAAGAGTGGCTGAACGACCAGGTTGCACCCAAGCAGCAGCCCGTGTTGGTGGCGTTCAACGCCCCTTTTGATTGGATGTTCATCAATTATTACTTCCTCCACTATCTCGGCCACAACCCATTTGGGCACGCAGCCCTCGATATAAAGGCGTTCTACATGGGGCTGGCGGGGGTCACCTGGTCGCAGACGTCCTGGCGATTTATCAGCCCGGGTTATGCGGAGGATACGCAACTAACCCATCATGCCCTGCAAGATGCCTTGGACCAGGCCCGGCTATTCAAAAAGATGCTCAGCGAAACGCACACAGGAAACTGAATGAACAGGAGATGATTCTATGACGAAAGAAGAGCAAACCACACCCAGCGCCGAACTGGCCCGTATTGTGGAATCAGCCCACCGGCTGGGGATTGAACTTAACGAGTCTGAGGCACTACAGTGGATGACTGCAATCGCGTCTTTCGAGTCTTCCATGGAGATAACGGTGGATGCTGACAGCGGCGTGTTCGGTAACAAAATTGTCATGCTAGACTTCAGCCCACTAGAACTGGCTCATTTCAGGGAGATTGGGAAGCTGGTGGAATTCTTTGACCAACCAGGTATCGTTGAGACCGCGCTGTCGCTTTCGGGTTCGTCTGCCCAATCAAAGATCCAGACCTATCCTGGCGATTGCGACTACTTCGAGCGGATCAATATCAAAGCGGCTACGCGCGTGCAGGCCTGCCAGATCCTATCAGGATTGATGCGTGACAAGGCACTCAGCACGATCAAAGGGGCAACCTACCAACTGTTGGAGGTAAAGTTCGGGAGCTACCTGCTTGACGTTACCCGAGGCGACCGGATGATCCGAAAAGGGTCGCCAGTTTCATGGATGCCAGCGGAGATCCAAAACGGAAAGATCGAGGCAAAGCTCCCGGATGGTGCTCCAGCCACCATCAGGTGGGAGGAGGTGGCAGTCGATCCTGGCTGGTGCAAGCTGGATTGGGTCATAGCTGACCCGGTGCGTGGACAACTTTCAAACGCCAGCAATATGCTCGACGTGACCTGGGAAGCCCCGGATGGATCGATCACTCCACTGGATGGATATCTCGACCCTTACTTCCAAGAAGTGTACCTGGACGCAGAGTCCATCCCGATTTTCTCAAAGCTTGCCAAACATGTATCAGCAGACGCACTGGACGAGTACGTCAGGCAGCTGGAGCACGAAGTCAACAAATACCTGACGAAGGATATCAATTACGGAAAGGTAGCCAAGCGACTGTACAACATCTTCAGGCTAACCGGGCGATATGAAGATGCGGCTTTCTTACGTGACTTATTCGATGAGCCGACCACGATGCTTTATCAGGTCTGGTCACTGATCCGTACGATTGATGATGCTAACAAACCGGGAGCGGAAATCACATTAGAGCAGCTGCTGGCACAGGCTGACCAGCTAATCATGGCTGTGATCCGAGTGTTGGAAGGAGACCAGGAGGCTGAAATCGTGCGCCTGCTATTAAGGTTGAGGGATGCACTGAGCAGACAAGAAAGTGGGCAGGCATTGAGCGGACCGGCTGAAGCTGCCAGGGCTGAAGTGATCAATTTGGTCAACAACTTCTTCTACGATAAGCTAACGGCAATGCCTACCATAAAAGCATATATGGATGACATCCGGAGCGTAGGATAAGAGCTCATGGATAGATGAGGAAAGCATGGCAGGGTTGACCGATCAGGCGAGCGGGACCAAAGTGACGGGTGGAGAGGCGATCGCGCGGGCTCAGCAGGCCTGGCAGGATAGCATGCTGCAGCGGCTGGATGTGTTGCGCAATGAAATCCTGACAACCCAACCAGGCAGGCTGGCGATAAATTGCGGGGGAACCCTGGTGGACCAACAAATCCAGCTGACCTATTGGGGACAAGAGGTGGGAGTCTCGTGGCCTGAGCTGATGGTACGGAAGTTATCAGATGGGTCAGAATGTTCCGTGTATGATGCGGGGATGCTACTATATTACCTGCGGGAAGCAGACGGTACCCCGATCGCGGAGCGATGGATCGGATATCGAGAGCTACCCGGAGGGAGCTTTTATAGCCAGGCGTTCCAGGGCTACAGCGGTGACCGCTTAGCACGCGCATACGGCGAAAACCCTGAGACTTACACGAAAGCGGCGCACATCCTGGAGGGAACAGCATTAACCGGACTGCCCGGGTTGGCGTTTGCTTTCGCACCTCTTCCGCGCATCCGTTTGTTAGCGATACTCTATCCGGGGGATGAAGAATTCGCGGCACGCGCCAGCGTGCTCTTCGACGCAGCTGCCAGCCACTACATGACCACGGATGGACTGGCACTGCTGGGGGCAGGGCTGGTGGGGAGATTAATCCAGGCTGGAAAATCCGAAAGATAAATATCAGCTTGTTTTCATGGCAAGGCGATAATCTTCATGGATTGAGGGGATTCAATGCTGAAATCAAAACGCACTGTGCGCTTTTCTTTTGGCTCGAGGGAGAGCAATCCGATCAGCTGGTTTAGCCCGGTTTGTTCGGTAGGTCTGGGGTCAGCTGAGTCCAGCTTGACCTTGGTTCCTGGTTTTATCGATGAAACCACGCCTGGTAAGACGAACCCGGATGAAGTTAAAATCCCTCAAGCCTAGACATATCTGCAACTTTACTACCAAGGGCGACAATACGCTGCAGGAGCGCCAGACGATTCCGCTGCAAAGCGGCGTCCTCGGTCATAACGAGCACTTCATCGAAGAAACGATTGACTTCCGGGATCATAGGCAGGAATGCAGTTAGGAAGCTATCAGCAGAGCAAACCCGGACCAATTGAAGGGATTTTTCGGCCAAGAGCAAGGCAGAGTACAAGCTCTGCTCGGCTTTTTCAGCAAAAGCTTGCGAATCTACATCGAAGGATTGCTTAAGATCACGCGTAATTCGCACACAACGAGCATAGGCAGGAAGGATGGAATGCCAATCCGGTCGGGTAACCCAAACGGAGAGTTGCTTGACCGACTGATTGGTGCGGGCAGGGTTGAACCCTTGAGCGGCAACAACAGCCTCGACCACATCATAGCGATACTCGGCTTCGAGCAACAGGTTGCGCAAACGCTCAATAATAAACCCCTGGCAGCCCGATAAGCTTTCAGGACCGATGGGGATCGGCAGCAGTGCGGCAGCAGCTTCCAGTCCCTTACGCATGTCAAGGCTCACGTTCTGGGCGATCAGGGCTTGCACCAACCCAAGCGCAGCCCGTCGTAACGCAAATGGGTCACGCGCACCCGTGGGAGCCATACCAGCAGCAAACAAACCAACAAGAGTGTCCATCCGATCCGCCAAACCGACAGCCAAACCCGGGCGTGTTTTTGGGAGCAAGTCACCTGCGAAACGCGGCAGGTAATGCTCAAAGATGGCTTCGGCAACGGGTTCACTCTCTCCGGAAGCTAAGGCATAATAACGACCCAGAGTACCCTGGAGGGAAGTCATCTCGACCACCATCTTGGTCGCCAGGTCAGCTTTACAGAGCTCAGCGGCACGACGGGCGATGGCAGATTCCTGCTCATTCAGGGCGAGCAGCGGGGAAAGGACTTCGACCAGGGCGGTGATGCGGTGGCTCTTATCCAACATGGAACCAAGCTTCGTCTGAAAGATTAATGTGCCCAAACGGGGGAGAAAATCGACAATTTTGTGCTTGCGGTCATCCCGCACGAAGAAATCAGCATCGGCAAAGCGCGCCCGGATGACATGCTGGTTGCCTTCAGTAATCAACTCACACCCGGCAACAAGCCCATTATCCTGAGGGGGGTGGTTGGCAATCGTGATGAAATAGGGGAGCAGCTCACTTTCATCTGCAGGTGGCTCAGTTTGGGGTAATCCGGAGGTACGTCCAACATGGGAAGGGATGGATTGGAAGACCGGGAAGTAGCGCTGGTGCTTTTTCATCACCGAGATGAGCACCTCACGGGGCAGATGCAGGTGACCAGGGTCAAACGAGCCAAGCAAGGAGGTGGGGGCTTCGACCAGATTGGCGACCTCAGATAGAAGGATTGGGTCAGGCAAATTTCGCCCACCGACCGTAGCGACGAGGGCATCGACCTGTGCCTGGATGAGGGCAAGGCGCATGTGTTTCTCCAGGATAATGCCCTGAGCTTGCATCTGTTCGAAGTAGCTGGCGGTATCTTTGACCGGAAATTCAACGGGCTGACGAGTGCGTAAGCCACGGGTGAGATTCCCGGAACGAACCCCGGCATACTCAAATGGGATGACCAGCTCACCAAACAGAGCCAACAGCCAGCGGATGGGACGCGAGAAATAGACGTTGGTTCGGTTCCAGCGCATGGTTTTATCAAAGCGCAAGGAGGCAATCAGCCCTGGGAGGGCTTCACCCAGCACCTCGAGGACCGGACGGCCGACCTGGCGAACCGTGGCAGCCACATATCGCCCACCATCCATCTCCACGACCTGCAGATCATGGACACTGACGCCCTTGCTGCGAGCAAAGCCTTCGCCGGCCTTGGTGGGTGCACCCAATGAGTCGAAGGCACGACCTACCGGGGGACCTTTCACGAGCTGTTCCAGGTTAGATTGCCGGGCAGCGACATCCTTGACGTGCAGCACGAGACGACGCGGTGTGCCCATGAGGCGGATCTCGCCGTGCGACAGGCGCAGCTCATCCAACAGGGAGGGGAGGCGCGCCTGCAGCTGCTCCAGGGCTGAGTCCAGGTCACCAGCAGGGAGCTCTTCCGTGCCGATCTCGAGCAACAGGTCAGCGGAGAGAGTGAGGAGCGAAGGGGTTGGGGAGGATGCAACGTAAGAAGACGTCGCACCATGGTTGATATTTTCATCCAGCCAGGGATATTCCAGATGCTGGCGCTGTGCCAGGTAAGCTTCTGCCACACGGCGTGAAAGGTCACGCATGCGCCCAAAGTAAGCCTGACGCTCGGTGATACCAATGGCGCCACGTGAATCCAGCACATTAAAGGTGAAGGAGCACTTGAGCACATAGTCGTGAGCCGGCAAAACCAGGTTCTTTGCCAGGCAGGCATTGGCTTCCTGCTCGTAAAGGTCATACATTCCTTTCAGGCGCTCAACATCAGCTACTTCGAAGAAATAGGTACTGTGCTCCTGCTCTGCCTGAAGGTTTACATCGCCACTGGTCAGCTTATCATTCCAGCGAATGGCGGTGAAACTGTCCACGCGCTGGAGAGAGATGGCGATGCGGTCAAGACCGTAAGTAATCTCTACGGAGACGGGATCACATAAAGCACCACCCGCCTGCTGGAAATAAGTGAATTGCGTGATCTCCTGCCCATCCAGCCAAACCTCCCAACCCAAGCCCCAGGCACCCAGGGTGGGGGTTTCCCAGTTATCTTCAACGAAGCGCAGGTCATGCAGGAGAGGGTCGATGCCGAGGGCAGCCAGGGAAGCGATGTAAAGCTCCTGAGCATTGCCAGGATCAGGCTTGAGGATGACCTGGAACTGGTAGTGCATCTGCATACGGTTGGGGTTTTCGCCATAGCGACCATCATCAGGACGGATGGAAGGCTCAACGTAAGCCACATTCCAGGGCTCGGGTCCAAGGACGCGCAGGGCAGTTGCGGGGTTCAATGTGCCGGCACCCACCTGCTGGTTGTAGGGCTGCCAGATCAGGCAGCCTTGCTCTGCCCAGAAGTGTTGCAGGGTCATAATAATGGATTGGAAGTCGAGAGGATGGTCCATGGTGGAAAATAGCTATTTTATCCGAGATAGTCAATATTTAATCAGGGAAATTATAACCGCAAATGGGATGGGGTGAGCTGAAGCAAAAGCACATAAGACTACCACAAAGGGCACGAAGGACACAAAGGTGCTGATAACAAATAATCCCAAATTCTGAGACATGGCAAAGATAATGGGAGAGAATGTTGAATTCCTGAATAATAAGGAGTATGATGTCACGAAAAAACAAAATTGGTCTATTCTAAAGAGGTATATTGCCTATGAAGCCGGTTAAACCGATCCAGACGGTTGAGCTGTTCCCGCCACTGAGCAGGGAGCTGTTGAAGGTATTACACAGCCTTTCAAAGCAAGATTGGGCCAGACCGACAGCATGCGTGGGGTGGCCGGTGAAGGACGTGATTGCGCACCTGTTGGGGGGCAGCCTGGGTAGATTGTCGGGTCCCGATGAGCAGCCTGGTGAGGGGGAGAAAAATGAGCTGAGCTTCGAGGAACTGGTCAGCCTGATCGACCGGGATAATGAAGGGTGGGTGAAGGCTACCAGACGCATCAGCCCAAGCCTGCTGATCGAATTCCTGGACATTGCAGATACAGCGCTCTACATGTACTTCAAAACCTTACCGATGGATGGGCCTGCGCGCACTCCCGTCAGCTGGGCAGGTGAGATAGAATCGCCGAATTGGATGGACATCGCCAGGGAATACACCGAGAAGTGGCTGCACCAACAGCACATCCGGGAGGCGGTGGGAAAACCACTGCTCACCAAACGTAGATGGCTGTTCCCGGTGGTAGACACATTCATGCGAGCGCTACCCTTTACTTATCGGAATATCGAAGCAGCGAAGGGGACGAGCATAACGATGCATATTGAGGGCGAGGCAGGAGGGGATTGGTGCCTGTTACGCCAGGAGGGTAAGTGGCAGCTGTATTCTGAGGCGAAACCAGAGGCATCTGCCCGTGTGGAAATGGAACAAGACCTGGCATGGCGTTTGTTTACCAAAGGAATTACACCGCAGCTGGCACGGGCGCGAGTACGAATCGAGGGGAATAAGTGGTTGGGGGAGAGAATCCTGCAGATGGTTTCGATCATGGCGTGAAGGGGCTCTGTAAATTGCCGCATTTTCTTCAGCCCACTTAGGTGGGCTTCGTGATTTTTAGAGCTTTGACCTTGGTCGCCGGATTAAAGTTTTGTGAGACTTCATTTCTTATGAGATAATTGGATATATTTTATAATATATATGTGATTCAATTCCGTGAGTCCTTGGTGGGCTTGAGGAATCAAGTTGGGAAACATAGGGTAATATAGATGAACATTTTAGTGGCAGGTGCGAGCGGATATATTGGCGGACATCTCACTCCACGGCTGGAAGCTTTGGGGCATCATATTATCTGCCTGGTGCGCAGACCTGACCAGTTGAATGTCCACAGGTGGGAGAATGTGGAAATCAGGAAGGGTGATTTGCTCGACTTTGGCAGCCTGCATGGGGTGATGAAAGGAGTGGATGTTGCTTATTACCTGGTCCACTCCATGGCAGATGGCGTGCAGGGTTTTATAGAGCGTGACTACACTGCTGCTGAGAATTTCGGGGTGGCAGCTCGGGAAGCAGGTGTTAAGCGGATCATCTACCTCGGAGGTCTGGGTGAGTGCGATAAATTTATTTCCCCTCATTTGGAAGCGAGACAAAATGTGGGAGATATATTGCGCTATTCAGGCGTACCGGTTACCGAGTTTCGCGCCGCCATCGTCATCGGCTCAGGCAGCATGTCGTTTGAGATGATTCGCTATCTCACTGAGCGATTACCGATCCTGTTTACACCCAAATGGATAACCACATTCTGCCAGCCGATCGCAATCGAAAATATCCTGGATTACCTCATCCTAAGTCTCACCGAGCCACGTTCTTTCGGTTCCGTATTTGAAATCGGAGGCCCGGATGTGCTTACTTATGAGAATATCATGCGTGGGTATGCCACAGCTCGTCAGCTCAAAAGAAGGCTGATAAATTTGCCATTCCTCACCACCCGCATGTTAGCAATTGGAGCAGATGTGGTGACGCCGCTCCCATTTCCATATCTTCGAATACTCATCGAAGGCTTGAGGAGTGAGGTGGTCGTTCATGACCAGAGCGCACGGGAAGTTTTTAACGTCAGGCTCATCCCTTATGCTCAGGCGCTGCAACAAGCTCTTGAGCTTCCGGGCGTGGGGGAAGTCGAATCCTACTGGAAGGTAGGGGTGACGGGGCTCCTGCCCGGCAGGACCCATGAGGATACTGAGGGGATGTTTATCGAACAACGTCGCCTGGAAACATCAGCTGATCCTGAAGCAGTTTACAATACATTTGCCGGTCTTGGGGGAAAGGAGGGGTGGTATTTTGCAGACTGGTTATGGCAGGTACGTGGTTTATTGGACAGGCTTGCTGGAGGTCCGGGAATGAGAATAGGCAGGCGAAGTCAGGAGGGTATCCAGCCAGGAGACGTGCTGGATGGATATCGAGTAGAAACAGTTGAAGCAGGTCACATGATCCGGCTGCGAAACGAGATGAAAGCACCCGGACCAGCCTGGATGCAGTTTGAAGTTCAACCTGTTGCTAAAGGTGGAAGCCTTTACATACATACAGCTTTCTTTAAGCCTCACGGAGTAATGGGGCTGGCATACTGGTATAGTCTGTACCCGTTCCACCAGATTATCTTCAACGGTTTAGCGTACGCGATTGTGAGACGGGCTGAGGCTGCTGCCAAGAGGGAATTGAGCTGGCGTGAGGTGGATTAAGATCACCACGAGAGTACGAAAGCCACGAATGACAATTTACCCCTCTCCCAGCAATAGGTGAGGGGCAGGGGCAGGGGCAAGGGCAATACTCTAATCTTAAAGAATTGCGAGTTTTGCATAAACCTCTTGTGGATTAGAACATTTGTGCTATAATATCAAGGTAATTACTCACCAGGTATGCATCTTGGCCGAATATCTGGTATCAAAGGCGTAAAAGAGCCAATAATGGCCAGATATAGGCCCGCCATATATGGCTAGGAATGCACAAATCTTGTGGTTTTGGCAACATTTGCCGATTATTCGAGCACTCGGTGAGTAGATACTATCAAGGAGCGTTCTTTGCGACGAAGCATCGCGAGTGCTCTTTACGAGCGATGAAGAGCGAATTGTACGAGCGCTGCATGAGCAAGCAGACCTGGCAAACGCAGTTGAAGACGTTCTTCGTCCGAAACATCGCGAGCGTTCCCTGGCAAGCGCAGCGGAGCAAGCGGCTTTGTAAGCGAGGCAAGACCGATTTTTAGGAGCGATATCCCAAGACGAATCCCCACATCCATAAATGTCCGCCCAACAGCTTACCCTGGTGAAGAAGGGACCTGGATCAACACTCCTGGCTACACAAAGCAGAGCATCTTCGTCGCGACGGATAATTACCGCAATACCGCTTTTCGCCGGTACGAACGCATCGGATTTCGGGTGTTACACGATGTGCGGGGGATATCGCAAGGATTATAATGACAGCTCAGGCTGATGAATGGTCTTCCTCGACCTAATTGCGAACCATCATCGAAGCAAAGGAATACATACTATGGCAATCGATTGGAAGGCATGGAAGTACTTGTTAGGGGAATGGGAGGGCGGGCACGAAGGCGACCCGGGGCAGGGATATGGCAGGTTCTCATTCAGCTTCGAGCTGGATGAAAACATCCTGGTGAGAAGGAACCGGACGGTATTCCCGGCGACCCAAGAACGAGCGGGGTATGCACATGATGATCTGCCGATCATCTATACCGAATTCACCGGTGCCAAGCGGGCGATCTATTTTGATAATGAGGAGCATGTCATTCATTACGAGGTCAACGTCTTACCTGACCAGAAAACGATCAGCCTGGAAAGCGACCCAGCGCCATCCACACCCCAGTTCAGGTTCACCTATATCAAAACCGGAGAGGATACCCTGAAAGCCAGGTTTGAGATGGCGCCAGCGGGTGCGCCGGGAGCGTTCGCGATGTATCTCGAAGGGACAGCTGAGCGAATCAGCCCAAAATGAGCACCTTTGTTTCGATGTTACGTGGAATCAATGTTGGGAACCAAAAAAGGCTGAGCATGGAGACCTTGAGAGAAATCTATGAAGGTATAGGCTTCACCGACATCAGGACGTACGTGCAGAGCGGTAATGTGGTCTTTGAAAGCCCAGCACAAGAATCATCATTGTTGACCAGGCGCATCGAGACACACATCGAGCAAATGTGTGGATTTCACGTGGAAGTCTTCATCCGGCAGGCGCAGGAATTTGAGCGAATCCTGACAGGCAACCCATTCCTAAATGACAGACATGAGGACCCGAGCAAGCTACACGTGACTTTTTTATACCAACCCCCATCCGAAACCTGGTGGAGCCAATTAACCATTCCAGGCAATACGGTGGATGAATTTGCCCCAGGAGAGATAGCCGTCTTCCTTTTTTGCCCGTATGGATATGGGAAGACGAAGCTATCGAACAGCTTTTTCGAACGGAAATTAGGCATGCCAGTGACCACACGCAACTGGAATACGGTGAATGCTTTGTATAAAATGGCGATGGAGCCATAGAAATCTGTTGTAGGCGTACGATATCCGGTGTGTGCAAGCATGCTTGTGCGCCTACAGACCGGAAAAGCATCCAACGATAAAAAGAGAGAGTTCTTCGAGTAAAGGGTGCTCTCAAGGAAAAATAAGTGAAAAGAGAATGCTGCCGGAACATTTTATCGAAAAACATCTAGAATATGTACAGCCTGAGCTGCGGGATATCGTGTTGGAGATCAGGAATATTGTGGCCAGGGTTGCGCCCGGGGCAACGGAACGCCAGCACAGCCGGGGTTTCAGCTATTATTTCAAGGAACGCGGGGGACCAGTCAGTGCAGGGATATGCCAGATCGGCATCTACCAGGACCACATCCGATTGGGTTTCATTCATGGAGCATTCCTACCCGACCCGGAGGAATTACTGGTTGGCGAACCGAAGTATAAAAAGCATTTAAGAATATATCATTATGAGCAGGCTCCATGGGAGTATATGAGGAAGCTGATCGAGGCTTCGTCACGCTTCGACCCTTATACGCTGAAAGAGCGTCCTGTATGATGACGAGACCGATCAGGCCAATCCTGGTGGTCGGGATGATGCTGATATTGGGTGTCTCTGCCTGCGAGAGTGCAGGAGCTGAACCTACCAACGCGGTACCTACCCCAACCAGTGCGACCACGGTGCAATCCCATCGCCTGGCGACCCCATACGCCCAAGAACCGGCGGCGGGGATCTGCGCCAGCTTCGAGGGAGAGATAGTTGAGGTCACGCTAAACCCGGACGTGCCTGACCCACGCTGCAGCAAAGTGAGACCTGACCAGAAGCTCAGCGTCTTTAATAAGACCCAAAATACACTCGAGGTATCCATCGGGGGCTTTACTGCCAGGCTGGAGCCGGGTGCAGAAACACGATTTGATACTCCATTTGGAGAGTATCTGGCACCCGGGGTACACCAGCTGCTGGTCTCACCCTGTTGCGGACCCGAGTTATGGCTGGAGGATAGTAGATGAAACTTTGCCCGAAGATCATCCTGGAAGGGACGCGCTTGACTCACAAGACTGACATTGCCTTCGCGCTCAACGAACACCCACGCATCGTTGGACCGCGTAAATACCGCTACCACAGCCCATTCATCTCTGCGGAATGGTGCGGTTTTACCAATTACCCATGGGGGCGCGGCTTGATCAACTTCGAAGCGCAGGAAGAAGCGCTGGCGATGGAGACCTACCAGACGTGGGGGCGACTGTTCCAGCAGCTACGCTATTATTCGTGGATCGTCGACCGGTTCCACATCTCCACCCAAACCTACCAGTACATCCAGCGAGGAAAAACCTACGACTTCAGCTGGCTGGAACAAGGGCTAAAAGAGCTTGGCTTCCGGCTGGTATTTTGCACACGCACACCCGAGTCGTTTGCGAAGGCCAGGGAAGAACGGGTGAAGGTGTCGGGAAAACCGTCTCAGTATGATGATCTGCAGATTTTTATCAACGAGCAGGAGGTGATGAAACGATTCGCTGGGGAGTCGATACTGACAACCCTGTGGGTGGATATCTCAGACGATAACGTTTCAGGTGCAGTGGAAAGGATCGCGGATTGGATGGAGCAGACAGGCGGACTTACCATGCAGAGTGGATGAGGCGTGGATGAAAAAAATTGTCCCATTCATGTTCTACCTGCTATATTTTGCAGCGGCATCCTTTTCAATGCCGTTCATCATCCTGTATTTCCAGGAATTAGGCTTCAGCGGAGTTCAGATCGGTATTCTGGCGGGAATGGTGCCACTCATCACTCTGGTTGGTGCACCATTCTGGACAGGACTGGCGGACGCAAAAGGCCGACACAAGCTGATCATGAGCCTGACCATCCTGGGAGGCGCGTTATTTACGGCTATCTTCCCTTTGATCAAGGATCTCGCACCCATCATCATTATCGTTTTCCTCTATGCCCTGGTCAGCGCCCCGGTCACATCATTTGCGGATAACGCCACCATGTCGATGCTGGCAGGTGAAAAAGCCATGTATGGCCGCGTCAGGTTGGGGGGTACGATTGGTTGGGGGTTGGTGGCACCGCTGGCAGGTGTCATCATCCAAGCCTATGGCCTGCGATGGGGTTTTTGGGGCTATGCGGTGATCATGATCCTGGTGTTCATCGTCAGCCAGAAATTCACATTTGGAAGTAATGTGGCCAATGTATCCTTTAGGGGGGATATCCGGAAGGTGTTGACTAACCGACGATGGGCGTTCTTTCTTTGCCTGGCATTCGTGGGTGGGGTGGCATTCGCCTCCATCAACAGCTACCTGTTTCCCTACATGGAAGAGCTGGGAGCCAGCCGTTCGACTATGGGGATAGCACTGACCATCTCCACGATTGGCGAGCTGCCGATCCTTTTTTATGCCAACCGCCTGCTAAAGCGCTTTGGAGCCTCCGGCTTACTTATATTGGGATTGACGATGACAGGAGTGCGATTGTTACTCTATGCCTGGCTTAATTTTCCAGCGGGTATACTATTCTTCCAGCTGCTTAATGGGATGACCTTCCCCATGGTTTGGGTGGCAGGGGTTTCGTACGCGGACGAAAATGCCCCCGAAGGGATGAAAGCCACCGCCCAAGGGTTATGGGGGGCAATGGTGTTTGGCTTCGGGGCGGCTGCGGGGGGGCTGATTGGAGGATTAATGCTGGGAAGCATCGGTGGTCGATGGATGTACCTGATTTTCGGGAGCTGTGTGCTCTTGAGTGTTGGAGTGATCACGCTGCTTGAAAGGGCAGAACGGGCACGACAAGCCAGGAGCCTGACCTAATGTTCCTGTACCTGGTGCCTCTACTCTTGGGTTTTGTATTCAACTGCGCAAGCGCATTCACCACCTTTTACTCCCACCGCTTTGGTGAGCGGGGCGGCAGGCTGGTGAGTATCGCCTTGAGAGATGTGTTTGGCATACCGCTGTGGGCAATCGGGTATGGTATGGCAGCCATAGCAGCTTCACCCAATCTATTCAACCCCAGCTTCATCTCACTCACGTTTGCATGGTTGTTTATCCTGACGGGTGTAGCAATCATAATAACCGGGTTGGTTTCGCTACGATGGCGGGCAGCGGCACCCTCCGTGCAGGATACCCTGGTGGTGCAAGGGCTGTATGCTCATATTCGCCACCCGCTGTATAGTGGGATGAGCTTAGAGTTAATCGGCTTATTCCTATGGATACCTACGCCTAGCGTATTGGTGGCGTGCATATTGGGGGTGCTGTGGGTCATGGTCCAGGCCAGGTTGGAGGAGATGGACCTGCTGGAACGTTTACCAGCATACAAAGATTATATGCAACGGGTACCGCGCTTCGTGCCCAGGCTGAGGCTACGATGATTGTGAGGCTGTCAACCTGCCCACATATCGGCAGCGAATAGAAGAGCCATACCACCCATAATCAGGGTACTGAGGATGATCCAGGCACGATCAAAAGCCGTGTTCTTGCCCAGGCGGCTAAGAAATAGGAAGACAACGGGAGCGGTCATCACATAACGATGCATACCCTGAGGATAGCCACTCGTCAGGGAGATAATGATCACTGCCAGGCTGAAGGAAGCCGCTTCTGGATAGCGGCGGAAGGTAAAAATACAGGCGAGGATGCCCAGCAGGGTGGCACCAATTTCAACCATATAATAAGCTGCGGTCTGGTAATGGGTACCAAACAAGGAAAGGAAGGCATTCGTCCAGCCTGATATGGACGGTCCAAGGTCAAGGAACTGGCGCCCAAAGTAGTTATCCTCGACCAGCTGGAACATCTGGCCCCAAAAAGAGAACCTCCATACGAAATATGCCAATAAAGGAGTAAACATCAACAAAGCGAGAGCCAAGTGTTTCAGTCCTGATCGGGATAAGCTGATCTGTTTCCACTCGTCGGTTCGAACAAAAGCGATTACGAGGGGGATGACTAGGGCAACGCCAACCGCGCGGGTCCAGGTGGACAAGACCGCGAGCATGACTGCCCACAACCATTGCTGGCGCTTGATGAGAGCGAGAGCACCGAAAGCCAGTCCAACGAACAGACCCTCGGTATAAACCATAGCCAGGAAGAAACCGGCGGGAAAGATAAGCAGGTAGAAAGCTGCTCGCCACCCACCAGCCTCACCCAATTCCTCGTGCGCCAGATCATACAGTGCAAGTATGCCAGCCAGCGTACCAACCACTGAGACGATCACACCCGCCAAGGTGGAGGTGGCAATGGGGGTAAGCTGAAGTACTCTTAATGGGAAAGCGACCACCTTTATCACGTAGGGATAAAACGGCATGAAGGCATAATTCAACGAGACACGCTCACCATGGATTTCTCCTGCGGTGACTTTGGGATCCGCATAGCCTACCGTGGCAATTGACAGGTAGTATTCCGAGTCGAAGGCCACCTGCCGGTTCATGAAGGGCTCATTCAGGTAAGGCTTATTGAGCTTATAGGTGAGGGCGGTATCGATGGGTGTCCATTCCAGGGCATAATCAGGATGCTTTATCTGAAAGCGCATCACCGTCCAGGCTTGAAAACCCAGCAGTACAAAGATCCAGGCTAACCAGAGGAGGATGAGGTGGCGAAGGGTTTGAGAAGACATGGGGAATTTCTTGACCAACAGCCTGGATAAATGATGAACGATATCATTCAACTGCGCGATGAAAGAGAGATGGAAATATCCTTCCGTATCTGAACGGGTGTTGACTGTGCCAGGCGTGTAGCGACCTCTTTGAGGGAGGCATCGTCTTCAGAATGATAATCGGGGAACAGCTCAGCCACGGGGACCGCCCGATGGGCATGCTGCCACAAGGTTGGGTCCAGCAGTGCCCCATCAAACAGGATAATGTCAAAATCAATTGGGCGCGAAGCATTCTTATCCTCAGTGCGCACCCGCCCCATTTGCGCTTCCAGAGGACGGAGCACTTGTTCTTTAAGCTGTTTCGCATCCAAGGAGGTTGAGACCGACAAAGCCATATTTAAATAATCGGGGTAGCAGCAATCCACTGAAGTAGATTCCCAGATGGAGGAAACCTGCAGGATGGTCAGTTTCTCCTGGAGTAGGACCACCGCTCGGGGAATATTTAGCTCAGGTTCGATATTTGAGCCAAGCAGCAAGCAAGCTTGATGAATAACTGTGCTCATCTCACGCTGACTATACCAGATGCCGACCGCCGTCGATGTGGATGATCTCTCCCGTGATATATGAGGGGCCTTCCAATAGGAAGATCAAGGTCTGACTAACTTCATCCAGTTCTGCCCACCTGCCAGCAGGGACGTTTTTAAGGATATTGGGAGCCGCAACACTCTCATTTGGTGGAAGCACTGCTCCGAGTGCCATACCGTTCACGCTGATATGGGGTGCCAAGGCGACCGCAAGAGAGCGGGTGAGGGCAGCCAGGGCGGATTTGCTGATGGTGTAAGGCAGGTGATCGGCACCTGGTCTCAAGGCACGCCAATCCAATAAGTTCACAATACGACCGGTTTCACCGGATGGTAGGAGGCGGGCAAAAGCCTGGCTGAGCAGGAAGGGCGTGGTTAGATTGACCATCAGGTGATGATTCCATGCCTCCAGTGTGGTACTTTGCCAGGAGAGGGGCTCGAAGATGGCTGCATTGTTTACTAGGGCAAACAAGCTACCATGTTCACTGGCACGGGGGATCAGAGTACCTACCTGGGAGGGGTTATTGAGGTCAGCCTGGAGCAGGAATGCGTTTCTGCCCAAGGCCCGAATCTCTTCACACAGGCTTTGCGCATCGGCTTGCGATTGACCGTAGTGAATGACCACATCACCACCAGCCCGGGCGACCGCGAGGGCAAGCTCACGTCCAACCCTGCGCGCCGCACCAGTGATGAGCACCCGTCTATCTTTTAGTGACATCTTGATCTCTCGTCCCATTGACCCTCTATTTACAAAAAGACACCTTTATCCTATCATCGTTGGTAGCGACTACCTGACGAGCTTAACTCAGTGATGAATGGCATGCCGCCAGGAACTCGGTGCGCAATGCAGGATCGTTAGCATAATTACCTCGCCAGACGGTGGTACGCGTGAGGGGTGCAGTTTCACGAACTCCACGCATCTCCACACACAAGTGATGGGCTTCCAGCAAGACCGCCACACCATGCGGGTGAAGCATGGTATCCAGCGTATCCGCAATTTGCTGACCGATGCGTTCTTGAACAGCGAAGCGCTTGGCAAAGAGCCTCACCATGCGGGTTAGCTTGGAGATGCCAATGATATTCTCGTGAGCGATGTACCCAATGTAAGCCATCCCGGAGAAGGGGAAGGCATGGTGCTCACACAGAGAGAAAAAGTGGATTGGACCCTCCACTACCTGACTGATCCGACAGTCGGGATCACCCCGACATTCAGTGTGAAAGACCCGCAACAGCTTGGGATCACCATCGTAACCCTCAGTAGCATCAAAAAGGGCTTTGATAAACCGGCGAGGGGTATCTTTGGTGGCGGGAGTATTTAGATCCAGACCAAAGGCAGAGAATATTTCTGCAACATAACCTTCAAACTTATCAAATGTTTCTTTGGAAATTTGGCGCGTTTGTAATTTCAAGGCATCACGAAAATCAAAATCATCAGGATCGTCATGGATATTCATCGTAGTCTCCTGTTCCTTGTTTCATTACCGCGCATTCATATTAATCATGGTCAACCTTGGAGCGATGTTGACCATGATCTAAGCGGTTATCAATGCTTTACCTATTATAACGGGTCAGCCTTTATAGGTTAATACTCTACCCCACAGGCTCTTGGTTCCCCAGATGCCTGCACGCAGGGTCTCAAGCTGAACGATTTGACTGTGATCGACGAACAGGTTGACCTCAGCGCCATAATTCTTGATGTACCAGGCGAAAACCTCCGGGTCGGCAGCTTCAAACATTGGCTTTTCAAGACCGATGGCATTGATGATCTTGGCAACAACGTCCGTACGCCAGGTGGTGACGTTTTCGGTGATCCCTTCAGATTCGATCATGATCATATAGGCACCAGCATCCACAAAGCGTTTGGCTTGCTGGATGGCCCATTCGGGGTCGCGGGTACCTTCTGCTGCCAGCTCGGCAACGGCAGTAGCGCCGCCTGCTCCAAATTGGATGCCCACTTCAGGCTTGGCTTTCAGCCCAGCTTTCTGGACTTTCTCGATAAGACGCAGCCAATCATCGGTGGGGATGGAGATAAAGCCACTGGATATTTCGATGATGTCAAACCCGAGCTGTTTGCATTCCTGGATATATTGATCGACCGCCTGCGGACCCAGGGTGAGGACGTGCTCGATAAAGCCACCAGTGGAGATAAGCACATCGTAACGATGACAAAGATCCAGGAGCTCTTTGACGGCTTTACGCGGCATCAGACTAAATGAGCCCCCGGCGAATTTCAGCACATCCACGTAAGCGCCCATGGTCTCAAGGATATCCTCCAGGTAACGTTTGCCCATCGGGGAATAGTATGGACCGCGGATCTCGGTAACACCTCTTTTGCGTGGCTTGGCTTGCCGTTGGTTAATTCTCAAGAAAGGAAACGCTCGATCCTCTTGCGAGGTAGTTGTTGGTTCCATATTACATTCCTCCTAGCGTTACTTTTTTCGCCAATTCCAGCAGTGTGGTAAGGTCACAGACACGGATATTTTCCAAATGCTGAACAGCGTCTTCAATCTCGTTTTGAAGCATGGTTGGGATATGAGGCTGAGTGAGCTGCTCAAACTTCTTCACCGCGGTCCCCCACTGCATTGGGCGGCTTCGAAAACCCTCATAATCCTGCTTTTCTTTGGTGAGCACCTGTCCATCATTGAGGCTGATGGTGATGCGACAGGGCATCTCAGCGGGAAAACGCCGGCTGAACTCAGCCAGCGGACGAACTTTGACCTTGTGGAGTAGTGATTGCACATCACTTTGCTGGATTCGCTCTGGCAGGTATTGAGCCGGTAGCACCTGGTCATCCAGGATGGCGACTGCCACGATGTAGGGCAGGCTATGATCTGCCTCTTCCTTGGTGCGCACGGTGAACTTTTCGCCCTCTTCACCTCCACCGATGATGTTATAGGCTACATCGAAAGTTTCGATATCGATTTTTTGGATAGCTGAGGCATTGATCTGCTGAGCGTGTTTCAGCTCCAAAACACCTTCAATAGTCGCCTGGGAATGAATCTCAGCATTGTAACGCTTCACCACCGTCTGGGTGATCACCTCCAAGTCTTCTTTGGACCAATCCAGCGAGAAATGCCCGGAAATCGCGTCCATAAATCCCTTGTTGCCTTCAAACACCTCGCCTGGACCGGTAATGCCACGCATAGCGAGGAAGGCGGCATGGGTAGCCCCGAAAGCGGTGTTGGGGTAAGCCAGGCCTTTCCAATTGGAGAGAGCGCCGGTGCGGGTGACCCGCAGAGCATTAAACGCAGTCCCAGAGATGGCAATGGCATTGGCGGTCTTTATCTGATCCAGGTGGAGAGCTTTGGCTACCCCAGCGGCGAGCGCGTAAGCACCCTGGGTGGTGTGGTCAAACCCCCGGGCCCGAACCGGAGCGACATCACTCAGACGGCACTGTACCTGATAAGCCACAGTCAGGGCAGTCAGGAAGTCCTTGCCAGTCCCATCGGCGTACTCACAAGCTGCCAGCACTGCTCCAAGGTTGTCGCTCGGATGGCAGGTTTCCCCTTTGGCAAGGTAGCTGTCATTAAAATCCAGAAAGCGTACCAGGGCACTGTTATAAAAAG
This sequence comes from uncultured Anaerolineaceae bacterium, assembly GCA_964642565.1. Taxonomy (GTDB): domain Bacteria; phylum Chloroflexota; class Anaerolineae; order Anaerolineales; family UBA4823; genus FEB-25. Next base: position 27,421 of record CAZXPK010000022.1, read on the forward strand.
CCGCCCGGTCGGGGGCAGTCCGACCACCTCCGATCAGGGTGCAGAGGGGATTACCCCCAAAATCATCATTCTGGGTGGCAATCATCTTGATTACGGGTGAATCTGAGGCGCCGATGGCGCAACCCAAGGCGTCCAACACACGGATCTTCGCCTGTAACTGAGCTAACGGTGAGAGCTGACCATAATCAGCTGCAACGACAAAGGAGGCTAACTCATCCACCATCGTCATGGTGTATCCATCCTTCTCACAACCGACCTTTTAAGTCAGTGGTTGTGAACGGACCTGGCTCGGCAATCAGGGCGCGCGCCTTCGGGACGGTATCCCAAACATTCCAGAGCAGTACACCCCGCACCCGTCCACCTGCCAGGTAATAAATCACCCCCTTTTTGAAAGGATCTTTCCAATCCACAAAGGTTTCCAGACGCGTATCGAGCTCTCCAACGGCTTCATAACCCAGCTCAAACAGGTCGGAGTAAAAATAAGACAAGTGATGGTAGGGCTCATCGGCGCCCGCCATATTGCGACCAGCCTGCTTGCCCATGGTATTGGCGTTATCTTCATGCTCGATGCGCAAGCGCTTACCTAACGTGGGATTGCTGAACTCAGCTACGTCCCCGGCGGCAAAAATATCAGGCAGGCTGGTATGAAGGGTAGCATCGACCACAATACCGTTGCCAATCTTTATGCCCACGGTTTGAGCCAGCTCCACGTTAGGTTGGATGCCAATCCCGGCGATCACTCCATCCACGCGGATTTTATCATTATGATCGGTAACCAGCTGGAAGGCATCATCATGCTTTTGTAGATCCATTACTCTCACACCCGTCAGAACCTCTACACCTTTTTGCCGGAAATATTCGCTCAGATAATCGGAAAGCTCAGGCGGGTAAATGTGCCAGCCGATCCCTGCTTCAGGCAAAAACATGGTCACTTTTTTACCGTCCATGGTCAAAGCGGCGGTGATCTCTGAACCGATAAACCCTCCACCAATCACGCCGAAATGGTTGACCCGGTTACTTAGTTCGCGTAGGAGATGGTAATCATCAAGGGTGCGGTAGTAAATGATATCTTCCGCACCGAAGGGTAGCTTGCGGGGAGTACCCCCCGTCGCCAGAAGCAGATTTTCATACGTGTAATTTACTCCCTGATCATCCCGAACCACTTTTTTATGCGGGTCAATTGACCGGGCAGTTCGCCCCAGGTGCAGGTCCACGGTAAAATCCTGCGTTCGGCGCCAGATACTTTCCAGTGGCTTACCCTTCCAGAGAGCTTTGGTTAAGGGCGGGCGATTATAGGGTGGATTGTGATCGTTCCCAATCATCCCAATTTCACCATCCTTATCCAGCTCACGAATGCCACGTACGGCTGCATCGGCAGTCATACCGGCACCGATAATCAAGTATTTATACTGTGCCATCCAATCCTCCTATCAGGCAGTGATTAAACCATTCCCTCATAGGTTTCTCACGAAAATATGATAAAATTGATTATATATCGTATAACGATGTAAGTCAACCTTTTGGGATAAATTCCATCCATACAAGGCTGCATTTGATTATACGTAGGTGGAGCGATGACGGATTTCTCGACTTTTTCCAAAGCTGATTACGAAACCCTGGCAGAATTTCGATATGCCCTGCGGCATTACTTACGCTTCAGTAAAAATGCGGTCGAGACAGCAGGTATCACCTTGCAGCAACACCAGGCTCTGCTCTTCATCATTGGCTTTCCGGGTAGGGAGCAAGTAACGATTGGTGAACTGGCAGAAAGGCTGCAAATTCGCCATCACAGCGCGGTTGGGCTGGTGGACCGGCTGGAAGAACAGGGATTGGTGGAAAGGACGCCCAACGAGGAGGACAGGCGAAGAGTATTTATCGGACTGACCGAGAAAGGCGTAGGGGTGCTGGAGAGCCTGGCCAGCATGCACCGCGAAGAGCTGCGGTATCTGGGACCGCAGCTATGCAGCATGCTCGAACAAATCACAAACCTGGCGGATGGAAGGTAAAATCCCCATCCTTACATATTTATCTGTATGGGACCATTTACATCGTCTGAAGCAGACCTTCCCGAAATCCTGTCTTTCAATCACAGTCCAAGTGGGCTGTTGAACAGGCTGAAGAAAAGCGATTAGTGGAACGGATTCCCAACGAGGAGGAAAGGCGACAGATTTTTATCGGACTAACCGATGATGAGATCAGGTCGCGGGAAAGCCTGACCAGGATAAATTTTATATAGCTGCGCAGCCTAGCTGATTGCATTCAAATAGATTGTTTTCATTTGAGAAGAAAAAATTTCCTTTGAATGTCTAGATTTTATGCTTAAGATAGCTTGTTCTGATTTTATGGGGATGATTGACCTATCGGAAAAAATCTCATGCATGACCTTTTCCAGGCCTGTTCGAATGGCATCGCTTATGACCGACCTGTCTGATTCTGTCGAGTAAATAGCTTCACCCAGCCGATTCTTAGGAAGCTCGATTATCCAACCCTTCTCATTATCGTTAATTTCCGGCAACGCCCGGACATTAGTGCTGATAACCGGACACCCAGCAGCCTGGAATTCCAGGACAGCATAGCCATACGAATCGGCATACGTAGGTAATAGACCAATATGAGCCTGTTTCATCAGATCCAGAATTTCAGAATTTGGCAGGTGAGGAATATATTTAATCCAATCGCGGTTCTCTTGAAAAAAGGTTGCCATTCGTTGAACATCATCAGGGTGTACTTCAATCGCGTAACTATCAGCATGGAGAGCGCTCACGATGATTAATTCTATATCGTAATGATATTGGTCCCTGAGATTTTTTATGGTTTCAACGACCTCCCTACCTCCTTTTCGAAAGAATGCATTACCAACAAACATAAATTTTATTCGACCATTAAGGTCAACCTGTTTATCCGTAAATTGTGAGACCAACACCTCCTGGGGAGGATGTATAACGACCAATTTTCTTTCTATATCTTCCCTATAGCTGCTGAATTCTGCCAGAAGCTCGCATTGCATGTTTCGCGCACAAGCAGATATGGCAATGATCTGCTTACAAGTATTACTGGCGAGTACATCGAAAGCTTTACGCAACTTCCACTCGCTCGCAAAACCGGGGGATGATCCATGAGTCTTCTGCACAACAATTCTAAACCTGGGAAGGATCGTTTCGAATGTAGTAACCCAAGGTATGCGACCATAACTGATCCCGTTAAATAAGTGCATGAGATCGACTTTATTCAAATTGAAATCATAAAACTGGTTATTAAGATCGAAAGTCGATATGATCTCACGGTTTGAAACACGGTTCAGAGTGTGCGCACCAGCGTTCACATAGGCGAACAGATCTTTTGCTTTCCGATATTCAATCCCGGGAATTTTTCCGACGATGTTCCTTATATAAGCATAATGATCGAATCGATAACCCACAACCCCCACAATCATAGTAATCACCCTTTGTAGCTTATGTCTGGTAAGTTACCAACTTTATTGTACCACTTCAAATTCAACCATGAGTACTCTTCACCTGTGTCAGGGCAAGGACGGAGAATAAGAACAGCAAACCGTAGATGCTGAAGATCAGCACATAACCAAAACCGGGTATCTGGGGCACCTGGGCGGTAACAAAATCAGCAATGGGACCACCTATATAAGCACCCACCGCACCAGCACCCGCACCGGCCAGGTTCGAGATGCCCAGGTAGCGACCTGCCTCTTCCTTAGGAACCAGAAGCGTACCCAACGCCCAGTTGGCGGTGTAGAATAAGCCAGCCGCAATGCCGATGATACAGCCGCCCACATAGATGACTGGCAAGCTGGGGATACTAAGGGCGATGATGGTACCCACCACAGCCACCAGCCCCGCAATCATCACCATGCGTTTTTCACCGAAGCGATCAGTCAGCCAACCAGCCGGCAAGGTGGAAATCAGGATGAACAGCCCCACAAATAAGATCAACTGACTGGCTGGGGCAGCCGCGGCTTCCTTTACATAACCCAGGCGTGCCTGGAGGAAATAGACCGCAAAAGTGGACAGGTTGACCGCTCCCACCAGGAACGCCAAGCGGTTAATCACCCACCAGGTGAAGGAGGGATTTTCCCGGGCTGAATTACCCAAGCTGATGCGCACACTGAGCCAAACCCCCATGGCAACGGCGACTAACATGCCCGCCAACCCAAACAGACCCATGACAATGAATAGAGTAGTGGGTGAGGTGATGTCCTTGAGTAGCCCGCTAACAAGCCTGACCACCTGCCCTGAACCCAAGATGATGAGGGTGAATACCGCCGTCATTGCCAATAAGCGTACCAATGGTCGCCAATCCATGGGCGTAGGGGCCTCTTTCAGTGGCTTTTCAGGGATGAGCATGGTGAGCAGCATGGTAACCAACAACACACCCACCGCCAGCAACAAACCTGCCCACATGTTCCCTTTGCTGACCAGCCTACCCACGGTGAAGGCGACCAAGATCAAGGGCAGGGGGATTTCCAACAATGCCTTCACACCAGAGAAGAGCCCGCGTTTTTCATCCGGGACCAGATCAGGAATGATCGCCTGCTCGGCAGCCTGCGACATGTTGGAAGCCACTGGCTGCACAAGCCCAATGGCAAATAACACCCAGAATCCAAGCATACCTTCCATCCCGGCAGTGAAGCCGATCATGATGGTTAATACTGCTGTGGCCAGTGTGCCAATCATGATATATGGCCGTCGCCGCCCCCAAGAGGCCGTGCTGCGGTCAGAAAACATCCCCAGCAGTGCCTGGGCAAGCAAAGCAACCATCAAGGTGAACAGACGAAAAGTACCATAATAGGTGGCCTTTTGTGTTTCACCGACGAACTGCTGTACGAGCAATGGTGTGATCAAACCCATGGTTTGAGAAAGTGTGGTCAGACCCAAAAAGTAAACGTTGAAAGTAATATAGTCATACCAGCGGATAAGACGTGACATGGCAGGCTCCTTTAGTGAATGAAATGAAAATTAGGATATTTCTATTCATGGCCCGGTCTATGTGAGCACACGTTGGAGGAAACCGAGGGTCAAACTTGCCGCGAGGTCACGCTCCTTATCCAGGATGACACAGTGCGTGGAATGTTCCAGCCAGTGCAACTCCTTGATGGATGAGCTGACCTGATCATAAATGATCTGAGGGGATTGGGGGTGGACGGTTGGATCCAGCCGGCCTTGAATGATGAGAATGGGTTGGTGAATCTGAGGCAGGAGAGGGGGGATGCATTTTTGTAAATAACGAAGCTGGATTGCACCCTTTAACGGCTGCACAGCATAACCCTGCCAAGGGTTATCATCGGCTGACGGAGGCTTGGGAAAAGAAACCACGAAGGGTGCCAAGATAGACAGAAGGAAATTCTTTGCATGCCCGAGCATGAGGCGCAACGCTGGGGCGTAGCACAAAATGCCCGAGGCTTCCGGATGCTTGGAAGCCAGATATAAAACAAGCAAAGCACCGGTCGATTCACCCCCGACCACTACGCGATGGCAATGAGCAGCCAAATGTTGGTAAGTCTGCTCGACCGAGGCGTACCAATCCTGCCAGGAAAAACGATTGCAATCCTGTGGGGTGGTGCCATGACCAGGCAGCAAGGGTGCAGCAACGGTATATCCAACCTCATGGAGCCTACGGGCTAAGAGACGAACTTCAGCCGTGGTGGCGGTAAAGCCATGACAGAGCAGCACCCCGGTGGAACCGGCCTCCCAGTAGAATGGTAAGCCTTCAAGCTGAGGATTGCGGAGGACAGAGGTTTGGGCCATCGGGATCAGGTAAAATGGTCTTTCCTAGGATGGGTCGATGAGCAACTGACATTGAGCTGAAAAAATGCAACCACTTTCCAGGTTTTTTAATCGCATTTACGTACAGATTATAGAATGAAAATCAACTACTGTTTTCAATTCCAGCCGAAGCAGTTGCTTCTGAACGGCGTAAACTCCCAATTGTGATTATTAGTAATATCAATAATGCTGCAAGTGGATAGATGATCAACCCTACACCCAGCCACATCAATAAAAGGTCAATGATGGCTACCCCAAACAAAACTAAACCCCAAACTTGATATTTTTTGAGTAGCTGGGCTTGTAATGGAGCGAGATAAATAATATGATGGAAAGTAATATACGGACTAATCACCAAGTTTAGAGCAATGGCCAAGTTCATAGAATCCAAACTAATACCTCGGTGCGAGATTCGAAATAGTAGATAGACTGAGATAACACCGATGATAGCCAACACGATATATCCTAGTGGAGGATAAATAAGTCTATAAGATACAGGATATAGTGTTTTGGTAAATACTGAAATAACTTCATACTGCTGGTAATATACCAATTCCAGGTTCATTAATCGAATATAACGCAGTGGCCAATCCCAGCCAGCGAGCAAAAATGATATCAACAATGATATTGCTGGAATTATTACTATATATATTATTTTTTTGATTGGCCACGATCGGATAGCTACCAAAATAAGGAGCAGTGGAATAACTACGTTCGTATATTTTGTTGTTATGCCTGCCAATGCAATCCCCAGCAGCCAGGGATTCTCACGGTGTAAACCAATCCATCCTAAGGTAAGTGATGCCAGGACCAGGGCATCCCATTGACCCTGGAAAATGAGCATACCTGTATAAATTGTGGTCAACGATATTGCCATCGCCTGCCATGATATCGGTTTGGTCAGATACCATGTTGCCCAAATTAATAAGCTTAATGAAATCGTATTAAAAATTAACTGCCCAAAAGGATGGGGTATGAAAGATAATGGTAAATATAATAATAAGGACCAAGGAGTGTAGCTGAAATATACCGAACCGGCCTCATAAAGATGTATCCTACCTGCTAACCAGTCACGGACAATTGTGGATATCGTTCCGAAATCATTGTTGGGAGTACGAATGGTGTTTAGGAGCAACGGTAATAGAATCAGAAATACCAACCATAAGCGAGAATTGTCCTTCAATCTATCATTAGCATTCAATTGAACACCAATTCTGCGCAACGTATTCACTGGTTACGAAATTCACCTCTACATAATATTTTTGAATATGATGATTAAA
>CAZXPK010000023.1:0-6526 GCA_964642565.1 uncultured Anaerolineaceae bacterium
TCCAGCCTGAAGGGTTTTACACGGGTGTTGCTTTTCAGATTTACGGATACCAACGAGGACTGGTTGATCCGGGCAGTGGATGGCAAAGAGGCTACACTTGTGAAGGAAACCCTGGCTAACCCTGATGTTACCATCACGACCACCACCGAGGTGCTAGCGGGTGTGATGGACCGTAAGATCAATGGCATGACAGCCTACATGCAGCGCAAGATACAAACCAAGGGTCCCATGGAAGACCTGATGAAGATGCAGAAATTAATGCTTTAAGAGTTAGCATGACAACATCCGCGAGCACAGCTGCCAAAAGGTCTGTAGGGTTCCTGTTTGGCATGAGCACTTTAATGTTGGGGGCGAACCTGGTGTGGGTTTCATATAATAGCGTCTTGCTTCCCACGCTGGTCGAAAATGTGGTGACCGAAAGCAAGGGATTAGTGGTTGGCTTGATCGGATTTTTTGGAACACTGCTCGCCATCCTGGTCAGCATCCTTTGGGGTATCATCAGCGACCACACCTCCAGCCGATGGGGAAAACGTACCCCAGCAATCCTGACGGGCGCACTGGTGGCGCTCCCGCTGATTGGGATGCCAGCCCTGATCCTATCCCCCGCTTTGAAAGCCATCCTTTTCCCGGTGGCATTGCCCATCATTATCATCAGTTACTTCGGGATGCAATTTTTCACCAATGTGGGCAATGGAGCCTGGTGGCCTTTGCTCGTGGATGTGGTGCCTGAAAATCAGCGTGGCCTGGCTTCTGGGATGCAGGGGTTCCTGACCTTAATGGGAGCAGCTATCGGAATCCTGGTAGTTACCAGCCTCAATCAGAACGGGCAGACGGGAAGTGCATTGTGGCTGATCGGTGGTGTGTTTGCTCTGACAGGAATCATCAATGCAGTGGTGATCAGGGGAAAAGACCAGCCCGCCGACCCCTCTCAACACATCAGTATCTTGAGCGCCATGGGGGAACTGTTCAAGGTGCGCACACGCATTGTGGTGTTTTTCTGGTTAGTCCTGGCAGTATTGCTGGCAAATATGGGAATTAATAGCCTGCAATTTTTTGCACGCTACTTTTTTGAGGTCTATTTCCCGGCGCTCAGCCCCGACGCGGCATTCCGCACCATGGGGGGCATCAGCCTGGTGGTGACGATGCTATCGGCAGTAGGATCGGGCATCCTTTCGGATAAGATTGGGCGTCGTTCCTTGATCTTATGGGCAATGTTCGCATGTGCAGTGAGCACCTTATTGATGGGACTAACCAGCAACTTCATACTCTTCCTGGTTTTCGCGGCTCTGCGCTCGATTGCTACAGGGCCAATCCTGGCGAGTGCCCCAGCCCTGGCAAGCGACTTAGCTCCAAAAGATGAAGCAGGGCACTACATGGCGTACAACAATCTCTCAACCGGATTATCCGGGGCGCTTTCTTCCTTGATCTTTGGGGTACTGTTGGTTAATCTGACCAAGACCACTTTCATGTACCTTTTTATCATCTCAGCAATCCTTTTTTTATTTGGGGGGATCCTTTTCTCCATCAAAGTATCACAAAAAGAGCTCGAGGCGCGTTTCAAAACGGTGGCAGATGAAGCGGGAGAATTGGGATGAGAAGATGGGTCTTCCTATCCCCACATTTCGATGATGTGGTGCTCTCAGTGGGTGGATTGGTCTGGGAGCTGACGAATATGGGCGATCAGGTGGAGATCTGGACGATCTGCGCGGGTGACCCTCCTTTCGATCAGCCATTAACCGACTATGCACAGATGCTGCATATTTTCTGGGAATTGGGTGAGGAGGATGTGCCTTATTCACGCAGCAAGGAAGATGCGGCTTGCTGCCAGGTGCTGAAAGCTGGTTATCGGCGCTACACGGTGCCGGATAACATCTATCGCTATATTCCTGGCACCGATGAGGCGGTGGTTAAAGTGCCCGATGATAACACAGGTCCACTGGAACCCGATGAGGCCTATCTCATCCCACCCGTGACGGATTTCTTGCGGAAAAACTTAACAGAAGAGTGTGAGCCGGTCATTCCCCTCGCCATGGGTCACCACCGTGACCATGTGCTGACGCGCAAAGCCGCCGAGCGCCTGGGCATTCCCCTATGGCATTATGTAGATTACCCATATGTCACCCGCGAGAAGTATGAGCTGGCGGAGTGGATCCCTGCGCAGGCAGAACAATATACGGTCCGAGTAACTCCGGATGGTTTAAAAGCATGGCAGGATGGGTTCACCTGTCACCGGTCGCAGATCATTTTATTGTGGCCGGATGAGACGGAGATGCGCCTGGCAATCGAGACATATTCAAAATCTGGAGGGGGAGGCACTCTGTGGAAATTCTAAGGTAAGCCGCAATGAAACCTGGACCCTCACATATTTCGGAGGGGTGGATCCTTCATCCGGGTGATCACCCCGACCAGCACCACCAAAAGTACAGCCGCCATCAATAATGATGGGGTAAACGCGCCATCCTTGCTCCTCATCGCTTCCATAATATAAACGAAAACCACCGACACCTGCCCAAACAGCTGGATCAACCCAGCGGAGGTGCCTTCGGGAGCGGGGTAGGTGACCTCGGCTACATATTGCATTCCAATCGGAGCGACACTGATCAGGAAGAAACCCAAGAAGAAGGCAGAGACAAGCATAAGCCAATAAGCCGTGGAGAACGTCACCCCCACCAGGCCAGGGATTGCCAGCAGGACCCCGAGCAGCATGTAACGCTGGCGTTTGTGTTGTTTATCGGAGAGGGATGGGAAGACAACTGCGCCAAGGATGCCGCCAAACACCATCAAAGCACCCAAGGTTCCTGCATCTGTGGGAGTAAATCCGCGTGGTCGGATGATGTTCTCCACCCAGGTGCTGATGCCATTAAAAATCCCCATTCCAACGAAATAGACGATCGCAAACAGCCAGAAGGGCACGGCGCGTATGATTTGTTTAAGACCATCAAGCATCAGGGAGCGGGTCTCCATTCCAGGCGGGCAGGGTGGGGTGAGGGGATGCTCACGGGAGAGGGCAATGAACAATACTGCAGCGATGGCAGCCACTCCACCGTAGATTAATTGCACGGTTGGGATGGACATCTGCTCGGTGAGGATGGGTGTGAGCACCTGGCCGAGGGCAACGCCGACCAGGTTGGCCAGGGTGACCAAACCGACCGCGGTGGCACGCTCGTTAATGGAGAACCAGTTTGCTGGTACTTTCGTCCATGCATTCATCATAAAAGGCTGGCCGATAGCGATGCCGACGGTGCCTGCCAGCACCAGCCCATAATTTATTCCAGCCAGACCACGCATGATACCGAACACACCCATCAATACTGCCCCGAGGCTGACCGCCAGGCGAAAGCCATACCTATCAATCACCCAAGAGGCGGGGATGGAAAGTGGAATGAATACAATCATGAAGGTCATCGCCAGCAGACCAATCTGCGAGTCGGTGACAGCATAGTATTTGGCCGCGGGACCGGTGATGGGTGCATAGGTGATCCACAGCATTTGCATGATGAGGTTGATGAGCATGAATACTGCCAGCACCACCCAGCGATAACCATATACCCGAAAAGTTTGATCCTTCATGAGGTTGTCTCCAAATTTGGGATTGGTGTATTTCCTTATCCTGATTTAACTCAGACAAAGTAAATTATCATTCATGCGTGTGGGCAAAATAGGCCCATGTGCTATTGTTAGTTAACCCAGATTATTCCTCGCGGGTACGCAAGTGGGGAAACAGGATGACTTCACGGATATTGGGATGATCAGTCATGAGCATGATCAGACGATCGACTCCCATCCCAAAGCCACCACTGGGGGGCATACCGTAGCGCATCGCGCGCAAGTAATCCTCGTCCATAGGATGGCGTTCCTCATCATCGGCGGTATAATCGCGGCCCATCTCCAGGAAGCGCTTCTCCTGGTCAAGGGGATCGTTGAGCTCGGTAAAAGCATTGCACAGCTCGAAGCCAGCGATATAAGCTTCGAAACGCTCCACCGTCAACGGGTCACCCGGTTTGCTTTTAGCAAGGGGCGAGATGTCGCGCGGATAGTCATAGAGGAAGGTGGGTTGGATCAAGGTTGGCTCGAGGAAATCGGTCAATAATTGCTCGATCAGCTTGCCGCGTGATTCCCCCGGTTTCGTTTCAATCCCATGCTGCTTCATCACGGCCTCCAGGCTATGAACAGTGGGATAGGAGGCAATATCAATCCCGGAGGTATTAATGATCCCCTGACGCAGCTCCAAACGCGGCCATGGGATTTCAAAACTAAGCTCGTGACCGTTATAGGTGACTTTGCGCTGACCCAGCACGTGATCGCATACATAAGCAAGCATCTGTTCGGTCATCTCCATGACCTGCAGATAATCTGCATAGGCGCAATAGAATTCCAGCTGGGTGAACTCAGGATTATGTTTGAAAGAAACGCCTTCATTGCGGAAATCACGACCTATCTCATATACGCGTTCGATACCACCCACCAGCAGTCGTTTTAAGTACAGCTCGAAGGATATGCGCAGGTAGAGGTCCTGGTGAAGCTGATTGTGATGGGTGATAAAGGGACGCGCAGCTGCCCCACCGTATAGCGGCTGAAGAATGGGAGTTTCCACTTCCAGGAAACCCTGCCCATCCAGGAAATTGCGCAAGGAGGTCACTATAGCCGCGCGGGTCTGGAAGATCTGGCGTACTTCGGGGTTTACAGCCAAGTCAGCATAGCGCTGGCGGTAACGCGTCTCAGGGTCAGCCAGAAGAGCGTGGCGGACAATCTCGCCATCCACTTCCACGTCTTTAGCGGCTGGTAATGGAGTGATGGCTTTTGCCAGCATTTGGAAGGATTCCACACGCAGGGAGATTTCGCCCGAGCGCGTGCGAAACATCTCACCAGTGGCCTGCACGAAGTCACCCAGGTCAAACTCGCGGTTAAAAAGGTCCAACTGTTCCTGCCCGATATCATTGGCCCGGAAGAACAGCTGCATACGTCCTTCGCCATCCTCGATGTGCGCGAAGGTAATCTTTCCCATCGGGCGCATCGAGCGCAGCCGACCTGCCAAAGCGGCTTTGACGGGTGGCACCTGCTCACCCTGGGCGGCTGCCGTGGTTTCTGCAGCTTCAAAAAGGCGACTGGCTGATTGGCTGGTATGGGTACGTATGGTGCGTGTGGGATAGGGTTCGATTCCTTTAGCCCGCAGGTGTTCCAATTTCTCCATTCGGTTCATTTCCAAGCTGGTAAATTCATTCATCATGCCATCTCTCCACAACTATTTCACAATCAGTTATGCGACCATTTATTTAAGCAAAAGCCCCGCGCAAGGAATCCATGCGCGGGGCTGGACTTTAGCCCCTATATTACTCCACCTTCAAAAGACTGACGGTGAAGGCTCCGCCTGGTGCGTCGACGCGGACTACATCTCCAGGATGGTGGTCCATCAACGCCCGTCCCAATGGTGACTCATTCGATATACGCCCATCACGGGGTGAGGCTTCTGCTGGACCCACTATCGTGTAGACTTCCTCCAGGTTATCGCCCTCCTTAATTGTAACGGTTGAGCCAACCTGGACGTGGTCTTCTTTGGCAGTATCTTCGATCACGCGCGCATTTGCCAGAAGCATTTCCAGCTCCTGGATGCGCCCTTCGACGAAAGCCTGCTCGTTCTTGGCTGCTTCGTACTCGGCGTCTTCAATTAACTCTCCGCCTTCCATTGCCTCGTGTAAGCGCTCGGCAACTTCATGGCGTTTTATGGTTCGCAAGTATTCCAGCTCATCCTGCAGTTTCTGGTAGCCTTGCTTGGTCAAGAATGAGGGAGGCATCTTCCTATCCTGTCTATAAAGATGAAAGAACCACTCCTGTGGAGCGATTCTTCATATTTACTTGGGAAGCTGGTGATTAACCTGGGCTGCCCCTTATGAAAAGTATGCGGTAAGAGGGGAAACGACCTTTCCCGACTACCGCGCGGCGTGATTTTAGCACATATCGCAAGGAAACGCAAGGATTTTTTAAGGCGCAGGTATTTTCCACAAACGGATCCCGCCATACCAACGCAGATAATCCACGACTGCCTGCCGCATAGCGATATCGTTGGTCCAGAATGTGCTGATCTGGGAACCATGTGCGCTGACTGAATCTTGCCATGCCACCAACCCCTGCTCTGAAATAGGAAACACCTGGCTTACCCAGCCTTCCTGTTCCAGCTGCTCCACCAATGCTTTACGGCGGAGCACATATGGGAAATCGGCGTAATACCATAATGTACGGCCTAATCCTTCCACTGCCAGGCGGGTGAGCTGGTGGTCAACGTGAGCACCCAACCCCAATGGGCATACGAGGACCACATTGGATTGCAGGGAGCGTTTCAAAGCCTCCTGTATCGTATGAATGACCTGAGTATCTCCTGGATGAAGGCGCCCATTTAAAGCCGTCTCGGAGGCATACATGAACTCACCGGTTTGAGGGTGGCGACGATAAATGCAGTCGGGGATGGAGAAATAGCGATGGCTTGCTCCAAGGCGGCGGCAGGAATTAGTGTCCTCAATCCTACGCTGCG
>CAZXPK010000023.1:6626-13176 GCA_964642565.1 uncultured Anaerolineaceae bacterium
TGCCTTGATTGCCATTTTATAGACTTAGTGTTATCATCACCCCGCATTAGGTCATAATCATGACATCTGATCCGTTTGCCCGCTCTCGTTTGCGCAAAGTATTAGTTGCCGTGATTCTAGCAACCATCCCCTGTTACTGTGCCGGGTTGGTGGCAGTGCTCCTGGCTCCGATGAGACCTGGACAAGCTACCATCACACCCACCCTTGTTTCATCCTGGACTCCAGTGGTTTTTGCCACCCGGACACCCACGACCAGCTTCACACCACCCCTACCCACCATCTCTACAACCCCCAGTCAGACGCCGACCGCAACAACGACCGCTACGACAACCAATACTCCGACCATCACCCAGACACCCACGATCAGCACTACACCAACACCCACCAACACGCCCTTCATCCCACCTACCTTTACCAAGACGCCTATCCCTTCTGCCACGCGGACACCGCTGCCAACGTTCACGCATACTCCAACTTCAACGAACATCCCACCCAACACGCCTACACCTACTGATGCGACAGAACCAAACCTTTAGCAATCCAAATAAATACCTTGATCTCCAATGATCGAGGTCTAGCCATATTCATGAAGAAATAAATATGACCGAACTCCTCCCTTTATTAAAAGAATTGGTCTCCGCACCAGGCATAAGTGGCTACGAAGCAGGTGTTCGTCCCATCATCGAAAATGTCTGGGGACCTATCACCGATAGCCTTAGTGTCAGTCGATTAGGCAGCTTGCATGGATTGCAGAAGGGTACAGGATCTGATTCACGACCCAGTATCATTGTTGCAGCCCACATGGATGCAATTGGCTTGATGGTGAATGCGCTCATTGATGGCTTCCTGCGGGTTACCTCCATCGGAGGAATTGATGCGCGCGTCTTGCCGGGTCAGATGGTGACCGTGTATGGGCGAGAAGAGCTACATGGCATGATCGTTCAACCCCCCGCACGACTACTGCCTTCCAACGTGCAGGGTGGCGTATTGCCTATAGAATATCTCCTGGTGGATGTTGGGTTGCTGCCAGATGAGGTTACCCGCCTGGTGCGGGTAGGGGACCCCGTCTCATTTGCACAGCCTCCGTTTGAGACCGGTGGAGAGACACTGGTTGGCCACAGCCTGGATGACCGGGCAGCGGTGGCTGCCTTGACCTACTGCCTGGAAATGCTTCACTCACGGCCACATGTTTGGGATGTATGGGCAGTGGCGACCGCCCAGGAAGAAACTACGACCGCAGGTGCGCTAACTTCAGCTTTTCAGCTTCATCCAAGCCTTTGTGTGACCATCGATGTGACTTTCGGCAGTGAACCTAAAAGCCCTGGTCATTTGACTTTTCCTATGGGAGAAGGACCTACGTTGATGTGGGGGCCGGTTGTTCACCCATTCCTCTATAAAACCTTTAAAGAACTTGCTGAGCGGCTGGAAATTCCATTTTCTGTGGAACCTGCTCCACGCTATTCAGCTACAGATTCTGATGGAATGCAAGTGGTAGCAGAGGGGATCCCCAATATCGTGTTAGGCATCCCACTACGCTATATGCATACCCCCGTGGAGATGATTATGCTGAAAGATATCACCCGCGTGGGAAGATTAGCAGCAGAGTTTATTGCCCAATTGGATGAAAACTTCATGGAGAAATTAACCTGGGATGATTGACCATGGCTATGATGGCTGATGAACATAATTACCCCCAGATTGGGGATGAGCAAATCAAGCTCTTGGAGCGCCTTTCGAATGCCTGTGCGGTCTCAGGTGACGAGGGTGAGGTACGCAAAATTGTATTGAAAGAGGTCCGGCCCTATGCGGAAGAGGTGAAAGTTGACGCGCTGGGAAATGTGCTTGTCACCAAGCGCGCTTCCAGAGAGCATTCTTTACGGGTGATGCTGGCAGCACACATGGACGAAGTCGGATTAATGCTCACCCATGATAATGGAGAGGGCATCTATCGCTTTGAGATTGTAGGGGGCATTGCTGCCACCGACCTAGCCGGCAAAGCGGTATGGATTGGTAAAGATCACATCCCGGGGGTGATCGGCCTCAAACCCCTGCATCTCGGTCACGGCGATGACCCTAAAAAGCCAATTGACCTGGAGGACTTACACATCGATGTGGGCCCAGCAACAGGCAAGGAAAAAGTTGGTGACCGGGCTACTTTTGCCACATCATTTATTCAGCTCGGGCCAAGCTTGCGAGGCAAGGCATTGGATAATCGTTTAGGAGTGGCTACGCTGATCGAGCTGATCAAACATGCTCCAGCAAACATTAACCTGCTGGCTGCGTTTACTGTGCAGGAAGAGATTGGATTGCGCGGGGCACGGGTGGCAGCTTTTGCATTTGACCCAGATGTGGCCATCATCCTGGATTCTACCCCTGCTTATGACCTACCCATCTGGGATGCTGACGAGAACGTTCGCTATAATACACGGTTGGGTGCCGGACCAGCGATCTATGTTGGTGATTCCAGCACTTTATCAGACCCGCGATTGGTACGCTTCATGATTGAGACGGCTGAAGAACACAAGATCCCATATCAGATACGGCAACCTGGCGGAGGTGGGACAGATGCTGGGACAATCCATAAGCAACGTGAGGGGATACCGAGCGTTTCGGTCTCTGTACCGGGGCGATACCACCACAGCCCAGCATCCATTGTGCGTCTATCCGATTGGCAGCATACCTGGAACCTGATCGGAACCGCCTTATCGCGCCTGACACCAGCAGTATTGGCAGGTGAGAGATGAGGGCAGGATAACTTATCCAGTAGAGTCTTGATATTTATCAAGAATGGCATAAGGATACATTTAGGAGCTCGCATGAAACCGTTGATCCAAAAACTGGTCGAAACCCAGGGTCCTTCGGGATACGAGACCCAAATCCGTTCCATTGTGCGGGAGGAAGTTGAGCCATATGCTGACGCGTTGCAGGTGGATGCCCTGGGTAACCTGATCGTACAAAAAGGAAAGGGCAGTGCTGACGGCATAAAGATCATGCTGGCAGCACATATTGATGAAATCGGGGTTATGGTCACCCAAGTGGATGAGAATGGCTTCGTCCGCTTTACCACCTTGGGTGGAGTGCGCCCATCCAACTGTGTTGGTGGTCGGGTGAAGTTCTTGAACGGCGCCTCGGGCGTCATTTTTATGGAACCACTGGACGATATGACCAAATTACCCACGATCGAGCAACTTTATATTGACCTGGGCTTGTCCAGCAGCCAGGATGCCATGGTGCGGATTGGGGATGTGGCGACCTTTGACCGACCCTTCCTGGATTTGGGGAAGCGTTTGGTGGCAAAATCAATGGATGACCGGATTGGGGCAGCGATTTTGGTTGAAACCCTGCGCCAGATCAAGAACACCCCTCACCAGCTTTACTTCGTCTTCAGCACACAGGAAGAGGTGGGTTTGCGCGGCGCGACCACAGCTGCCTTTGGAATTGATCCAGACCTGGGGCTTTCGGTGGATGTTACAAGTACCGGAGATACCCCTCGCCGGACCAAAGTGCGAATGGAAGTCAGCCTGGGGAAAGGCCCTGCCATCAAAGTGCGTGATGGTGGCATGCTGGCAGACAGGCGGGTGGTGGATTGGATGGTGCGTGGGGCAGAGAATTTAAAACTACCGTATCAGATGGAAATCCTGGAAGGGGGGACCACGGATGCGCGTGCCATGCAGATTACCCGAGCAGGCGTCCCGGCCGGGTGTCTTTCCATCCCATGCCGTTATGTTCACTCACCATCAGAAATGGTGGATTTTGATGATGTGCAGAACGCGGTTCACCTTTTAGTCGATCTGGTCAGCCAACCGGTAAAACTTTAGGCAGCGTCATTGGTTTCGATGAACACGCGGCGTTTTCGGTTCGTATCATTTCTGGTCCTGACGGCCATGGTGGGATGCACCGGTTTTCCTTTCAATCTGGGAGCAAATCCACAGGTTCGCACCCCCACCGCTGAGCAGACGCTTTTTCCCACTGTTTCCAAAACCCTCGAAGGAAACGAAACTGCGCTCCCCACCACTGCTGGAATGACACCTGTTGCCACTTTACCAATGGGTGGATTATTAGTGCGCATCTGGCTACCTCCCGAGTTTGACCCTGAAGGAAACAGCATTGCCAGCGGGTTACTCAAAGCCCGCCTGGAAGAGTATGCGGCTGAGAACCCCGAGGTCAGGCTGGAGGTACGAGTGAAAGCGCTGGATGGGCCAGGTGGATTACTCGATTCATTGGTAGCTGCCAATGCAGCAGCCCCACTCGTTTTGCCCGACCTGGTGCTGCTGCCAAGACAACTGCTCGAATCAGCCGCGTTGAAGGGTTTGCTTTATCCGTATGATGGTCTGACTAATATACTGGATGACCAGAGCTGGTTCGAGTACGCCCGCCAGCTCGCACACCTGAAAGCCAGTACTTATGGGATCCCATTCGCCGGGGATGCCATGATCCTGGCTCATCATCCATCACTGCTCGAGACCCCACCGCGCAACCTGGTCACAGCACTCTCGCTGGGTGAAGTTCTGCTCTACCCGGCAACCGATCCACAGGCGCTTTTTACCCTTTCCATGTACCAGGCAGAGGGCGGAAGTATGCAGGATGCACAAGGACGTCCTTCGCTGGATGAAGCCCCCCTGATGAAAATCCTCGAATATGATCAGCTTGCCAGCCTGGCGGGGGTGATGCCGTATTCACTAACCCAATACTCAAATGATGCACAGGTTTGGGAGGCTTTCCTGGGTAACCCATATCCGATGGCAGTCACCTGGGCATCAGCCTATTTTAGCCACATGCAGATTGCACAAGGCGATTTGGCTATGGCACCCCTGCCCACTCTAGATGGTGTCCCTTTCACCCTGGCGACCGGGTGGAGCTGGGTGTTAGCCGGACAGGACCCTGCTCGACGTGCGCTGAGCGTCAAACTGGTTGAATATCTGGTTGAGAAGGATTTCATGGCGGAATGGACCTATGCTGCAGGTTACCTACCCCCAAGGTCAGATGCCTTACAGAGCTGGCGGGAGGCCGAGGCGCGCCAAGTGATCGAGCAAATATCATACTCCGCCTGGCTGATGCCCTCAGCGGATCTTGTAGCCACCCTCGGACCAGCCCTGGAGCAGGCTGTGGTGAGCGTGCTTAAAGCCCAAAGTGATCCTCAAACCGCTGCCAAAGCCGCAATCGACCAAATCAACCAACCCTAGCGGTGCTGGTGATATGACTTTGGGTGGCTTGACGCCTAACCCAGGGGATGTTATCATGCAAACCTCACAAAGGGTTTGTAAATTTGAGCAGTAGCATCTGGCATAGTAACCGGAGATACTCTCGGAACAAAAACCATGTCAAACGATCCATATCTCGACGAATTCCCGGCCGTCGAGGAAGAGGCGAAGGAGATAGAACCGACACCTTTTGGGGATGAAGCAGCCAAAGAAAGCCGGACACAGTTCATCTGGGAAAGCCTATCCCACACAGGCCTGGGCGATACGGTTTATCGCCTGGGGACTGCTTTATTAACCATTGCCCTGATATTACTGGCAGTGGTGGGAATGCGCCTGTTTTACCTACGATTTCAACAGGCGAACGTAAGCCAGCCACGTGAAGCAGCCCTGGCAGCTGAAGCACCCACGCCGACGCCCACAGCAGTTCCGGCTATCATGCCGGAATTTGCCGCCGCCAAGCCTGTGTACCAATATGGCATTTCACGACTGGCACTGATCCATACTACGATCCCATCCCGCCCGCGCACCGAAATCATCACATATACAATACAAAAGGGTGATACCATCTTCGGAATTGCCGAGATGTTCGGGCTGAAACCTGAAACAATCCTGTGGGGTAATTATTATACGTTACTGGATGACCCACACAATATTAATCCGGGGGTGGTATTAAATATCATGCCGATGGACGGCACTTACCATCGTTGGTCGGAAGGGGAGGGGTTGAACGGTGTAGCACATGGCTATGACGTCACTCCAGATGTGATTGTCAACTGGTCGGGCAATCACCTTAACCCAGCTACACTGGGCGATTATTCCCATCCCAACATCGAGCCAGACACGATGTTATTTGTGCCTGGGGGTGAGCGTGATTACGTCACATGGAGCGCACCACGCATCTCGCGTGATAACCCGGGTGTGGCGAAAATTCTGGGTCCAGGCTCGTGCGGCACGATCGTGGATGGTGCGGTCGGCACAGGCGCATTCATCTGGCCAACGGTTAACCACTTTCTGTCGGGATACGACTATTCCCCATCCACCAACCACTTTGGAATCGATATTGCCGGTGCATTGGGGAATGCGGTGTATGCAGCGGATAACGGGGTGGTGGTGTATGCCGGCTGGAACGATTGGGGGTATGGTAATGTGATCGTCATCGACCACGATGGTGGCTGGCAAACACTGTATGCCCATCTGAGCGCCTTGAACGTGGGCTGTGGACAAAGTGTGTACCAGGGTGATGTGATCGGTGGCATTGGTAGCACGGGCAACTCCTCCGGACCTCACCTGCACTTCGAGATGCTGAATGAGAGCTATGGCAAGGTGAACCCGTGGAATTTCCTACCCTA
>CAZXPK010000023.1:13276-32977 GCA_964642565.1 uncultured Anaerolineaceae bacterium
TGGCAGTAAGCGCATTTCTCGCTGGCGGGAGGGGGCTCAGGCAGTTCAAGCAACGACAGGACTTTATCCAAGAAATCCAGGAAACCACTTTCCTGAAAGGGTACTTCCAGCCAGGTGGAACGAAAATGGAAAGAAATTTCGCTGGTAGTGGAGGTAAGGGTGGCATGAGGGGTTTCAACGTACAAACCCAACACAGATATGGGACTACGGCTAAGCCTGCCAGGAACGGAGTGCTCAAGAGCATAGGCGTAGGCGTGCAGCTGGCGACTGTAGAAAGGGATCTGGGCGGGTTTGGGCTCGGAGGTCTTGAAGTCCACCACACCATAGGAGCCATCGTTGAAATCAAGAACTGCGTCCAGCTTACCTCTCAAAAAGCAGGACAGGGTATGGTTGGGGAGAATAACTGGAAGCGACTCGATCCATTGCTCGGAGACACTCACATTCCCGGGGGGCAGGGAAGGGTCAATATCGGAGGTGGGACGACCAGCGAATTGGGCTTTCATCAAACGATCGATAGCACCAAATATGGAAGGAAATGGGGCAGCCGGGCGGTTGATGCCACGGAGGTATTTAAGGTAGAAACAGCGCGGGCACTCGTCCCACAGGAAAGTCAGGTCAGATGGGCTGAGTTTGATGAGTGTGGTGGGCATAGATTACCTATTTTCTAATGTCAGGATTCAGGCTTGGCAGTCTTGATATGTTATATCATAAATGAGTCACCTTCAATCCGGTAAAAGAACAAACCGGATTACCCCGACCTACGGCTGACCAACATCAATCAGCTTACCGCGTTTGATCACCATCTGCACCAGGTTGGTGCCGAAGCGGTAACCCAGGTGGCGGTAATCGGAGATTTTAAGGATGAGCAGGTCAGCCTGTTTGCCGGGCTCGAGAGAGCCGACCAGGTCAGCCCGGTTAATGGCTGCAGCAGCGTTGAGGGTGGCAGTGACAATCGCCTGGGCGGGGGTCAGACGCATGTAGCGGCAAGCGAGGGCGATAGCAAACTGCATGTTACCACCCCAGGCAGTGCCGGGGTTGAGGTCGGTGGCCAGTGCCAGCAAGCCACCTGCCTCCAGGATAGCCTGAACGGGGGTGTATTCACGCTCTGCCAGTCCAAATGGGGTGCAGGGCAGTGCCACTGCGACCGTTTTGGAGCGCGCCAGAGCCGCGATATCAGCCGCGGAGGTTTTTACCAGATGGTCCGCAGAGACGGCATCTAGTTGAGCTGCCAGACTGGCTCCGCCCAGGTTATCGAACTCATCCGCGTGGATCTTGAGCGGGAAGCCCAGGGACTTAGCGGTTTCCAGGATGCGGCGCGACTGATCCAGGCTGAAGGCACCGGTTTCGCAGAATACGTCCACAAAGGGCAAGGGACGGCTGGGCAGGTGTGCATTCCACCATTGGTGCACGGAAGGAAGCATCTGAGAGCACACGAGGGAGCAATACCCATCAGGGTCATGCTTATATTCGGGTGGGATGGCGTGCGCACCAAGGAAGGTTGGAGCAATCTCGAGCGGTCCTTCAGCATCCAGGAGCAGCAGGGCTTGCAGCATACGCAGCTCAGCCTCGGTCTGCAAGCCGTAACCGGTCTTAGCTTCAGCTGTTGTGGTACCGTAGGCGAGCATGTCCCGCAGGCGCGGGCGGGCTTCGTCAAGCAAGGTCTGGAGGGAAGCCTGGCGGGTGTGGGTCACCGTGGAGAGGATGCCGCCACCGGCAGCCAGGATTTCCAGATAGGTTTTACCTTCGAGGCGCAGCTCGAATTCGGTAGCGCGGTCACCGGCCCAAAGCAGGTGGGTATGCGGGTCCACAAAGCCTGGCATGACCACATGACCCCTGGCATCGAGTGTCTCTTCGTGAGGATATGTCTGGCGCAGCTCACCGGAGGTGCCGACAGCTGTAATCTTCCCGTCACGGATAAGTATTGCACCATCCGTGATGATACCCAGGTGACCGAGGTCATGCCCACGTTGAGGCGCGCCAGCGATAGTAAGTAATTGTGAGGCAGAGTGAACGAGCATAATCGTTTCCTCGATAAATAGATAACGAGTAGGACTGATGTTCCTGCTCGTTATTATAATTGCCTTCTTATGGGTTGTAGCTGTGCTCAAGTAAATGTGGTTTTATTGAAAGGTTTATTAAACATAAACCCCTCTCAGGCTGTGAGAGGAGCTGGTACAAAGCCAGTGGGCGGAATAGGACTCGAACCTACGGCCTTCGCGATGTCAACGCGATGCTCTAACCAACTGAGCTATCCGCCCGCGCAGGTTTGCATTATACCATAGCGGGAACAAAGCGCAAGCCGAGGGCAAACCCTGGTGCACACATGACGGGCTGGTTGTCTGACAAAGTTGTCTAGTCATATCGCAGCTGGATGTGATAAAATCGTCCAATTAATCGTCACATTGTACGGTAAGATAATCAGAATATCCTGTATATCTCTCAACCACTGGAGTAATCATTTATGAATGAAGAACTCTTCAACAAATTCGAAGCGCTCACTTTTGATGATGTCCTGATTGTCCCGGGTTATGCCGAGGTGCTGCCTGACCAGACCGATGTGAGTGGTCCGCTCACAGCCAACATCCGCTTGAATATCCCGCTCGTCTCGGCAGCGATGGACACTGTAACAGAGGCGCGCCTGGCGATTGCCCTGGCACGTGAGGGAGGCATCGGCATCATCCACCGCAATCAGGCTCCCCAGGCACAGGCAGCTGAAGTGGACAAAGTCAAGCGCTCACAATCGGGCATGATTGTCGAGCCGATCATGCTGCCTCCAACCGCCACCCTGCGGGAAGCTGAGCAAATCATGTCCACCTACCATATCAGCGGTGTACCGATTGTAGACGCATCTGGAAAGCTGGTGGGCATCCTCACCAACCGGGATATACGCTTTATTGAGGAAGCAGATTATGACCTACCGGTCAAGCAATTCATGACCGCGCAACCGCTGGTGACGGCCAAGGTGGGCATCAGCCTGGAGGAAGCCAAACACCTGCTGCAGAAGCATAAGATCGAGAAGCTGCCGTTGGTCAATGAGCAGGGCGTGGTGAAGGGGCTCATCACCGTTAAAGATATTCAGAAGGCGCGCGATTTTCCCAATGCTGCCAAAGATTCACAGGGGCGATTACTGGTGGGAGCTGCAGTGGGGGTGGGAGCTGACCTGGAAGAACGTCTTCAGCTTTTGGTCAAGGAAGAGGTGGATGTGGTGGTGGTCGACACCGCCCATGGGCATTCAGCAGGGGTCATCCGGGCGATCAAGCGCATCCACCATGACTGGCCTGACCTGCCCGTCATCGCTGGGAATGTGGTTACGGCGGAGGGAATGGAGGCGTTGGTCAAAGCGGGCGCGAATGGGATCAAGATCGGTGTGGGTGCAGGTTCGATCTGCACCACGCGCGTGATCTCCGGCGCAGGCATGCCGCAGGTTTCGGCTATATATGAATGTACACGGGTGGCGCGCAAATATGGCATCCCAACGATCGCGGATGGCGGGATAAAGTACAGCGGGGATATCGTCAAGGCCATTGTGGCAGGGGCAGATGTGGTTATGCTGGGCAGCTTGCTGGCAGGGTTGGATGAATCACCGGGTGATGTGGTGCTTTTCGAGGGGAGGCGGTTCAAGGAATACCGCGGAATGGGCAGTCTGGGTGCGATGCAAGGGTATGGGAAAGACCGCTACAGCAGTGCCATGGGTGGTAGTGGCAAGCTGGTGCCTGAAGGTATCGAAGGGCGCGTGCCTTATAAAGGCAACGTACACGATTACGTTTACCAGCTAGTGGGTGGCTTACGCTCAGGGATGGGCTATGCCGGAGCGGCTACATTGGAGGATCTGCACACTCAGGTCAAGCTGGTGCGCATTACCAATGCCGGACTGATCGAAAGCCATCCTCACGACGTGATCATCACCAAAGAAGCGCCGAATTACCAATTAAACCAGTGATGAATAAATGTTCACCAGAGACCCCATGCTTGCAAATGGTTACATGGCATAGCTTTGCAGGATGGGGTGTTTGTGGTTAAATTGGCGGATGACCTCCGCACCGCGTTTAGACCGCCCATTTTTTAACCGCCCAACGCTTCAAGTAGCACATGAGCTGCTTGGAACGCGTCTGGTGCGCCTGGAAGGTGGAGAACGCACAGCGGGGATCATCGTCGAGACCGAAGCTTATATTGGCGAAGAGGACCTTGGCTGCCATGCGAGCGTTGGGTACACCCCACGCACGCGGGTTTTGTACGGGCCTCCAGGGCACACCTATGTGTACTTTACCTATGGAATGTATTGGATGCTCAATTTTGTTGCAGAGAGGGAGGGCTTCCCTGCAGCGGTACTTATTCGGGGCATCGTACCCACAGAGGGTCTCGAGCGCATTGCAGCTCGCCGGCAGGGACGCCCACGGGGACAATGGACCGATGGACCGGGGAAAATCTGCATCGCGCTGGCAATCAACCGGGTGCAAAATGATGCTGACATATGTGCGCCGGAGGCAGAGATATTTGTTGAATTAGGGGAAAATATCTCCGATGCATGCGTGACGAATGGCCCACGTGTGGGTTTAAATGGTGTACCTGAGCCATGGAAGAGTGTCCCCTGGCGTTTCATAGCCAGTTATGATACCTAGGAATCCCCTAATTGCACACTTCTTACTCAATACGATGTAATTAATTTCTATCATCAAGGAGTTGTGAATGCCTTTCAATCGAACCTATCATTCTGTTGTGCTGATTAAACAAGTGCCTGACACGCGCAATGTGACCGGGGAGGTAATGTCGGCGGAAGGAACGATGAACCGCAACGCGCTGCCAGCCATTTTCAACCCGGAAGACCTGAATGCGCTGGAGATGGCGCTGAGCATCAAAGAGCAGAATGGGGGGAGTGTGACCGTCCTGACGATGGGCCCCATGCAGGCAGCGGAGGTCTTGCGTGAAGCGCTATTCCGGGGTGCTGACCGCGTGGTGCTGCTCTCTGACCGCAAATTTGCCGGGGCAGATACGCAAGCAACCTCCTACACCCTTAAGTGTGCGATTGACAAATTAGGCAGGTATGACCTGGTCTTTTGCGGCAGGCAGGCGATCGATGGAGATACCGCCCAGGTGGGTCCGCAGGTGGCAGAAAAGCTGGGTATCCCACAAATCACGTATGCTGAGGCGATCATTGACCTGCAAGGGGATAAAATCGTGGTGCGCCGGGCTTTCGACTTGGGGACTGAGTTGGTCAGATGCCAGTTGCCCTGCTTGCTCACTGTGGTCGGGTCTGCCAACCGACCCCGCCCAGCTTCAGCCCGCAAGCGGATTGAGTATAAAATGGCGGCGACACCCAGTGAATATCCAAAACTGCTCAAAAAATGGAGTGAGTTTGAGAATGAGAAGGCGCTGGGTGAGTACCTGGCGGAGCGCAAGCTCAATATCGATGTTTGGACGGCGGCAGATTTGAATGTGGAAGAAGCAGGGCTGGGATTGGCGGGCTCACCCACCCAGGTGTACAAAGTCAACTATGTGGTACTCGAAACCACCGATAGCAAGGAAATTCAGCCGACTTCCGAGGGGATACAAGCGCTGATTGCTGAATTGATCCAGGAATATATTGTTGGATAGAGGCATGAAAATGATCGCTGAACGCAACGTTTGGATTTTTATCGAGCAAGAAGATCAGTACATTGCTGAAGTCAGCCTGGAGCTGCTGGCAAAAGGGGGCGAGATTGCCAAACAGCTGGGAAGTGAAGTATGGGCAGTGTTATGCGGCTACCAAATCGGAGAACTGGCAGAACATGTCATTCAGCATGGGGCAGACCAGGTGCTATTAGCTATCGACCCCGAGCTGGAAATATACCGCACGCTGCCATACTGCCGGGTCATCACCAACCTGGTACGCCAATGGAAACCATATATATTCCTGATTGGAGCTTCACCGGTAGGGCGCGACCTGGCACCCCGAATCGCCAGTGCCCTGAAGGTTGGGCTGACCGCCGACTGTACTGACCTGCAGATTGGGGATTACACTTCCAAGAAGGAAAATACGACTTACAGAGACCTGCTCTACCAGGTGCGCCCTGCTTTTGGCGGCAACATCATCGCCACGATCGTCAACCCCAAGACACGACCTCAGATGGCAACCGTGCGCGAAGGGGTGATGCGCCGGGGTGAACCAGACCCCCGGCGGAGGGGGAGGATTGAAAAAGTGAGGGTGGCTTTCGCTCCCGAAGATTTAGCCTTACAGGTGTTGAGCCGTGAAAAACGTGAGCCGACGGTGAGGCTTAAAGATTCACCCGTGATCGTGGCGGCAGGGGCAGGGGTAGATAGCCCGGAAGAATTCGAGCTGGTGCGTGAGCTGGCGAATGTGTTGGGCGGAGAGGTGGGTGCATCACGCGCAGCAGTGGATGCTGGCTTCATCTCCCGTGAGCACCAGATTGGACAGACCGGCAGCACGGTGAGGCCACGCCTGTACATCGCAGCTGGCATCTCAGGCGCCATTCAACACCGGGCGGGGATGGACCAATCCAGCAAGATCATCGCCATCAATACCGACCCGAATGCACCCATCTTTAAGATCGCACATTATAAAATCGTGGGTGATGTAGCAGAGGTGTTGCCCTTGCTGATCAAATCCTTGCGTGAAAAAGCCAAATAAATATGGAGATCCAATGAGCGATAACTTTTTCCTGGATAATCTGGACCTACAATTCCGTCTGGAACAGCTTGAGCTGCAGGATGTATTGGAAATTAAAGAGAAGGGATACCAATACCACAAAGAATACCCGGCTGCACCGCGCCATTATACAGATGCCAAGGATAACTATCGCCTGGTGCTGGAAGTATTGGGTGAGATATGCGCCAGGGTAATTGCCCCACGCGCAGCTGAAGCTGACCAAGAGGGGGCACATTTTGAGGATGGTCAGGTTACCTATACTGCTGCCACCCAGGAAGGACTACAAGCCTTAAAGCAGGCCGACCTGATGGGAGCAATGCTGCCCTGGGAGTTCGGGGGATTAAATCTACCCGAGTCGGTCTTTCAGATGATGGTGGAAATTGTCTCGCGGGCAGATGCGGGCTTGATGACGGTTTTTGGGTTGCAGGAGATCTCTGCCGCCATCAATGAGTATGGAACGCCTGAGATGAAGAGGCGACTGCTACCCTGCTTTAGCCAGGAAGGGGCTTCGGGCGCAATGATCCTGACCGAGCCTGATGCCGGGTCCGACTTAGGTGCAGTGCAGACCAGGGCGACCTATGATGAGATAGACGGTAAATGGTATATCGACGGGGTTAAGCGCTTCGCCACCAATGGTTGTGCAGATATTTCATTGGTGCTGGCGCGCAGTGAAGCAGGCTCCAGCGATGCGCGCGGGCTATCACTCTTCGTCGTTGAGCGGGATGAAACGGTGCGCATCCGGCGTATCGAGAACAAGCTGGGTATTCATGCTTCTCCTACCTGCGAAGTGCAGTATAACCATACGCCAGCTGAGCTGCTCGGCAAGCGACGATATGGTTTGATGCGCTATGCCATGGCGCTGATGAACGGTGCCAGGCTGGCAGTGGGGGCACAGGCGGTTGGGATTGCTGAAGCCGCGTATCGTGAAGCATACACCTATGCCATGGAACGCCACCAATTCAACCAGCCCATCTGCGATCTGCCGCCCGTATCGCGGATGCTGGCATCCATGCGGGGTGAGATCGAGGCGACGCGCGCATTGATCAGCGAAACCGGGCGATGGGTGGACCGGGTGAAGGTATATGAGCAGCTCTCTGATGGCAATCCCAACCCAGACCTAGCCCTACGCCAAAAGCTCAAACAGGCTTCCAGTCTGGCAGAAACCTTGACGCCCCTGACGAAATATTACGCCTCTGAAATGGGGAACCGCGTATGTTACCAGGCATTGCAAATTCACGGCGGGGTGGGCTATATGCGCGAGTTCAATGTGGAACGCCACTACCGCGATGTGCGTGTGACCAATATTTACGAAGGTACCAGCCAGCTCCAGATCGTGGCGGCTACCGGAAAGCTGCTCGGACACGCGCTGGACATGTTACTCGATGAATGGGCTATGCTGGATTATGGGGAAGAGCTTTCAGACCTCGCATCCCTACTGAGCGAAGAGACGGCGCAATTCAAAGAGACGACGGACATTTTGAAAGAGAAGGAGCGCGAGGCGATCGATTATTATGCGTCTGACCTGGCGGATATGGCGGTGTACCTGGTCAACTCGTGGCTGATGCTGCAGGATGGGTGTGTATCTGAGCGGAAACGAGACCTGGCACGGATGTATATCAACGAGCACCTAACGCAGGTGCAGAGCGCCAGGCAGACGATTCTGCATGCCGGGAAGGCTCCTCTCCCAATGCGGAGCTCGATCTTCACGATTGAGTAATGGTTAGAGAGTAACAAGGTTATGGCATAAATTGCCAGAAAACGCACTAATTTTAGCCGCGTCGCGAGAGGTACACTTCCTGAAACCTTACACAGAGGTTTCAGACAATGAGTGTGATAAAAGGCAAGGGTGAGGCGGTCGAGGTACTCCAGGGTTGATTCGGGGTACAATATTATCGAAATACCTGAGCCACCTACAAGTGAGTGATACGTGTAACAGGAGGATAAATGTTCCGCAAGAAAGCCGACCCAAATCCTACCGTGCCTGCTCCCACCCCTTCTGCAACTGCATTAGATCGGATCACATCCGTGCTAAGTGCAGGCATCAATTGGACAGGCAACCTGGGCGGGAGTGGGGGGGTGCGCATTGAAGGCACATTCGAGGGAGATATAGCTATGCGAGGCTTACTCGTGGTGGGTGAAACGGGTCGGGTGACCTGCCAAAGCCTACATGCCAACACAGTGATTGTCGCTGGTGCGGTCAAGGGGGATATCACCGCTGAACGGCTGGAAATACGCTCCACTGGAAAGGTGTGGGGGAATGTAGTCACAGTTTCGTTTTCCACCGAGGAGGGGGCTTTCCTGCGCGGGCAGATCACCATGGAAGATAAGGTGGAGATTGGCCCAGGAACCTTGCCGGAGGGTGTTCCAGAAAGCGTGCCTCCCGAGACGTCTTAGCCTGGTTTTGGGTGATACCTGACAGAAGCAATTGAAGCAACGCCTGTAAGATATGATTCCAATCAAAGACACCATCCGCTCACGCTCGTTCCCGCTGGTCAACTGGCTGTTGGTTATTGCCAATGTGCTGGTGTTTGTGCTGATTGAGCTGCCACTCGTGCAGTCACAATTGAACTGGCTGATCTCAACTTATGGCGTTACCCCCAGCTTATGTGCAGAACCCATCCTGAATGGAATATCCACGGCGTCCACCCCCGGTTTGGTCACCCTGTTCAAGGGATGCGGCATTCCTCTTATCACCTCCATGTTCCTGCATGGAGGCTGGTTGCATATCATCGGGAATATGTGGGTCTTGATCATCTTCGGAGATAACGTTGAAGACCGCATGGGTTCCATCCGTTACCTGCTGTTTTACCTTATTTGTGGCGTGGTGAGTGGCCTAACCCAGGCATTTGTGGCGCCAACTTCTCAGGTGCCTGCCATAGGAGCCAGTGGTGCCATAGCCGGGGTGTTGGCAGCTTATATGGTATTTTTCCCGCGCGCCCGGGTGGTCACCTTTATCCCATTGTTCATCCTACCCTGGTTTGTCGATATCCCCGCCCTGGTTTTCATCGTTATCTGGTTTCTGCTACAGTTCTTTAGTGGAGTGCTTGCAGTGGGTGGAGCAGCTTCAGGAGGCGTGGCATATTGGGCGCATGTGGGAGGTTTCATATGTGGCTTGCTGCTGGTGTGGCTATTCGCAGGCAGGTCGAGGAATCCCCCCAAGACTTATCCCGATGAATATTATCCATGGTAAGGATACCCTGGTAGGGATATCCTGGTAAGAGTGCAGGTAGCGTAGATTATATTGGGTTTAAAGCTGTTTTGGATCCATAGGAGTTGGTTAATGTCCACTATATTAGATTTGTTCATCATCTTTTTCATCCTGGTTTTACTTCAGCCGATTGTACGGCAAAAAATGATCGAGGCTGCCAGGGTGCGCTTGCTGAAAGCCATCGAGGCCAAGCGGGGCTCGCGGGTGATTGCCATGATCCACCGTGAGGAGACCCTGGCATTACTCGGATTCCCTTTGGCGCGCTATATTGACATCCACGATTCCGAAGAGGTGCTGAGGGCGATCAAGCTGACTGATCCCAATGTGCCGATTGATTTGATCTTGCATACACCCGGAGGATTGGTGCTCGCCACGGAGCAAATCGCCATGGCTTTGTGCCGCCACCCGGGCAAAGTGACGGTGTTCGTTCCTCATTATGCCATGTCGGGTGGGACGTTACTGGCATTGGCCGCGGATGAAATCGTGATGGATGAAAATGCGGTGTTAGGACCTGTGGACCCACAGCTTGGTCAATGGCCTGCCAATTCCATCTTGAAAGCGGTAGAACAAAAACAAGCCAATGAGGTGGATGACGAGACCTTGATCATGGCGGATGTAGCCCGCAAGGCAGTCGGGCAAATTCGCAGCCTGATCATCAATATCCTCAGCCACGGGCAAATGCCGCGTGAGAAAGCGGAAACCCTGGCAGATATGCTATCCAGCGGTATATGGACGCATGATTATCCAATTGGAGTGGGAGACGCAAAAGAAATGGGCTTGCAGGTGGACACGGATGTTCCCCAAGAGGTATATCAGCTGATGAACCTATTCCCTCAATCGGGTCGCGGCAGGCCATCCGTGTTGTATATACCCATGCCTTATCCAACCCGGCCGCACGAAAGGGAACAAAACCCACCGGGGGGTAAGGGGAAGACAATATAGTATAGGTTTACAAGCTCATAGCGCAGCCATCCGCACGCGGGTCGCTGCCACCGCATAGTACTCCTGTTGCAGCGTCTCGACGGATAATCTGACCGCGACCGAAGAGTGCCCGTGCCTGACCGCTAACTGAGTAGGTCACATGCCCCATCTTATCCAGCTCGGACTGGGTTTCTAATGGGACCCCCTCTTCCAAAGCCACCTGACCTCCCGCAGTACCGTCATCGATGCAGAAGCGAGGCCGGTCAAGGGCAGCTTGAGGATCCAACCCGTCGTCTGATAAATCCAGCACCACCTGCATGTGTCCCTGCGGTTGCATAAAGCCGCCCATCACACCAAAGCTGGCATACAGGGTGTTAGGGAGACTGGATGACCCGCTGGGTTCCACGGTGATCATCCCTGGAATAATGGTGTGGTATGGTCGTTTGCCGGGTGCCAGGGAGTTGGGGTGGGAGGGGTCCAGCGAAAAACCCACCCCGCGATTCTGCAATGTGAAGCCCCAGCCAGATGGAACAATACATGTACCGAAGCCCATGTAATTACTATTGATAAAAGAACACGCATTACCTTCACCATCCACTACACTGAGATAAACGGTATCGGAGGATGAAGTGGGTGTGCCACGGGACTGGTCGAGGGTGGCGTGACCGGTATGGATCAGCTTGCGCCGTTTAGCAGCATAATCCTTGGATAACAGCCATTCCAAAGGGGCAGGGCTAAAGGCAGGATCCGCCACGTACCAGCGCGTATCGGCAAAAGCTAGGCGCATGGCTTCGATCATCAAGTGCAGGCGTTGGGCTGAGAGGGGAGGCATGGGGGCAATATCGAAACCCTCCAACAGGTTCAATGCCAGCAGCGTGGCCAACCCTTGCCCGTTAGGAGGGCACTCCCACACCCGTAGGTTGTGATAGGTGGTGCTGATGGGCTGTTCCCAGGTGCTGGTGTGGGCGGCTAAATCGTCCATGGTAAGACAGCCGCCAGCTTGCTGGACTATCGAGGCAATGGCTTCGGCAATCTCTCCCTGGTAGAATACTGCCTTCCCACCCTCAGCGATCCTGCGCAGGGTGCGCGCCAGGCCCGGGTTACGGAAGATTTCACCTGCACGGGGTGCACATCCATCGATCGTCAGCTCCGTTCCGCCCAGTGCATTTCTTAGCCGTTCGGTGCTGCGTTCCCAAAAGTAAGCTGTGATGGGGGCGACTGGGAAACCTTGCTCTGCCATGTGAATGGCAGGTGCCAGGACCTTACTCAGCGATAACCGCCCATGGCGAGCCAGGAGGTCGCACCAGCCGGCACACGCCCCGGGAACGGTAATGGTGTAAGGGTGAAGGGGTGGCAGGTAATCCCCCAGGCCTTCTTTTCGCAATCGGTCGATAGTCAGGCTGGCTGGGGCACGACCTGAGCCATTGAGTGCAGCGATCTGCCCACTGGATGATTCGTAATATAATGCGAAACAGTCACCACCCAGGCCCGTGGAAGTTGGCTCGGTGACGTTCAAGGCAGCCGCGGTGGCTACCGTAGCGTCAGCGGCATTGCCACCTTGCGAAAGTATTTCCAGCCCAGCCGCGACGGCCAGGGGCTGAGAAGTGGCTACCATGCCACCCAGACCATAGACGGGTGAGTGGCGCGAGGTAAATTTTAATTCAACACTTGCTGGCATAGGGCACCCTTTTGAATAAAAAGCACACAGAAGCCTGGTGATCCATTTAGCTCTGTGTGCATAGGCATATAATCAATCTATTTAGTGACTTCTATTCCTTTTCCCTGGATGACCTCCCCAATCACCCATACGGGTTGATCCTTTTCTGCTGCCCGGGAAAGGAGCTGGTCCAACTTACCGGGGGGCACGACGAGCAGCAAGCCTCCACTGGTCTGTGAGTCAAAGAGAAGCAGCTGGGATGGCTCATCCAGTGCAGGGTCAAAGTGCACGCTGGAGCCGAAATAGAGACGATTATCGTAAGAACCGCCCGGGAAAATGAACTGCTCAGCATAACTGCGTGCACCAGAAATGAAGGGGATCTTACTATAGCTAATGCGGATGCCAGCGCCGGATGCCTCGGCCATCTCATAGGCATGCCCGAGCAGGCTGAAGCCAGTGACGTCGGTACCGCTATGCAAGTCAAATTCGTGCGCCAGCTCAGCGGCAACCCTGTTCAGCTTTTTCATCCACATCACCGCCTCTGAGACGTCTGCCGGTTTCGCCTGTTCTCGTTTGAGGGCGGTGGTGGTGGTGCCAAACCCAAGCGGCTTGGTGAGCACCAGGATGTCTCCCGGTTGGAGTCCCTTTTTAGTGAGCATATGCTGTGGGTCTACAAAGCCCAAAACGACCAACCCGTACTTGGGCTCATTATCCTGGACGGTGTGACCACCGGCGATGACCACCCCTGCCTGGCGGGCTACCTCCGCTCCACCGCGTAGGATGTTGGTGATTACTTCGATGGGCAAGTCGGGAGGCAGGGCAGCGATATTAAGCGCCAGGAACGGCTTGCCGCCCATGGCGTACACATCGGAGAGGGCATTGGCAGCTGCGATAGCGCCGAAATCATAAGCATCATCCACTACCGGGGTGAAGAAATCAGTCGTAACAACCAGGGCACGCTCGTCGTCCAACTTCCAGACGGCAGCATCATCCGGCTCTCCCAACCCGACGAGCAGATTGGGGTAATCGGCAGGGTTAAAAATCCCTTGCAAGGGGCGCAATACCTGCGCCAGCGTTTCCGCATTCAGTTTGGACGCTCAGCCCGCACAACTTGAGAGAGTCGTCAGGCGGATTTGTCGTCCGGAGGGAGTATTTTTGGGTTGACTCATCATATTTGGTAAATTCAGTATTTTACTCGAATGCTTTACGGCGTTGCGGTCGGCAATGGGGTTGGAACTGCTGTAGGAGCAGGTGATATTGTTCCAGGGAGAGTGGGCAGCGTCAGGAGATAGGGATTGTCGTTCGGCACAAGCATCACCTGGATGCCGGGAGCGAGCTGGTTGATGTATTGGTAAAGCAATAGCTTATCGTTGTTTTGCAGGGCGGCAGCAATGAGCTGTAATGCCTGGGCTTCAGCCTGGGCCTGGATGATACGCGCATCTGCAGCGCCCTGTGCGTTGATCACCACTGCGTCTGCCTGACCCTGGGCAACCTGCCGGGCTTGTTCAGCCTCCTGCCTTCGCTGCTCGACCACAAAGGCAGCCTGCTGTGCCAGCTGTTCAGCCACCTGTTTCTGCTCCACCGAGGCAGCATATTCAGGTGAGAAGGTGATGTTGCGCAGGATAAAATCAACCAATTTCAAACCGTTGTTCTCCAGCTTAGTGTTCATATCCTCGGATATCTGGGATATCATTTTAACTCGCTGGGAGGTGACCACTTCTTCAACTTTGTATTGCGAGACCACATCACGAATGACCCCACGCGCCAATGGGCGCACCAGCTCCTGGTCATAACGCGTCTGCCAGTCGATATGCACCTGCACAACCTTTTCGGGGTCAATGGCATAAATCACGGAGGCATCCACGAAGATTTCCTGTCCATCGGAGGTGCGGGCGGTGATCGAATCATCCCCCTGGATGGCTCCTTCGTTGGGAGCGATGGACATAGTATAGGTCTGACGGGAGATGGGGTAGGTAATCACGCTTTCGAAGAAGGGGATGATCCATCGGAGACCGGGCTGCAGGGGCAGCAGGCGGTAGCCAGTGGGTTGCAGCGCTGATATGACCACACCGCGCTCTTCTGGCTGGATGAAAACCAGCCCAGCACTGACGGTGGATAAGACCAGGGCAGCCGCCAGGACCACCAGCAGGATGGTCACTGCGCCTTTGATTTTTTTGCCGCGCGAGGAACGCAATGCAACGATGGCGATCAAGCCAAAGAACGCCAACCAGGCAACTGCCGCAAAAATTTTAATAAAGCTAGAAACATTCATTTGGAGCCTCCCAGGTAGGTACCTCTCAAATTCCTGATAGATTATACCCGTATTTCTACGGTGGATTGTGTGCCGGTAATCGCCGGTATATTCATCCTGATTTTAATCCCAGAACAATCCGGCTTACCTATGATTATCTGGGTTCTATCATGAGAACTTCAAAATGTGATACCATGCAGACATAATGACTATTTGATGATCATACATCCTTAAAGACCTTATCATTTGAACAAGTTTCAATTATTTCAACGGAGAAACCCATGATTTCAACTCTAGTGCAGAATTGGCGTAATTGTGGCATCCACCCTGGTGATATTGTTCTCATCCACAGCAGCCTTAAGCGCAGTTTACAAATGTATCACACTAATCCGCAAGCAGTCATGGAGTCTTTTCTAGAAGCCGTCGGATCGAGCGGCACCGTTCTGTTCCCATTGTTTAACTTCGACTTCACCAAAGGTGTACCATTCGATATTCGCAGCACGCCGTCCCAGATGGGTGCGCTCACTGAGGCTGCCAGAATATATCCAAACGCGGTACGTAGTGGCCATCCGATCTATTCTTTTACGGCGATTGGGGTGCACGCAGAAGAGTTCTCGGTCGATAATTTCAGTGGCTATGGCCCCGATTCACCATTTGCCATCTTGCGACAGTTATACGGCAAGATCGCCGTGCTTGATTTAGATGACCAAAACAGTATGACCTTCTATCATCATATTGAAGAGATGCACGAAGTTCCCTACCGTTGGCATAAAAAGTTCACCGGCCCGTACACAGACGCCCAAGGTGTGACGAGTGAGCGCACCTACGGTCTGTTTGTGCGCGATCTTGACGAGGGGGTGTTAACCGATGTCAACCCTATGAGTGAGATCCTCTGGGAGAAAGGACTATATTGTGGTGAACATCCCAAGCAGGGTATTGGATTGCGAACCATTTTTGTAAATGCATTGTATGATGCTGTGTCAGAAGTGATTACGACAGGACGGGCTCTGGGATTACTATATTCGATAAAGCCCGCCACACGATGAAAGGCTGACTTATGGAATCCATTGGCGAATTGATGTACGCGCAGGTCTGCAAGCTTTTCCCCATTTGCCGCAGTATTACTGGCAATGGGGTGCGCGAGACGCTTAACATCATTGCAGAAGAAATACCCTGTTTGGTAATTCATGAAGTTCCTTCTGGCAGCCAAGTATTTGATTGGACCGTGCCACGTGAATGGAATGTGTGGGATGCCTATGTGCTCGATCCCGAAGGAAACAAAATTATCGACTTTACTAAATGCAACCTGCACCTGGTTGGTTACTCGATACCTATCGATACACAGGTCTCCCTGAGTGAGTTGCAGGAGCACCTATATTCGCTTCCTGACCAACCAGACGCTATCCCGTATATTACATCCTTCTATCAGGAACGGTGGGGATTTTGCATTACCCACAAACAGCGAGAACAGATCAATAAAGAAGGCAAGTATACTGTGGTAGTAAAAAGTGAACTTAAAAACGGAAACCTGACCTACGCGGAATTACTCATCCCAGGGAGATACAGAGAGGAGATATTCTTTTCAACCTATATCTGTCATCCATCAATGGCTAACAATGAACTCTCTGGGCCAACTGTGGTGACATTCCTGGCTAAGTGGCTGCTTTCCAAAAGGCGAAAATATACATACCGAATTATATTCATCCCTGAAACGATCGGCTCAATTACTTACCTAAGTCGTAATCTGGAAGAGATGAGGAAGCACATTATTGCTGGATATAACGTCACTTGTGTTGGTGACGAACGAACATATTCATTTCTGCCTTCACGTATGGGCGACTCGTTTGCCGACAGGATAGCCCTTCATGTGCTAAAACACATGCACCCGGATTTTAAGCGGTACACTTATCTTGACCGTGGCAGCGATGAACGTCAATACTGTTTCCCTGGCGTAGACTTGCCAGTGGCCTCAATAATGCGCTCGAAATATGGAGCATATCCCGAGTATCACACCTCGCTAGATAACTTGATGCTTGTAACACCACAAGGGCTGAGAGGATCTTATGATGTATTGTGTAGATGCATCGAGTGCATTGAAGCTGACGAGCATATAAAAGTCACGACGCTGTGTGAGCCAAAATTGGACAAGCGCGGCCTCTATCCAACGCTCTCCACAAAGCAAACCCACAAACAAGTGCGCGATATGATGAACCTGCTGGCTTACTCCGATGGCACCTGCACGCTGCTGGAGATTGCAGAAAAAATCGATGTTCCCATGTGGAGTCTGATACCTATTGTCAAAACACTGAAGCGCAAGAAACTGTTGGTAGGGGTGGATTGAATAGAGAGAGTAACATATGACTGAATATTCTTCTCCTGACGAATTTACGATTGGGGCAAAGGCAAGTCTTTCCCGCGAGATAACCGAGGCAGATATCCAACGCATGGCTGAGATCACCGGTGACTATAATCCAATCCACATAAACGAAGAATTTGCAAAGCGAACTCGCTTTAAAGGGCGAATTGCTCATGGTGTCTTCAGCGCAGGGTTGATCTCAGCGGTACTTGGCACAAAACTGCCGGGTCCGGGGGCAATCTATCTCAAGCAGACGCTGGACTTCCTTTACCCAGTCCGGGCTGGGGATATACTGACGGCTGAGGTTGAAGTGACCTCCTGGCAATCAGATCGGCGCATCATCGAGCTCAAGACACATTGCAGAAACCAGAATGGCAAGATGGTCGTCAATGGAGAAGCTGTACTGCTTGTAGACAAGTTATGAAAATGCAATGCATAAACTGCAGGTAAACGTAAGTATCATGAAAACTATTGGTGATAAGCTGACCATACAATGTATCGAATTTACCAGCCTCAATGCATTTACAGTGCAGGGCAGTGAAAATCCTTTGTACTATGTATATCTGAGCTCCAGAACGAGATGCCAGATATTGTGATACCAGGCAGGCATGGGGCGTACCAGGGGTAGGGTGAGTGAAGTCCGCCTTGACCCGGGCAGGCACATGGAGGTACGCATCGCCTGCCCAAATGGCGCAATTCCATCCGCAGGGCAGTATCTGCTGGCTTCGGATGTGGATGACCCGGAGGCAGTTCTGGGGACCCCAACATTCGCGGTAGAAAAATCCCATCGTGGTTTTTGGGCAGCTCCACTATATCCAACAGCCTGGACGCCAGGGACTAACCTGGAACTGGTGGGACCCCTTGGGCATGGTTTCGACCTGCCACATGGCATTCAAAGGCTGGGGTTGGTTGCGCTGGGTGAGACGGTCTCACGGCTGATGCCCCTGGTCCATTTGGCGGCACGAATTCATGCTGGCATGACCTTGTTCACCGACCTGACCCTTCCGGTTCTCCCAGCCGCGGTGGAAGTCTACCCGCTCGGCTCCCTGGTGGAAACCCTGGATTGGCCGGATTTTATAGCGTTGGACGTGCCATTAGAGAAACTATCTGAGTTAAGGGCTGCGCTTGGCCTCTCGGATAGAGCCGGGTTACCCTGCCCGGCGCAGGTGCTGGTCACAACTCCAATGCCGTGTGCAGGGATGGCACTGTGTGGGGCATGTGCGGTACCGGCGCGAAGAGGATGGGAACTGGTATGTG
This sequence comes from uncultured Anaerolineaceae bacterium, assembly GCA_964642565.1. GTDB lineage: Bacteria > Chloroflexota > Anaerolineae > Anaerolineales > UBA4823 > FEB-25. The sequence goes on from CAZXPK010000023.1 coordinate 31,570, forward strand.
AGGATGGACCGGTGTTCGATCTCAATCATCTTAAATGGTGAGGTATGAACACATGGTCACACTCAATGCTGGAGGAAAACAAATTGATGCGTAGAGCGCTGCCTGATTTGATTCGGAACGAGGAACCATGGCGAAGCATGATCTAGCCATTGACCCACCCATCATGAATGCGGCTGGGTCCTTGGGATTCTTCCCAGACCTCCACGGTCCGATCGATTGGGGGAGGTTGGGGGCCTTTGTCACCAACCCGGTCAGCCTAACCCCACGTACACCAGCTCATGGAAGTCGCTTTGCAGCCTATCCCGGGGGCTTTCTCCTTCACACTGGTTATCCAAACCCCGGTTTGTCTCAAGTCTTACGCCGGCATGCCAGGCATTGGACCCGTTCCCCCCTGCCCGTGATCGTTCACCTGCTGGCGCGGAACGTAGTAGAGGTGGCAAAGATGGCAAGACGGTTGGAGTCCATTGACGGGGTCAGTGGCTTGGAAGTGGGTGTGGTCAGTGATGCAATCATTGAAATGGTGGCTGCACTCACTCAGGCAGCTTCTGGTGAGCTGCCGGTGGTCATACGCCTGCCCATGGAACGTTCCGTCGCGCTGGCCTCAGCCGCCATTCAGGCAGGCGCAGTAGCGGTAAGCCTGGCACCACCACGAGGGATAATCCCAACCCAGGATGGAGAATTGATGCAAGGCAGGTTGTATGGTCCGGCGATCCTGCCCATGGCGCTGAGAACGGTACATGAGCTGGCCCTGATGGGCATACCAACGATTGGTGCAGGGGGCATATATACCCAGGAACATAAAAAGGCCATGCTGGAAGAGGGTGCAGTGGCAGTGCAGCTGGATGGCCTGCTCTGGCGAGGGGCTGGATATAAGATATTCACGTAAAGGAGGTTTCATGGAGATTGCCAGGATTGACTCGTTTGCTACGGCTTTCATCCGTCCTGATGAAGGTGCTAATGTTGGTTTGATCCATACACCAAAAGGGATGATCTTGATAGATACTACATCCTCACCTGGGGATATCAAGACTTTACTCGACGCGGTGGGCGCACAAGCGGGAGAGGTGCGAATGGTGATCAATACACACTCTCACAGCGACCATACCTGGGGCAACCAGCTTTTCACCTGCCCTATACTGGCACACCGCTTGTGCCAGGAACGGATGCTGTCCAACTTAAAAAGTGAATGGAGCCCGGAAGTGTTCCAATCCTATATCTCTGACCTGGAAAAAACAGATCCCAAAAAGGCCGAAGAGTTTCGCCAGGTCGTGATGGGCTTACAGGTTAAACTGCCTGATCAGGTCTTTGAAGACCGTTTCGAAGGGGAATTGGGTGGATTGAGGTATGAGATCATCCATATGGGTGGACACACACCTGACTCATCTATCGTATGGCTACCCGAAAAAAG
>CAZXPK010000023.1:33077-34437 GCA_964642565.1 uncultured Anaerolineaceae bacterium
GAAGGTTTCTTAGGTCGATGTACATAAGCAATCAGAGGAAACCATGATGAAAAGATTCAGCGGCGTTTGTATCATTACACAGGATGCGCAGAAATTAAAAGATTTTTACCACACAATCTTGCAAATAGAACCCGACGGGAACGATGTTTTTACCCCCATCATACTCGAAGGGATGGAATTGGCTTTCTTCACGGGCGAAGGCATGGAACGAATGGCTCCCGGAACCATAACCAGAGCTGGTTGGGGTAACTTCACCCTCGAATTTGAGGTCGAAGACGTAGATCTTGAATACGAACGCCTGACAAAAATGGGCGTTCCGGTCGTAAAACCACCTGAAACCTATCCTTGGGGGCGTCGCTCTGCCTGGTTCCGCGACCCTGATGGAAATATCATCAATTTCTACGCCCGGACAACTGAATAAGTGCTTTGATATTGTCAATAGTGACTTTATCACCTATTAACAACATCGAAAGTAGCTAAATTTCCCTTATCCCGAGCTCGCGTGTCATAAGTAATTCGCGTAAATACCCAGCAACGGATATCAACCTAATAATGGAGAATCACAACCGGTCTAAATTCCATCCATGAATAATGACTCATGGGTGATATCCAAGCTTTCACATCGATTTCCACCCAACCAGAAATGTTATGGATTGGCTGCCATAAAATCAATGGCGTATTGGGCGTCCTGATAGCCTGGGTGGTACTCCAATGCTTTCCGCCAATCGGCCGCGGCTTCAAGCTTCTTTCCCATACGGTATAGAGCCCAGCCATGCCAGAGCAGGGCTTCTTCCGAGTTGGGGGTGCGCTCCAAGGCGTATTCCGTCACCGTAATCAGCTCGGTGGTCATCCCGGCATGGAAATAAGCAAAGAAGGGTCCGAACTGGTAGCGCAGCATGCGCTGATATAAGCCCAGATTGCGAGAGGTGTCGTAAGCACTGGCAGCTTCACCATAGCGCTCAAAATAAACCAGGTTGCTGCCCAGGTTGAACCATGCATAAGCATTGCGTGGTTGCGACTGGGTCTCGGCTTGAGCGACTTCCAGGGCATGCTGGCGATTCAGATCCGGGTCCCAATTATCACCCATGATCGCCTTGAGTGCTCCTTCCTGAGCTGGGGGATAGACTAACAGATAGACACGGTTGAAGATTTGCCAATAACTATCCAGCATGGTATACGCGATGACCTGGTTGGGCCCATGGAAGCTATCCTGCCCGGTGAAGGTTTGGGCACTGTCATCGTATCCGGTCACCAACAGATAATGGGCAGCCCAAAGGTCATCATTTGGCCAGTAAGGCGTATCGAAATAAAAGCTCTCTTCAATCATTACCGGGAACCCGGCTGCGATGAGCTGCTTGAG
>CAZXPK010000024.1:0-34081 GCA_964642565.1 uncultured Anaerolineaceae bacterium
GAATATAGGGGCAGTGCTGCAGCGCCTGCTGAGAAAACTTCCAGTCCAACTTATCAGCTGCAGCCTGCAGGGCTGGCAGTGTGGGGCTGCCCTCCAATAGGTTATACAAATCCAGCAAGTGGCAGACAGGCGTTTGCTCGCTTGCCAGGTGTTCCAGGAGAGCCTCCAGAAAAGCAGGCAGGTCTTCCGGGCGAGCGATAACATCCAGATAATCGGATATCTCGATGCTACCAAGCAGCATCAGGGCAGGCTCACCATCCCGGTTATCGGTCAGGAATAGAGGAGCTATTCCGATCAATTCACCCTGTTCCTGACGTGCTGTGACGACATATAATTCACCCCGTGACCATTCCCCTCCGCCTAATCCCTGCCACCAGGTTGTGATATATTCATGGCGCAAAAACGGCACGTGACTTGCACTATGAGCAAGTAAATCGTTCCATTCTTTTTCTAGGCTGATCAATTCTGGCAGGGTGCGGATGGTGGCAATGTGCATGTTTTCTCCCGGCGGTATAATCCAAGGTAGATTTTACCAGTATAATCATTCGGTATGAATTCTTCCCTTGATCTCAATCTCTTTTTAACTGCCCGACAGGGCGGGGGTGTTACCTCCGAATTGCCGGATTTGTACGCCGTCACCCCTCCACGCAGAACAGCGCGCGGGCGCGAAACTGACAGCCTGATTATTTACCTTACTATGACAGGCAATTCACCCCTCTCACCCGAGGCTCACAAACAATTACTGGAACAATTGGCACATAAATTCTATAAAACTGCCGGTAGCCTGACCGCTGCACTTCGGACGATTGTAGAAGCGCTTAACCTGCACCTGCTCGACCGTAATCTGCGCAGCACAGGTGTGGGTCGCCAGGGTATTGGTCAGCTGCTGCTACTGGCATTACGCGCCAATACCTTGTATATAGTGCAATGCGGCACGGTACACACTTTTTTAGTCACCCCCAAGGAAACGCAGCATTTGTATGACCCCCAGAGCTCAGGGCGCGGGCTTGGCCTCAGCCGCACGACGCCTATGCGCTTCTTGCAAACACAATTGAATGCTGACGATTACATTGTGCTTGCCACCATTGCTTCTCCGGGGTGGTCAGAGGTTTCTTTAAAGCATCCCCAGCAACAGGGGATTGAAGCCTTACGACGTCAGCTACTGGACAATGCTAGCCAGGAATTTAATGCCGTCATCCTCCAGGCTCAGACAGGCATAGGCAAGCTAAGATTGCTCCGGCGCAAGACGGATGCACCTGAATTGGCAAATCCTGTTGTGGTTGATCAACCTGCCAGTGTAGTAAGTACTATCACCCCAGTGCCTCCAGTACAGACAGTCGAAGGACCGGCGGAGGATCATAGGCTTGGGATTCCCTCGGGTGCGATGTCTGAATCTGATGTAACTGGCCAACCTGTGGAGGATAAAAGGCTCGGAATCCCCTCAGGTGCGATGCCTGCCTCTGATATCGTTGGGCAACCTGCTGAAGATAAAAGGCTTGGGATTCCCTCCAGCTCAATCCCCACCCCGGGTGCTGGCAGTGGGTCTCTCGAAAATGGAAGAGGTGGTGGGACTCCTACTCCCGATATTTTGAGTGAAGGAGAGCTACCCTCTCTACAAGGTGAACAACCCCATCCACCTTCTCTACTGACGCACACTACCAACCAACCCCCGATTACAATGGATACAAGTTTATCCCACCCAGGCATTCAGCGCGGGGAAGCTGCCAGAACAACCGCACCTCCTGCCAGCCCGATTGCACCCCTTGAGTCTTCCAAAAAAGAACGCCCCCCTTCAAAACCTGGCCTTTTAGCCAAATATCTTGGCTCGTTTCGCTCCACGTTAGCTTCCGTTGGTAGAACTATTCTGCGCACACTGCAGAGTGCGCTGGTGACGATTGGTACAGCCCTCCTGCGCTTATTAAAAAACCTTTTGCCAGACGCGGACGTTATGCATTTGCCACCATCGATGATGGTGTTTATCGCTATTGCAATACCCCTGATCTTAGCTGTGATTGGTGGAATGGTATTCCTCCAACGCGGGCGTGCCCAGCAGCAGCAGGTCTTTTACCAGCAGGCGGTCGAGGAGGCTGCTTATGCTTCAACTCTCACCAACCCATTGGAGCAACGTCTGGCCTGGCAGACAGCCATCGGAGACTTGGACAAAGCAGAGTATTATGCAATCACCAGCCAATCGCAAAGTCTCCGCGCCCAGGTTATCGCCAATCTGGATACCCTGGATGCAGTTAAACGGTTGGACTACCAGCAAGCCATCGTTGGCGGTTTGGATAATGGCGTAAGCGTGACGCGCATAGTTGCCACTACCACAGATATGTACCTGCTAAATGGTAAGCAAGGTAATGTGCTGCGTGCTATTATGACTGGTCGCGGGTATGAGATCGATCCCAACTTCCAGTGTGGCCCAACTTATGGGCCGATCAACGTTGGTCCCCTAGTGGATATCGCAGAGCTTCCTCAAGGGTCGTTCGAGAATGCCAGCTTGCTTGGGATGGATTCAAACGGTAATTTACTGTATTGTGTGGTTGGTTCTGAGCCATACAGTGCTACTATGGCTCCCCCCAACACCGGGTTCGGCGAGCCAAGTGCTATGAGCCTTGACCGAGGTGATCTTTTCCTGCTGGACCCAAAGGTCAACGCGGTGTGGATCTACCGTAATATGGAAGTCAGCCAGCAGCCGCGCCTGTTCTTTGGTGACACTATTCCACCGATGCAGGATGTCATTGACCTGGCTGTATATAACGATGATTTATTCCTGCTGCATGCCGATGGGCATACCACCAAGTGTACTTACAGCGGCCTGGCAGAATCACCCACTCGCTGTGATGATCCGTACCCTTATTCCGATAACCGTCCAGGGCGAGTGCATGGTCCAGTAATCGAGGATGCCTTATTTAACCAGATTTATTTTTCGTCGTTCCCCGAACGCTCGATCTATCTGTTGGATCCACAAAACCAGTCCATTTATTATTTCAGCGTGCTTTTGACCTTACAGTGGCAGTACCAATCCAAAGAATCGCTGGCGGAGGGTAAGGCAACCGCTTTCGCCATCAGCCCTAACCGGATGGCTTTCCTTGCCATTGGCAATTACGTCTATTATGCTGCTATGCCTTGATAGGTATCCTGTCATTCATTGAACCTGCAATATTAGCTAGAAACTTTGATTAGCACCCATTCGAGTTTTTTACATCTGATCCACACCCATCGTGCAGACGTTATTGCCCTGCTTCTTGCCATTGCAGGCTTTCTGACTTCAGCACTGGTCACCCAGCGCGTATTCGAGGCAGTTTCCCATATTGAAGATGAAATTGCCTATGTATGGCAGGCAAAAGCGATGGTCGAGGGTCATTTGACCATTCCCTCACCACCGCACAGCCGCAGCTTCCTGGTGCCTTTCATTGTTGATTACGAAGGGGAACGCTTCAGTAAGTATTCTCCAGGTTGGCCTGCGCTGTTGTCCATCGCCATTCGATTGGGGGCACGCGCGTGGATTAATCCTCTGTTAGCCGGGCTGGCAGTGTGGCTGACCTACCTGCTGGGTAAGCGTATATTCAGCGAACTCGTGGGACTACTCGCAGCTGGATTAACCGTTACCTCACCATTCTTTCTGATGAACGCCGGCTCATTGCTCTCCCACCCGTTTGGACTGGTCTTGAGTTTATTGTTTGCGCTGGGATGGCTGGAATCATTCTGGGACAACACGGCTGATAAAACAGTCGATAATTCTTCCCGTGCTAGAAAACATTGGTGGTATACGATACTTTCAGCATTGGCGCTAGGCCTCTTGATTCTCACCCGCCCAATGACCGCCCTGGCAGTGGCATTACCATTCGGTATTCATGGGTTGTATTTGCTGATCCGCGGTGATACCCGTACACGCCTTCGATTGTTGGTTTTCAGCCTGATAGCAATATTCTTCGTTGGTTTATATTTCTTGTGGCAGTATTCTTTGACGGGTGATGCCTTGCTCAATCCTTACACCTTATGGTGGCCGTATGACAGAGTGGGTTTCAGCCCCGGGCATGGTCGCGGACCCGCTGGTCATACGTTGAACCTGGCGTGGATTAACACCCGTCACAGCTTGGATGCAGGTAGCTATGATTTATTTGGATGGGGAAGCTTCTCCTGGATCTTCCTGCCATTCGGGTTATGGGCGGCAAGGCGTAACCCCAAGGGATTACTGCTCGGCAGTGTTGTCGTCAGCTTAGTGCTGGTTTATATGACATATTGGATCGGAGCGACTCTTTTTGGACCACGCTATTATTATGAGGGATTATTCAGCCTGACGTTATTCAGTGCTGCGGGTATTGCCTGGTTGGCAGGCTGGCCGGGAAGGGTGGAGGAAACATTTGTGCGCTACACAGGTTGGCGTAAATTGCGCCCACTCTTGGTCACATTACTACTCGGGGTATTGGTGGTAATTAACCTGGTGTTTTTTCTGCCCATCCGGCTTGGCGGGATGTATGGCCTGTACAACATTGAGTTGGCTGATCAAAAGCCCTTCCTGACGCCCGCTACCCAATCCCTTGCCCCCGCCTTGGTCATCGTGCATTCAGCCCGATGGATGGAATATGGTGCCTTGCTGGATCTTGAGGACCCTGAGCTCACTACCCCCTTCATCTTCGCCTGGAGTATCAGCACTTTCGCTGATTCCATGCTTGCAAACGACTTCCCGAACCGCACGCTTTATCATTATTATCCCGGGCGACCGTTTCAGCTTTATAAGGAACCTCTAGCTATACCATAATAAATTATGGGTATGGAGTTGTTGAGGTTTCCGGTGTAGCTGTGGCTTCTGCCGTAGTTGAGGCTTCCGGCGTAATTGTTGGCGTGGGGGTCTCCAAAACCGGGGTAGCTGGAGTTACTGACCCTTGAGCACACTGATCAGCCGCATAGACCGCGGTTGGCTCAACCTGTGGGCTCGCCAATAAGGCCATATACGTATCGTATTGGGTTTGTGCATCGCACCACTGACCACGAGCCGCGAACCAATCGCCATAACCAAGCAAAGCATCCATATACCGGTTGGAAGCGGTCCAGCCCGAGGAATCACTCAGGTTCGGAGCCGCACTTGCTAACTGTGAAAAATAATAAACCGCCTGTGTCCAGTCCACATCCCAGAAGCTGGCGCCGCGAATATACAAATCTGCCCAGTCGCGCCAATTCCGTGCTTCGGCATCCAAAGGACCAAATCGCTCAGCCAGGGTCAGGTCGTAGTTTCCGCCTTCCAGGTCATGTAGTTGCGCAATCTTATCGATCCCCCGGTTCCGAAGCGCCACAAACAGCATGTCGTCCACCTTCACCGCCATATAATCCGGAAAATTTTTCCGTAGTAACAGCAGTGTGTCGATGGTAGTGGTCCAATCACGCGCATTGAGCAGATCCTGAGCCTGGGTGAACAGATCATCCCTACCACGGTAGTCGGGTGTAGGGGTCAGAGTGGGGGACGGAGCAAGGGTGGGGGTGGCAGTGATACGTTGTTGAGTTAGGACAAATGCCAGCTGGTTAGCGGCATTCGGATAATTCGGGTCGATCTGGATGATGTATTCGAGCCGTTGGCGGGCGCGATCGAAATTTCCAAGTGTAATATCCTGTTGTGCCAGGATGTATTGATTGGATGCCTCACCCGCTACCAAGGTCGACTCATAACGGGTGCGCTGATCGATTGCCGAGTTATATCCCGCATAAACGCTCCCACCGGCGATTAAAGCCAGGATCAGCACACCCAGAAACGCCCACAAAATCCACATGCGCCTGCCTTTAGGTACATCCGGAGGCGGCTCTGGGATATCAGGAGGGTTGATCAATCCCTCATCAGGAACCATAGAAGGTTGGGTAACGCCGAGTGACTGTCCTTCAGCGAAGCCAGGTCGTGATACAGCTTTGGAAGGATCAACCGTTTGGCTTTCCACCGTATGCTCCTCTGAGGTAACGGCCATTGGTTGAGTAATAGCTATCTCTAATCCTTGATCAGCTGAAGTGTCACTAGTCTCTGGCGCCGCCTGTTTCTTAGGTCTGTTGTAAGTCGGACTGGTTTTGTCTAAATTGGAAGATTCCATTCCGCCTATTATACCTCAGCGAAAATGACCGTTTCAGTTGGATGGCGTTTCCAGTAATTCCTGTGTCGCTGACCAGTCTTCATGCCGGAGGGCCAAGGAGCTCGGCTAACTTAACCGCCTGCGATGCATGTACCAGGGCGATGATCTCGTCCACCGGGGCTAGCTCAGTATTCCCATTGGGTACGATCAGCTGTCCCTTACGAATGACTGCCGCAAAGACGCATTGTGGTGGCAGATCGATATCTCTCAGCATCTTGCCGACCACGACTGCCATTGGGTGGACCTTCTCTTCAACGATAGAAAATTCACCTTTCCGTAATTTCAGCAGGGTCATCATATCCCCAAGCGACATTTCCTCGGCGATTAATTTTGCCAGGATATCAGATTGGCTCAGGGCCACATCCACACCCATCTCGGGGGTAAATAGCCAGACATTTTTGGGATTATTGACCCGCGCGATGATGCGCGGCACACCAAACTCAAAACGACCAAGTGTGGTGATGACCAGGTTATCCTCATCTTCACCCGTCACGGCAGCCAACACCTGAGCATGCTCAATCCCAGCGCTTTCCAACACACTAGGCGAGCTACCATCCCCAGAAACAATGACCTCCTCGGGTAGTTCATCTCGAAGTCGTTCCAATACCGCCGGACGGTCCTCGACTAGTTTAACTTGATGTCCACCGCTTAATAATTGGCTGGCAAGCTGCGAGCCAGTCTTACCACCACCGACAATAATGACAAACATCCTACCCTCCTTCCAATAATCCTAACAGGGTTTTGAAGCGTTGCAGTGCCAAAGCCAGAAGTGCTACATGGACCACATCGCCTTCTTTGAATTGACTGCCTAGAGTAGGAATGAAGGCTGCCCCCTGGCGGGTTATGGCAACAACGTTGATCTCGCTTGAAACCACTAGGTCTTTTACCATCCGCCCAACCAGGTGTGATGGGATGTCGATATTGACCAAGCTCACTTCTCCGCTGCCAAAGCTGATGATGGGGTCCAATTCAGCTGAAGTAAGCAGCTCGCGGAGGCGCTCAGCACCCCATGTGGTCGAGGAGATGGTTAACATTCCCAGGCGGCGGTAAATTTCCGCCCGTTGCGGGTCAAACAAGCGGGCTACCACACGGGGCACATGGAATATGTTATGGGCAATGCGCGCCGCGATAATATTGGCATTATCCGATGAGCTGGCAGCCGCGAAAGCATCGGCTTGTTCAATCCCGGCTTTAATCAACACATCCCGGTCGAATCCTACTCCAGTAATCCTTTGCCCTTTAAAATTAGATCCCAGACGTGCCAGAGCCCTGGCATCGTAATCGATCACCGCCACCTGGTGACCTTCGTCGACAAGCAAACGGGCAAGCTGCTCCCCGACACGACCGCATCCCATAATAACTACTTTCATGTTTCCTCCTTACTCACAGAACTATTGATCACTTGTTGTAAAAAACGTTCACGCCAGCGGACGAGCCACTTTCGGATCCAATCCAGGCTGTAGATAATCAACGGGAATAAGACTAGCCCAATCCAGAGTGTGGGTGGTATAGCGATATGGTCAAACAAATTAGCCAAAGGGCGAAGATAAATCAGACTCAGCAGGATGGCTAGCTCTATAACAATCCCGCGTAACAGAGAAGGGTTACTCAGCCAACCGAGGAATCGCCCACGATTACGCTCGGTGCGACAGGCAAATGCATTTCCGACTTGAGCCATAACCACCCCTGCATAATAAACCGTAATTGCCAGGTTATGCTGGTCTGAGTGGGGAAGATGGGAAAAAATCATCGCATGCAAGGATTGAAAGAAGGGAACATCTATCCAAGTATTGATTAAGTAGAAAGCCCCAAAGCACAATATGGCTTCAAGCAAACCCAGCCATAGGAAGGCACGCCGCAGCAGATTGCCATCCACCAAGGGTTGAGACTTACGCCGTGGCGGGCGCTGCATCACATCCGGTTCAGGGTTTTCACTTCCCAATGCCAGGGCAGGGAAAAGGTCCGTCCCCAGGTCAATTGCCAGGATTTGTTTAACTCCCAAGGCAAGCGGCATCACCTGTGGGGTTAGCAGGGCGGTCAGGATGAATGGCAATATTTCGGGCACATTGCTCGAAAAGATATAGGTGGTGAACTTGCGCAGATTATCGTAAACTGTCCGCCCTTCTTCGATCGCGCGTGCGATGGTGGAAAAATTATCGTTGGTGAGGATGATGTCAGCTGCTTCTTTGGCTACATCAGTCCCAACCAGGCCCATCGCCACACCCACGTCCGCTTTGCGTAATGCCGGCGCATCATTGACCCCATCACCAGTCACCGCGACCACTTCACCCTGCGCTTGATAAGCAGCCACCAGACGCAACTTATGCTCCGGCGCCATACGGGCAAAAATCACTTCTTTTTCCAGCATTCCCTGAAGCTCAATGTCATTAAGCTGTTCAAATTCTGCCCCCGTCAGGATCAAAGGGTTGGGTGTCGTGAGCATGCCAATACGTCGAGCTAATGATTCTGCCGTCAGTCCGTAGTCACCTGTGATCATCACCATGCGCACGCCGGCTTTCCGACACGTACTGACTGCCTCCGTCACCTCTGGGCGGGGGGGATCCATCATGGCAGTTAATCCCAGGAAGACCAGATTCACCTCAACCCTCTCTGCCGAATAGCTGCCAACCCGTTGAGGTAGCTCATGATAAGCCAGAGCCAGCACACGCAGGGCACTGCGGGCATAATCGTCATTGGCCGATAAGACCCGTGTACGCTGGCTGTCATCCAACGGAATCACCTCACCATGCATCCGAATGTGGGTGCAGAGTTGCAGTACTTCGCGCGGGGCACCTTTGACAAAAGCAACTTGCTGTCCGGTAGAAATTTCAGGGAATATATCATCATGCAGGTGCACCTGGTGGATGGTACTCATCCGTTTACGCCGGGCATCGAAAGGGATTTCATGAATGCGCGGTAGTATTAGATTAAGCGTCTCTTCCACCAAACCACTTTTTAACGCCACCACACGCAGCGCAGCCTCTGTTTGGTCTCCGAGTACTGTCCAGTGCGGATGGTCTGGCGCCGGTGGGTTGAGTCGAGAGTTATTACAGAGCATGGCGGCAGTGAGTAAGGCATGCAAATCCTTTTCCACTGCCTCGCTGCCTGGACTGGGAACAAATTCGCCTTTCGGCTCATAGCCTGTTCCAGTCACGACCAGTGGCTTTCCACTGACCCATACCTGCCGAACGGTCATTTGGTTTTGGGTCAGGGTGCCACTCTTATCGGTGCAGATGATTGAGACGTGCTCCAAAGTTTCCAGGATGGAAAGCTTCTTGACCAGCACGCCTTTCTGTGCCAGACGCTGTACCGCATTTGCCAGGGATAAGGTAACCGTAGCCGGCAGTCCCTCTGGTATAGCGGCTACAATAATCCCCAAAGCCAGCAGGAAGGCCTCGTTAATTCCCAGATTGACATCCACAATCCCTACCGCGAAAACGATCGCCCCCAGTCCCAAGGCAATTAATGAGATGGTGCGAGTCAGGCGAGACATCTCCTGCTGCAAACGGCTGGGTTCCTCACGCACAGCCTGGGTCAGACGAACGATGCGCCCAAACTGGGTGAGCATGCCGGTGGCATAGACGACTGCCCGACCTGTCCCTGAGACTACCGAAGTGCCGGCAAAGACCAGATTGGAGCGTTCCACCTCACTGATCCCTTCACGTAGTGAGGCATCGGCTGTTTTGCGTGCCGGCACCGCCTCGCCTGTGAGCACGGCGTTGTTGGCGCGCAAGCCATATTCTTCGACCACCCGCGCATCGGCAGGAATGTTATCCCCTTCGGCCAAGACAAGCAGGTCACCCGCGACCAGATCACTGGCTACCACTTTGACCTCCACACCCTCGCGGATCACCCGGGCATAACTTGGCAATAAGTGCTGGAGTGCAGCCGTCGCCTGTTCAGCGCGATTCTCCCGCCAATAGGATAAAGCCCCGTTCACCAGAACTACGATCCAAATGATGACCCCCAGGGTGGGTTCGCGCAACCATAGAGCTATCCCACCTGCCACCCACAACAGGAGTGCCATGGGGTGGGTGATGAAAACCAATAGTTTTCTCCAGACGGGCTCACGTGGTGGTTCAGTAAGCTGGTTGCTGCCGTAAAGCGAATGCCGCTCTTCTACCTCACTGGTTGTTAAACCATCAGGTGAGGTTTCCAAAGACGTGAATACTTCGGATACCGGCAGAACGTAGATTGGATCAGAATCCATAAAAAATCGCCATGCTTATTGAAAGCATAGCGATTTTATCATAATGGACTGATTTGCTTTGGATGTGAGCTTACCTCGGGTCAAGGCATGTGACTTTCGTGTACCGGGGCAGTTTCCTTGGGTTTACCCCCCAGACGTGGCGGTTCTTTTTTCTCCAGATATTGCGCCAGGAAAGAAGGAGCTTCGGGATGGTCAGTATGCAAGGCATGGTCATAGTCACCAGCCGGGATAGGTGGATCGTATCGCATTGGACGATTCACGCCGAGCAATTTAAAGAAATGAGTGACGGCCATAAGTACAGTGTAACGATATTCCTGCATCTTCAAGGACTGCCATTCGACAATTGAAGCCATTGAGCCCTGCACGCGCGCTTTCTCGCGCACGATGCGATGGATTTGCTTCGGTGTGCGAACGCCAATCGGCGAAATCAATAGCGCATTGGCTGCCAGGATCAACACGCTGAATGAGATTAACACAACCCAACCGCCTTCCTGCCACTTTCCTACGATTTGCCCAATGAAGACGATCGCTGAAAGAATAGCCGCAAACCCGGCACCCAGGCTGCCCCATTTGCGGACTCGCCCGGTGAAGTGTTGGAGAATGTGCTTGCGGATCGCGAAGCCCATCACCATGATGGGCATGAACACACCCACACCATAATAAGGAATCGCGGCTGAGGAGTTGCCCTTGACGATAAACATGATGATCATTGTTATGACATAGCTAATTGTCACAGAACGGGTAAAAGTGCCCTTTGGGTCACGATACACAATGACCTCGGGGATTTCACCGATGGAAACATCGCGCCACTCTGTGGCTTGCAGATCCTGAAAAGCGGTCATGGAAGCGGCGGTCAATAACAACACCGCTAGAATTTGATATGCCCAAAAAAGGACTATCCCGCCCGGGATTTGTGTAAAGCTGATATAAGCCAGGTTGCCAACCAATGTGCGCCCGAGGGTTCCATCAAACACATCGAAGCGAATTGAAAACGCAGCCAACAGGAGCGTGGTGATGCCACCATAGAACAGGAAAGAAGTCTGGACGATCCGTCCGATGCCCGACTTTCCACTATAGAATTCCCATAATTTCTTCCAGCGCGGTAGGCACTTCTTGCCCCAGGCAATAATCCCGGCATCCTCGTTCTTCACAAACTGGATACCGTTCGACATGGCCTCCAGACCACTCAAAGCCACCAAGCCCTTCATCGATGCAGTGAGCAAGTGATATAGCGCCTGACCTAAAGGTACTACTTTAGAGGGTTCTGTGATGGGCACCGCCGGTACACCATTAAAGTGCGCCATGAACAACCCCGCAGCCATGGTGATAGTCAGCAGGATAAAGATACCCAGCATGGTGAACGCAACTCTCCCTGATTCTCCCCGTCCACGGATGGTTAAAAACCAATTGACGGTTACCAGGGCAGCGCCGATAAGGAAATGCCAGATCCAGGGTATTCCCGTGGCGCCACGCAGGGATAGTGCCTGGTCAACTCCAGATAGAGTGGACACGACGATGGTGAAGATATAATCCTGGATCAGCACGACAGCAACAATGAGGCTGATACCCGCCGATAAATAACGCATCGAAGCAGTATAAGATCCACCGCCCTCGTTGAAGACACCCAGCGAATACATGTAGAGAAAACCAAAAACTGCATTGGCGACAGCGATGACCGCCACCGCAATGTAGCCCCATTTCTGTAGCCCATATGGGTGCAGTGCACTCATCATCTCGCCTGTAGCATAGTAAAACGAGGTGAAGTAATCCACCCCAAAGAGGGCAATCGCTGCCAGGAGACCAATCTGCCCGGCACCGTGTACGTGTGCATCCTCAGCCCGCTCACGTGGCGATATACGGTATACCGAATAAGCAATCACAATCAATAAACCAATTGAAAACAACATTTTCCTACCTCAAAAAGATTTGCTCCAATATCCCCAACTCTCCCAACAGACGCCTGCGCGTAGACTGGCTCAAGCGCGTGTCTTGAGCAACTTTGGCCCCCTGCGCCCGGACTGCTAACACCACAAATGCCGGTACAAACATCACCCGACCTGCCGGGACCACATCAAAGTCTAGCTCTTCCATCCTCAGTGTCTGGTCATTGAAATACGGCAAACTCAAGCTTAATCCACGATCCAAATCATGTGACTTCGCACGCCGTTGTATGGTGTGGATGATTTCCTCCAACTTATAACGTGCCAGGGCTCGCCCCTGATTCACGAGTTGACCCAGGATTCCATAACGCTTCTGCTGGTAATCCTCGTCTGCCACCATGTAAGGCGCCAATCCCACCGCAGCATGCAATACCGATAAATAACGCTGCATCGAGGCAATATCTGCCTCGGCTTCACTTACACTCCCAACTAACAAATGCATTTCATCATCAAATGCCACCCATTGTGGCAGGTAGAACCACCGGGCCGCCTCCACATAAGGTACTGGTAACTCCCCACGCCCTGCCTCCCCTCGACCCTCCACCCACATACCTGCATCAGTCTTTGCTGCGATAGCCGATCCCGACGGAGTCCCGCTGTGTACCGGGATGCTGGGAATCTCATCCCCTTCCTCCGAAGTATATTGCACGCTCTTCCCAGATGGCAGCATGTTATGCACCATGTGCATGACCACTGCATTATGTAAGAGGATGGCACAGGTGGATACAGCCTGGTTCGTGGAATGCTCCAACTCTAGAAATAACGATCGTAGAGCTGTGCGCAGATCGGTACGAATCAGACGATCCATCAAACCACCGATTACATGTTCGCGGGATTCTGGAGGAACCAGCATTGCTTTACCGTCTAATTCCTGATTTTGCAGGACTACCCGGTCGGGCAGGCTAAACCGTACTTGCACTAAACCCTGCACGACAGCCTCGGCCAGTGAGGCTGCATTTGTCTCCAGGTAACGTTGCACCAATGGCGGTTGTACCTGTAGCAGCTCCTGGTAACAAAGATATTCCTGCCGAAACTGGCTCACAGCACTGCTAGGAATATTCAAAGTGATATGGGTGGTAGTAAGAGTTTGCTCTTCCATAGAATCCTCTAGGTTTTTATGCCATGTCCGCTAAATTTCAAAACAACATTGTATCGAGTCAGAATAAAACAGAGACAAAATTTTCAGGCAAAGACATTAAAAAAGAATAAAGACCTCCCGGTCATTGGAAGGTCTTTGCTTCATACTTAGGAAGAATTTTTAGGGCAATTTTGAAGGATCGTCCCCAGGGGCGGTTTCCTTCGGTTTACCACCCGCCTTAGGCTTTTCTTCCTTTTCTAGGTATTGTGCCAACAATGAAGGCGCTTCAGGGTGATCAGAATGAACAGCCTCATCATAAGTCCCCGCGGGGATAGGAGGCTCGAATCGCACGGGCCGGCGAACACCTAAAACCTCAAAAGCACGAGTAATAAAGACTAGTACTGCATATCGATACTCCTGCATCTTCAAGGATTGCCATTCGACAATTGAACCCATTGAACCCTGAACGCGGGCTTTCTCGCGCACGATACGGTGAATTTGTTTGACACCCCGATAGCCAATAGGGGATATTAGCAGTCCGTTCGCGGTCAAAACAAGGACGCTGAATGAAATGAGCACCACCCAACCACCCTCGGTCCACTTACCTACAATCTGACCGATAAAAACAAACCCGGCTAAAACAGCAGCGAACCCAGCCCCCAAGCTGCCCCATCTACGTATTCTGCCAGTAAATTTCGCAAGGATATGCTTGCGAATCGACAGCCCCATGACCATGATGGGCATGAAAACACCGATACCATAATAAGGTACAGCGGCTGACTGTTTAGCGCGCAAAACCAAAATGATCAACAGGGAAATGATATATCCAGCTGTCACCGAGCGCGTAAATGTCCCGGCCGGATTGCGATATACAACGACTTCTGGGATCTCACCAATAGCGACATCTCGCCAGGCTGTGGCTTGCAGGTCTTGAAAAGCTGTCATCGAGGCAGAAGTTAACAGGGCTACTGCAAGGATTTGGTATGCCCAGAACAGGATAATTCCGCCAGGGAGCTGGCCGAATCCTATAAAAGCCAAATTTCCGACCAGAGTACGACCCATCGTGCCGTCAAAGGCATCGAAGCGTATGGCAAATGAAGCCAGGAGGAGTGTGGAGATCCCACCATAGAACAAAAATGAGGTCTGGACCAGCCGCCCGATGCCCGACTTTCCGCTATAAAATTCCCACAGCCCTTTTAGACGAGGCAGGCGGTGTTTCCCCCACTTGACAATCCCGGCATCCTCGTTCTTGACGAATTGGATGCCATTGGACATGGCTTCCAGACCGCTCAGAGCAACCAGACCTTTCATGGAGGCGGTCAGCATGTGGTAAAGCGCTTTGCCTAATGGAACAGTCGTAGGTTGTTCGAGCATGGGTAAGGCTGGTATTCCCGCTGCGTTGGCTTTGAATAACCCGAAAGCCATCGCGAGGGTGAGCATAATAAAAATGAATAGCATGATGAAAACCACCCGCGCCGATTCACCTCGTCCGCGGATTGTCAGGTAATAATTGATCGAAACCAGGATTGCGGCGATTAAAAAGTGCCAAAACCATGGTATTCCGGTGGCATTGCGCAGGGACAGCGCCTGATCAACCCCAGACAAAGTGGATACAACGATGGTAAAAATATAGTCCTGAATGAGCACAACTGCTACGATCAGGCTCAGAGCAGGGGAAAGATACCGCATAGCGGCAGTATAGGATCCACCTCCCTCGTTGAAGATGCCCAGCGAGTACATGTATAAAAAACCGAAGACAGCATTAGCAAAAGCGATGAAGGCAACCGCGATATAGCCATATTTTTGTAATCCATATGGATGCAATGAGCTCATCATCTCGCCTGTCGCATAAAAAAACGAAGTAAAATAATCTACTCCAAACAAAGCTACCGCTGCCAATAGGCCGAGCTGCCCGGCGCCATGCACATGAGCGTCTTCCTGGCGCTCACGCGGCGAGGCTCGGTAAGCTAAGTAAGCTACAACGATCAAAAGACCGATCGAAAATAACATATCTGTTACCGATTCGTATTAATCATTATGATTTGGAAAAGGCTTGTTCAAGGGTACGCAACTCCGATAGCAAATGCTTGCGAGTGGACTGGCTTAGGCGTGTATCCTGTGCGATCTTCGCTTCCTGCTCACGCGCCGCCCGCACTACAAATGCAGGCACAAACATGATCCTACCGGCTGGGATCACTTCGAAGCTGTAATTCTCCATCGTCAGCGTTTGGTCATTGAAGTATGGCAGGCTCAAGCTCAAACCGCGGTTTAAGTCATGCGAAGATGCCCGCCTATGGATCGTCTGGATGATCTCCCCCACTTCGAAGTGCGCCAGGGCTCTTCCCTGGTTTACCAGCTGCCCCAAAATCCCATATCGCTTGCGCTGGTATTCTTCATCCGCCACCATATAAGGCGCCAGCCCAAATGCCGCATGCAATACCGACAAATATCGTTGCATGGAGGCAATATCTGCTTCCGCTTCATTCACGCTCCCCACCACCAGATGTCCTTTATCATCAAACGCCACCCATTGTGGCAGGTAGAATCGCCGTGCTGCCTCCACGTAGGGCACCAGCAGCTCGCCTCGCCCTTCCTCGCCTCGAGCCTCTTCCATGACAACTGCATCGGTCGCAGCAGTAATGGCTGACTCTGGCTCTAAGTCACTTTGCACCGGGATGCTGGGGATTTCTTCACCTTCCGCCACCGTATACTGCACTGTCCTCCCCGCTGGAAGCGTATTATGTACCATATGTCTGACCACAGCATGCCGCAGCAGTCCTGCACTTACGGCGACTGACCGGTTCGTGGATTGTTCCAGCTCACCCAAGCGTAATCGTAGTGCGGTACGCAGGTCGGTGCGTGTCAGGCGATCCATTAGGCCACCCGTCATCTGCTCGCGCGACTCACTCGGCACGATCGCAGCTTTGGAATCCATCTCTTGGCTTTGCAGCACAACCCGATCAGGCAGGGTGAAACGTACCTGCGGTAAACCCTGGATGACTGCTTCTGCCAGTGAGGAGGCTTGTGTTTCAAGGAAGCGCTGTACCAATGGTGGTTGCACCTGAAACAGCTCCTGGTAACCTTGATATTCCTGCCGTAACTGGCTTACCGCACTGTCCGCCAGTCCCGGATACGGGCCCGATAATTTCGTGGTTCGAGATTTATCTGCCATACCTTCTCCCAAACTAGACAATTGTACTCTACTCTATATGCCAAGCATCTCTTCAAAATCAACTGGTTTATTCTTCCGTCATAAAGCGATACCCGATACCAGGCTCATTCCGAATGATACATGGGTGGTCGGGGTCCTCTTCCAATTTTTTCCGTAGTTGCCGGATATAAACCCGCAGATACTCCACCCGGTCAGCCTCCGCTGGGTCCCACACATGCGACAGGATCGATTGGTTCGTGAGCACTCGACCGGCATTAGCGGCCAGGTAAGCCAGCAGCTTAAACTCCGTGGCAGTCAGCTTGACCTCTTCACCATCGCGGGTAACGATATGCAGTGCCAGGTCGATCACTACCGATCCAACGGTGATGATCTGGCTTTTCTGGCTGCCTAAAGTCTGTGCAGAGTGCCGCAGTGCCACCCGTATGCGGGCAAGTAATTCCTCAATGCCAAATGGTTTGGTCAGGTAGTCATCTGCCCCCTTATCCAGGGCGATGACTTTATCCCGTTCGCTTTCGCGTACCGAAAGGATGATGATGGGCACCTGGGTCCATTCACGCAGCCGTGCACACACCTCAACCCCATCCATGTCTGGCAGGCTCAGGTCCAGGATGATCAGATCCGGGGATTGAGCTGCGGCCAACGCCAATCCTTCCTCACCCCGGCTGGCAACGCTCACCTTGAACTGTTTGGCAGTCAGGATGGTGCGTAATGCCCGCAGGATCTGCGCCTCGTCATCGATCACTAGAATATGAGGTTGGGTGCTCATTCGTCAACCATCTCCTGTCCCGCTTCCAGTGGAAAGCCCTCCCAGGATAAAGGCAGATTGAAATGAAAGGCAAAGCCCCTGTCAAGGTTTTCCGCCCAAATGTGTCCACCATGTGCTTCGATAATCCCCTTGCAAATACTTAACCCCAATCCCGCACCAGTCACACGGTCTGCAGCCGTAACCCGGTAGAACTTGTCGAATATGCGCTCGAGATCTTCTGGAGCAACATGTGGTCCCATATTCCTTACCGTCACCTGCAATATATTTCCATTCACCGTATGAGCATGAATAGTGATCGTCGTACCTTCAGGGGAGTATTTGGTGCTGTTACTGATCAGGTTGATAAATACCTGCTCAATTTGAAAATAATCCACCGGCACCAGGGGTAGGTCTGCCGAGACGTCCACTTCCACAACGTGCTTCTCGGTTTGCTGGCGGGTACGGTCAAGGGCGCTGGAAAGGATCTCTGCCAGTGAATTCCAGCTACGTTCCGGTTTCAAGGCACCGGCTTCGATGCGCGACATATTAAGCAAGTTACCTACCAGCTGGTTCAGGTGATCCGTTTCCTCTTCCACAGCTGCCAACAAATCTACTCGAGCTTCGGTGTTCCATTCCACCGCCCCGCTGCGCAGGCTGGTGACGGCAGCTTTGATGGTGGCTAAGGGGGTTCGTAGCTCATGAGAGACGGAAGATAACAGGGAAGATTTAAACCTGTCGCTTTCCTCCAGCAGTCGCGCCCGTGATGCTGCCTGCGATAGGCGCACACGCTCCAGTGCCAACACTCCCTGACTGGCGAAAGTGTGCAGAAGGCGTTCCTCCGCCGGATTGAGTGTCGATGGTTCCCGCCAAACCTTGATCTCTCCCAGAAAGCCACGCGCAGATTGCAATGGAGCCAGAAAGGTGGGGGGATCTTCCAGTAGCTGTTCCGGCAGGGAGCGATCTTCCAACCTGACGTGATGCACCGGTATGTTTCCCTGCGCTTCTACCAAAACGTCTACCCGCCCGGCGTGGAAGGTAATCAGGGTCTGTTCTGCCAGGGCAGATACGATTTCTTGCTCATCCTGCAAACCCGCCAGATGCATGATCAGCTCGTATAGCTGAATGGCTTCATGCTCGCGGGCGTGGGATTCAGCGAGGCTTTTACTCACCCTGCCAACCAATTGCCCGACGGTGATTGAAACACCCAAAAAAACGATCATCACCAGCAAGTCTTGGGTACGATGTACGAGCAATGTATAGTAAGGCGGCACGAAATAATAGTTCAATGCCAGAAAAGAAGCCAGTGCCACCAGCGCACCAGGACCCAACCCCCATAACACCGAGCTTAATACAACCGGCAACAGGTAGAGCAGGGATAGGATGGTGTGGTCTTGCCCCCCTTCCGTTCGAAAAGGAAGGAAAATCAAGGTGAAAATTGCGGTCACCAAGATAGCCAGCAGGTATTCCAACCCGCGGAAGGCCTTTAACCTTCGGAAGGGATTCAAACGCATCATCAAGATAATTATAACTTCAGGGGAGAAATCTTACGTCAGAATTACTCTCGGGAGTAACTTAGCAAACATTCCCAACCAGATATATGTACATAGGCACAATAGATTACAAGGGATAAGGGTATAATTTCAATGATGACTGATTTCCACTTCTACCACCTTATTGAAGTTCGCTACGGTGACCTCGACCCGCAAGGGCATGTCAATAACGCTAAATTCCTGACCTATATAGAACAAGGACGCGTTTTTTACCTCAAACAGCTCAAATTATGGGAAGGTGGTTCGTTCGTAAATCTCGGCATCATCCTGGCGGATGTCCAAATAACCTTTCGAAAGGCGATCCAATTTGGCGACCCCGTGCGGGTGAGTGTGCGTATCTCCCGCATCGGCAATAAGAGCATGACCTCGGAGTATCGCATTGAGGATGTGCGTGATGCCAGTGAATTTGCTTCCGGGTCGAGTGTGTTGGTGGCATTTGATTACCGCAATAACCGTTCCGTACCCATCCCTGAGGAGTGGCGTAAGGCAATCCTGCAGTTTGAGGGGTTGTTGGAGCAATAATAAACGGGGGTTCCATCCAATTTGGTTCTCGAGTTTATAAAGGGGTTGAATTAATTCTCCTTCTATGGATGATTAATTAGCTCATGGAGTATATACATGTCACTTCCAACGATTGATTCCGAATTCCTGTTAAACTTTCTCTCCGGGTTGTTGAACACTCCCAGCCCGACCGGTCTTGCTGAGCCAGCAATTGCTTTTACTGAACAGGCGCTCATGACTTACCCTGAGTTAACCCTCCAGCGCACACGCAAAGGCGCTCTGGTTGCCACCAGGGTGGGTGAAAAGTTGGATGCGCCGCGTGCCCTGACCGCCCACGCTGATACATTGGGTGCAATGGTTAAGCAGATCAAATCCAATGGTCGCCTGATGATGACCAAGATTGGCGGCTATGCCTGGAACACGATCGAAGGAGAGGGCTGTATGGTCATGGCGAGCTCAGGTGAGCCGGTGCGTGGCTCCATCCTGTTTGAGATGGCGTCCGGACATGTCCATGGAACCAAGGTGAACGAGATTAAGCGTGAGGATGACAACATGGAAGTGCGCCTGGATGCCCGTACCACCTCTCAAGAGCAGACTGAAGCTCTGGGCATTCGGGTGGGTGATTTCATCGCCTTTGACCCGCGCGTGGAAATCACCAATGGCTTTGTACGCTCACGCCACCTGGATGATAAAGCCTGTGTAGCTTGCCTGGTGGCAGCCGTCAAGGCACTGCACGATACCGGCTTGAAACCATCCCAAACGTCATATTGGCACATCAGCAATTATGAGGAGGTTGGTCATGGTGCTGCAGCGGGAATCCCTGCTGTGGCTACCGAGCTTTTGAGCGTGGATATGGCCGCAGTCGGTGAGGGGCAGACCTCCGACGAGTTTCATGCCACCCTGTGCGTGAAAGATTCCGGTGGACCCTACCACCATGGGTTGAGCCAAAAGCTGCGTCAGCTGGCAGATGACCACGGCATCCCCTACAAAGTTGATATCTATCCATACTATGGCTCAGATGGTGAGGCGTTCTGGCGGGCAGGTGGAGATGTGGCAGTTGCTCTCATCGGCCCAGGCGTTGATGCCTCACATAATTACGAGCGCACCCACCTCGACGCACTGTTAGCAACGACCCAATGGGTGGTGGCGTATCTATTGAGTTGATCATGATCATCGACACCACCCTCCCACCCGTTTCCCTTTCAGCTGTTCCCGCTATCGCTCGTGCAGCTGAAAATATGGGCTTCAACACCCTGTGGTCTTCAGAGACAATGCACGACCCCTTCCTGCCTGGTGCATTGATCGCCGAACACACCCATAAGCTGGGCTTCGGTACGGCAGTCGCTATCGCTTTTGCGCGCAGCCCAGCAACTCTGGCTTATACAGCCTGGGACCTGGCTCAAGCCTCAGGCGGTCGTTTCATCTTAGGGTTGGGGACGCAGGTGAAAGCGCACATCGAGCGACGCTTTGGCATGCCCTGGCCCGAATCAGTAGTGGGCAAGCTGCGCGAGCAGATCGATGCAGTGCATGCCTTCTGGGATACCTGGCAGACCAACCAACCACTTAATTACCGCAGCGAACACTATAAGCTGACCTTGATGTCACCTTTCTTCAACCCAGGCCCAATCAAATTTCCCAATATTCCCATTTACATTGCTGGGGTCAATACCGGGTTAGCTAAGCTGGCTGGCGAGACGGCGCAAGGCTTCCACGCCCATCCCTTCCACACTCCAAGATATCTACGTGAAGTGATTCTGCCCGCCATCCATCAAGGAGCTGCCAAGTCTGGGCGCACAAGAGCTGATATTAAAGTTTCCACATCGGCTTTTGTGGTGACCTCGCCAGAAGAAGAGACCTTCGTGCGTGCTCAGATCGCATTCTATGCCTCCACGCCCTCCTACCAACCAGTGATGGAGCTGCATGGCTGGGTAGACACTGCCAAACAGCTTTCTGCTCTGGCCTCTCGCGGAGCTTGGGCAGAGATGCCCGGGCTGGTCAGCGACGACATCCTCCACGAGTGCGCGGTTATAGCTCCTCCAGGCGAATTACCCGCTGCTCTCCTCGAACGCTACCAAAGTCTGGTGGATCGCCTGGGGTTATACATACCATTCATACCGGGTGAGCGTGATGAGTTCTGGAAACACCTCTTACAGGGCGTATAATCTTTAATTAAATAAATGGAAGACGAAGCCCATTACGCAAATCTACGCAATCGCATGGTCAACGAGCAGATCATCTCGCGTGGCGTCCACGACGAGCGATTATTGGATGCACTACACCGTGTGCCACGCCATTTGTTTGTCCCTGAGGAATATGTCCATATCGCCTACTCCGATAGTCCACTGCCCATCGGGCATGGTCAAACTATCTCTCAGCCTTACATCGTAGCTTTGATGACCGAGCTCTTGGAGCTGGAAGGGGATGAAAACGTGCTGGAGGTAGGGACAGGTTCGGGCTACCAGGCAGCTTTGTTGGCATATCTAGCCCGGCAGGTTCACACCATCGAACGGCATGAGGAGCTGGCAGAAAAAGCCGAGAAGGTGTTGATGAGCCTGGATTTGACCAATGTATTGGTACATCTGGGCGATGGGTCCATAGGCTTGCCTAAATATGCTCCTTACCAGGCAATTATGATCACCGCCGCCGCTCCGCGCGTCCCGCAGCCTTTGTTCGACCAGCTGGTTGAAGGTGGGCGGCTGGTGCTGCCTGAGGGCGGGGCGGGTGGTCAGATGCTGGACCGCTGGCGCAAGCAAGGGAGTGAATATAAGCAAGAGCATATCGCCCCGGTGGCATTTGTGCCGTTACGCGGCCAGCATGGCTGGAAGGAAAATAATTGGGGATTTTATTAAAATGGAAAACTTACCGCAATACCTGTTTTAATTTCTGCCAGTTTTTATTCTTCTCAACACTTAATTTTCCAAACAGCGCAAAGCTAAGCCGGTGCACCGGGCTTTCTCCCAGGCGTCGCAAAGCCTCCCGATGTGCCTGTGTGCCGTATCCCTTGTTCGAGGCAAAACCATACCCAGGGTAGACCAGCTCAAGCTCGCGTAAATGCGCGTCACGGCTGGTCTTTGCCAGGATGGAAGCGGCCGCAATGCTCAAAGAGCGGCAATCTCCTTTGATCAAAGCCGTCTGAGGCAGGGGAATTTCAGGCAAAAACAGGTAGTCCAGCAGTAGATGAGCTGGAGGTAGGGTCAGTCTTTCCAATGCCCGACGGGCTGCCAAGCGCGTGGCAGGTAGGATGCCCATCTGGTCAATCTCTTCAGCACTTGCAAAACCTACTCCCCATGATACGGCGTACTTCAGGATTTTTTCCCGCATTACTTCCCTCTGGTTGGGAGCCATCTGCTTGGAATCACGCACCCCCTTCAAGTACTTAGCCATCCTCACCTCAGGTGGCAGGATGACCGCCCCGGCTGCCACCGGGCCAGCCAGTGCCCCACGACCGGCCTCGTCAATGCCAGCTACTGCCGTGAGACCAGCCTCCCATAAAGCCAGCTCAAAAGACAGGTCAGGCACTGGGGGAAGCAGCGAGAGATCAAATATGGGCATTGGAACGTGTGTAAACTCCACGCAGAGTATTCAACCGGATGGTGAGCAAATCTACTCCCATCTTGAACGAATCGCGCACCACGCTGATCTTGCTGTGCGGGTTGTAGTACCAGTGAATAGGAATCTCAACCACCTTGTACCCTAAAAGCCGGGCAATGAACAGGATTTCGACATCAAAAGACCAGCCGATGAGGGTTTGTCGTGGGAACACGTCTTCAGCCACTGTTCCTGTAAAGCACTTGAAACCACATTGAGTATCCTGTAGTCCTGGCAAAGCCAGAAGACGAATCAGCCCGTTATAAATGCGTCCGACAAAATGGCGGTAATACGGTTCCTCATGTCGAACCGCCCCAGGGGCTTCGCGCGAGGCAATGGCAATATCATAGCCCTGCAGGGCTGGCGGCAGGAAACGGTTGATCTCACCCACTGGCATGGAAAGGTCAACGTCGCACATAAAGCGATACTCACCCTGTGCTGCCAGCATACCCTGCCGTACGGCTCTTCCCTTGCCGCTTTGAGCATTCTGCACCACTCGCATTTGTGAGTGCTGCGCTGCGTAATCCTGTGCGATCCGATAAGTCCCGTCCAGGCTCCCGTTTTCAACCACCAAGACTTCTATGGAGTACGATTGCCTATCTGTAAACTCAAATATCTGCTTGAGCGTCCCAAGCAGGCGGATCTCTTCGTTATGAGCTGGGATTATGAGTGATAGGAATGGTTTGGACAAATGCTCCCCCTGGGTTTATCAGGGTCGAAAAACGCTCAGGGCATATACAATGGCACCCAACAATACCACGATAGTCATCACTAATAGCACGGTCAGAATGATCCACTGCTTTTGGGTGAATTTAAGCTTCTCCTCCACCGGTGGCAGCGATAAATCGGTCGGGATTCGAACCTTGGGTAACTTGGTTGGAGCTTTCTTTTCAGGCACGATCAAGTCCCGACCAAAAAAGTCTTCCCCCTCACCCAAGGGGATGGCTTTTTCTGGATTCGCCATGGTCTCAAGTGAATCGGCCAGGAAACTGATTTCCGTTGGCCGAAGTACCTCCTCGCTGTTTACAAAGCTGGCAATCAGGTTATCAATGCCATCCATCAACACGATCCGAATCGCTGGGTTGGTCGTCTCAATGTGTACACCCGGGTTGTCAAAGATCAACACGGGTAATATTTCGGGGTGAGATTTGTCATGCGCATCCAGTATTCCTGCTAGCTTTTGAGCATGCTCCTGGCTCTGTTTGATCAAATTGGGTCGTGCCGGCCCAAATTGATGGGTGGTCTTACTCATTTCCCACAAGGTTTCATCCTTGACTTTAAAAAACCCCTCGGCGTGGCATACGTTAAGCACGACCAACCCTGATGGCCCTACCAAGATAGGAGGAAATGTCTCACCCGAACCCTCGAGCTGCAGGTCGCGTAGCATGATAAAACGGTCATCCAGACTCCGCATAAAGCGTGCCACAATCACATCTTCGCTTTGCTGCACCAGTTTGCCAAACCGTAGTATCTGCTTGATTTGGTCAACATACTTCTCTATGTTGTCTTGTTTAACTGATTTGTGGGTGGGCTTGATAAGTTTCATGGCTGAACTCCGTGAAAAACATTACCCTCAATAGGCGTGTTTATTTGATGCAAGGTGAATGCCAGGTAATCCGATAACAGGTGGATGTTATCATCCAGCACTCGCTGCCTGTAGCGTTGCACAAGCCTCAGGGGGAGGTGCTCAAAGACCTCTGTCTGCATGCGTTCTTCAGATGCCAGCAAAGCATAATATTCAGGAGCTGATATTCCCTGACGGGAGGAGAAAACCTCCACCGTTTGTGTGGCAGCACCCGAATGAAGCTGAGGGAAGAGCAGGTCCCGCCACTCTGCCAGGTGTTGATCCTGAACGAATGGCAACCAGCCATCCGGTTTTACCTGGCCAAGGCAGGCATCCATGCCAGGGCTGAGCTCAGTCAGAATGTGTAGGTCTAGATAAGCGCGCAATACATTATGGTAATACAGGCGTTGGTGGAAGCTTCCCCAGGAACATCGCGGACCGAAGACCGGGGCAAAGATATCCTTCACCCACAACCAATCAGCCTGTAAATGACACAGGTAACCTGCCAGGAATGCCGCCTGGGTTGCAGGTAGCTGCCCGGCCACTGCCAGATGGGGGTGATTAGATAGTAGCAACTCCCATGCCGGTCGATTGCCAGTCTGGATGGGTAGGTTGAAAAAGTGCGTCTCCTGCCGCGGCTGTCCTGAAACCACCTGTACATCTGGGGCGGTGTGGCCAAAAAGGAACTCACAATGGGAGGCCTGCAGGAATTGGTTAATGTTTTCCGGTAGGTTGGGATGACTTAACAATTCTTCAGCCAGGCTCAAATGATAGAAAGGGGTTGGCACATGAAAATTATACCAGTCTGTTGGAATGCCCCTAAGCGAACAAAAAAGCGGCTATCATAGCCGCCTTCCCAAATTTTCTTCACCAACAAAGCTGTGTTTTCTTATATGATGGGTATACCCGTCAACTCATCCTGAGTAGTCTGGGCATCATCCACCACGATTACCTGCTTGCCATGCTGTCGGAGTAGATGCACCGGTTGGGTAACATTGAATTTGCCACCCATGTTGAAGATGCGTTCACCGACCCGATAACGCTTCCTTGCCTTAAGCTGCTCGATAAATGCTTCTCGACTTAATAAAATTCGGTCGGAGAAAACCGCACCCCGACGTTCGTAAACTCGTACCCAATCAAGCTGCCCATCCGGTTTAAAATGGGCAGCTTCTACCACACCATCATAGTTGAATTTTACCATAAGTCGGGGCGGGCGGACTCGAACCGCCGACCCCCGCGTCCCAAACGCGGTGCGCTACCGAACTGCGCTACACCCCGGCGCGGGTGAGTATACTGTATACCATCTCCAGGGTCAAGGATGACGCGTTAGGACGCGTTAGGATGATAATGCATAGCTTTACGTGCCAGTCTGTCCACGCGCTGGTTGAGTCGGTCGCCAGCATGCCCACGCACCCAGTGCCAGGTGATGTCGTGTTCTTTTAAGCTGGCTTCGATTGCCTGCCACAGGTCAATATTCGCCAATTTTCCACTCTTGCGCTTCCAACCTCGCCTGCGCCAATCCGGAATCCATTCAGTAATGCCCCTTCGCAGGTATTCGGAATCTGTATAGAAATCCACACGGGCGGCTTGGCTGAGTGTACCCAGTGCCTGCACCGCTGCAGTCAGCTCCATCCGGTTATTCGTAGTGTGTGGTTCCGCCCCACTCAACTCTTTTTCATGTTTTCCAAAAAGCAATAAAGCTGCCCACCCGCCTGGTCCGGGGTTGGGCTCGCAGGCTCCATCTGTGTAGATCGTCACATGTGGGAGCTCTGCCATCAACGCACCTGACTGAAGATCTCCTCCGCTACGCTATCTAAATTCTCCAGTAGGGAAGGGATCTGATCAGCACTAAATTTCAGGTCGAATAGCTGCGCCGTCGCGTCTTCGAGCATCCAGCGCACCACACTCCATGAGGCAAGAGATGGCTCGCTGCGTGCGTCAGGTAATAGCTTCAGCGCTTGTGACCATTGAGGGCTGGAACTGGCTGCCTCGCTCAGGTAGCTCAATGTGCTTTGGCGTGTTGGGTAAGTTTCGAGCCACTTCACCCATTCTGCCTGATTGGGTGGGTACACCAGCCATTCGACCACGAGCCAGGCAGCCAGCTGTTGAGCGGGAGTCGATTGCGTGACCAGCAAGGATGGACCATAGGTATCCACCACTCGATGATTACTGGAAGGGAATGGGATCACCATCCATTCGTCCGTACTGCCAGCTTGAGTAAAAGCTTCCCGCTGGGCAGGGATGTCAAACAGGCTACCCACCAAGAATAAAGCCTGCCGGTTGGCAAACTCGTTCTGTGCCTGTATCCCGGTGTCAGACCAGGCACAGCCGCTCTCTTGCAAACCCTTCAAGTATTCAAATGCCCGCTTTGTCTCAATGGTATTGAACAGGTAGCCCGTAGAATCTAGGTTGGTGATTTCTCCACCAAAGGCATAAATCCAGCCGATCAGAGTCCCTGGTTGAGGCGTGATCAACCAGCCGCCCTTGCCTAGATTAGATTTGTCTCCCAGCTTGGCGACAGATTCCGCCGCTGCGCATGCCCGTACGCGAAAATCCTCCTGAGTAGTGGGTGGGTTCGGATAACCTAGTTCCCTCGCCCAGCTCTGGTTGTAAAACAGCACATAAGCCGAACGGTAAAATGAGATTCCCAATCGCCGGGTCTGATGTGTGTTACCTGTGGTTACCAGGTCCTCCACCCAAAAACCCGCATAGAAATCAGCCTGTTCATCGCTCGTCAGTCCCCAGACTGGGTCATTGACGTAAGGCGCCAGGTCGGTCAACACTCCACTTCCATCCCAATGACGCGCCTGGTAGCCATAATCCACCAGCACATCCGGCAGTGAATCCGTAATTAGGGCTGATTCTGCCGCCTCATCCAGCCTGCCGAAACTTTCGTAGGCGCTTATCTGCACGGAGATACCCCATTGGTTTGTGCGGTTGAACTCATCCAGGATGGCTTGCAGTGCAGCACCCGTCGCACCAGTCCATGGGTGCCAGAGGTCCACCTGCAGTCCGCGCAGCTCAGTCGTTGTCACACCTAGGGTCGAAGGAGTCCTCTCGTTAGGTGTAGGCGGGATAGCAGGCAGCGAAGTGGGGGTATTGTTGCTGTGTGCCTGCGTGCTGCCAGGTGCGGGAGAGGCGGTTAAAGCGAAAGCTGCTGCTTGTGTTACGGTGGCGGAGCCGGGTTTCACCGCTGCTTTCCGATCACAGGCAGAGAATGCCAGTACAAACGCCAACCCTAGAGCAATGCCATAAAATGGGGTAAGATAACGCCTTAGCACACGATGGGAGCCGGAATGGATGCGCACTAGTCTCTCCAGTCCCGTCATTATATCAAAAAGAACCCTATGCATCTCCTCTACACACCCCTATGAGCGACATCACCCCCGAAATCCTCCCTCGCCTGAAAGCCTTCCGCCTTCCTGGACTGGACATGGACACTGACTTCATCCATCCAGATTACCAGGGCGGCTCGATTCTAAACTTGCCATCCTCCATTTCCCACTGGTTGGGTGCTGAACCTTTGGGCGCTGCACCCCTACGCTCTGAGCTGACCATCACCGATTCCAGTGCTCTTCGGCGGGTTATACTGGTGCTGGTGGATGCTCTCGCTCTCCACCGCCTGCAACGTTGGATGACTGACGGCACTGCCCCTGTCTGGTTACACCTGGCAGAACAAGGTAGGCTCACTGCCCTGACTTCCATCGCGCCCTCCACCACTGCTGCTGCCCTCACCTCTCTGTGGACGGGGCGCAGTCCGGCTGAGCATGGCGTCGTCGGCTATGAACTGTGGTTGAAGGAGTATGGCATTGTCAGCAACATGATCCTGCACACACCCATTACTTTCGAGAATGATGTGGGCAGTCTGGTCAAAGCTGGCTTCAAACCCGAACAATTCCTCAACCTGCCCACCCTGGGGTCGCATCTAGCCTCACACAGTGTCAGGAGTTATGCCCTGCAGCACCGCAGCATCATCCGCTCGGGGCTTTCACAGATGTTTCTCAAGGATGTGGATGTGCATGGGTATTTCACCCCAACCGAATTGTGGGTCAACCTGCGCCATCTGGTGGAATCCAACCCGCACCAGAGATAGTACTTTTGGGCCTATACCGGTCAGATTGATCACTTCTCGCACTACTACCACCCTGACGATGAGCGCACCGCAGCCGAGTTTAGCGAGTTCAGCCGGGCATTCGAGCAGAACTTCCTGGAGCGTCTCTCGCCATCCCTTCGCCAGGGTACATTGGTCCTGCTTACGGCCGACCACGGGATGCTCGCCACCCAAAAGTCAGCCCATTATGACCTGCGCAACCACCCTGAGCTATCGCGTCTCCTGCATATCCTGCCCACCGGTGAGCACAGACTGATGTACCTGTTCATTCGTCCCGGGCAGGCTGACCAGGTGCTTAGCTACTTTGATCGAACCTGGCCTGGGGAGTTCGTTTTCCTCGATCCACCCGAAGCTGTTGCCAAGGGTCTGTTCGGGCCCGGCAGGCCTCATCCTCGTCTGGCAGACCGTCTGGGTGATTTGATCGTGGTTGCGCGTGATGAGGCTTATATTTGGTGGGCGGAGAAAGAGAACCCCTTGATCGGTCAACACGGTGGTCTCTCGGCAGACGAGATGATCGTGCCATTGTTGTCAGTGATGTTGTGAATATCAGCTAAAATATACCCATCATGCCCCCAATTCTCACCGATCTAATCACCCTTGCCCGTCAGGCTGGAGACATTCTACGCACCAGCTTCGGTCAACACTTGCACGTTGACCGCAAAGGCGTGATCGATCTGGTCAGTGAGGCCGACCGTCGTTCGGAGCAGTTCCTGCTCAGCTACATTCGCCAACACTTCCCAGGAGACCGCATCGTAGCTGAAGAGAGTGGCGAGCTGGCTGGCACGCGTGACCGTGCCTGGTACATCGACCCATTGGACGGAACGGTCAATTACGTCCATGGTTTGCCGATCTACTCGGTTTCGATCGCTTACGCTGAAGGGAGCAAGTTGCGCTTGGGTGTGGTCTACGACCCGATGCGTGATGAGTGCTTCAGCGCTGAATCCGGTATAGGTGCCTGGCTGAACGGTCAATCCATCCATCCAACGCTCACGCCAGACCTGGACCATGCCCTGCTCGTCACGGGCTTCCCCTACGACATCCGCACCAACTCGGATAATAACCTGGACCACTATGCCTACTTTGCCCTGCATTCGCAGGGTGTACGGCGGCTCGGTTCAGCTGCCCTGGATCTATGTTATGTGGCCTGCGGCCGTTTTGATGGTTTTTGGGAATTGCAGCTTAACCCCTGGGATGTGGCTGCGGGTGGGTTAATTGCCCGGGAGGCTGGGGCAATGGTGACCAACCTGGCTAGCGAGGATGACTTTATCTCACCTCCTCAATCCATCCTGGCAGCCAACCCCTACATCCACCCCTTGATGTTGCGTGAGCTATAGCGATGATCGGGCTTATCCACCCCGTAAAAGCTGGTCGAAATCCTTCATGTCCACCCGCGAGGTCAGATCCAAACTGAGCGGTGTGACTGACACCACCCGCTTCACCCGCAGGGCATATACATCTGTATCCACCCCCGTGCCGTTTAGCTCTTCAATCCGCCGATAACCTACCGTCTCAGGCTGGTCCCACGAGACCCGCTTGGGCGTGACCGGCACAAAGTACATCTGGTGCGAGAGGCGCGTTACTTCCCAAGGGGTCTCAGGGGTGGCATTACATGGCACGTCCACTTTAATTAAATCTACATCGGTTGGCAGCATACGCTGTAGCATCATGCGGCCAAACAGGCTGGTGAAGTAGGCTGCAGTTGAAAAATCGATCGCAGTGGAATAAGACAGGTGCTCAGCCTGGTCGGTTTCCAATGAGACCGCCAGGGCAGGGATGCCATTACCCGCCCCTTCCATGGCTGCCCCCACCGTCCCTGAAACGGTTACCCCTACCCCCAAATTCTCTCCATAGTTGATCCCTGAGACGACCAGATCCGGCCTCTCCGGCAGGATCTCGCAGATGGCATGCAAAATTGCCTGGGCGGGTGTGCCACCCACACTGTAAACCGTCCACAGCTTGCCGTTCACTTGCATTTGCTGCGGCGTGATGATCCCGTCCGAGGTAGAGGGCAGGCTGCGACCTGCACCCGAGAACTGGTCACGTGGTGCCACCACGTGCACGTACCCGAGCTCCGAAAGCGCCCCCGCGGCTGCCCACAGCCCGGGGGATTGGATGCCATCATCATTGGTCAACAGGATTTGGATCGGTTTTTCCATCACATTACACCCTCACTGAAAAATAAAAGAGCGCATACCCAGCTCGAGGAGCGCTCTTGCAGTGTCTTCGTGCTTTCACTGCTTTGCGACGAAGCCTCGCGAACGATTATTATGAGCGAGGCCTAAAGGCGTCCCTGGGGCGATTCGAACGCCCGACCCTTTGCTCCGCAAGCAAATGCTCTGATCCGCTGAGCTACAGGGACGTTTGCGGCAATATTTTACCACCAACTATCATTTAATCAAGGAGCGCATTTTACGACGCAGTATCGTGAATGTTTATACAGTGTCTTCATGTTTTCACTGCTATGTGAGCGAGGCAAAGTGCATGACAGAGAGAATATTAATCTGCGTTGCATATCTCTTGATTCTCACTCCAGGCAGTGGTAATATGAAACCATGTACTTGCGTGGCAGCAAATTAAATATGAAGAAGCGCACCCGGCGCCCTTCAAACCCCTTTCTTATCGCTTTCCTGGTGGTGGCGATCGGCGCTTTAATCTATTTTAACCAGGTGGTCGTCCCCGAGATGCCCGCCGCCTTCATGCCAAGTCCCACATCCACCCGCAGCCAGGAGTCATTGCTCAACGAAGCCCAGGAGTACTTCGCTCAGGGTAAGCTCTCCCAGGCAATCGACTCTTACCAGCAGTCCGTCCTGGCTGACCCGCGCAACCCTGCCACCTTCATTGACCTTGCCCGCCTACAGATATTCGCCGGGCTGTACCAGGAAGCCGTCACCAACGCCGAGAACGCCCTGCTGCTCAACCCAAATAATTCCATGGCTTACGCCATCAAATCCTCCGCATTGGATTTCCTGGGCAAATATGACGATGCGGAAGCAGCGGTGAATAAAGCCATCGAGCTCGACCCGAACAACGCTGCCGCTTATGCCTACTATACCGAAATCCTGCTCGACCAGGGCAACTTCGAAGATATCCAGACCGCCATCGATCTGTCACAGAAAGCCCAGGCACTCGACCCGAATGCCCTTGAGACTCACCGGGCGCGCGGTTACGTGCTGTTCAACACCGGTAATTATGCCGAAGCCATCCAGGAATACCAGGCTGCCATTGCCAGTAACGACAAGCTGTGGGACCTGCATTACTCGCTTGGAGCAGTCTATAAAATGCAGGGCACGTATGACCTGGCCATTCAGGAAATGCTGACCGGGGTGGCACTTAACCCCACCAACCCCGATATCCTCACCGAAATCTCCCGCACCTATGCCACGGAAGGCCAATATGGCAAGGCGATCCAGTATGCTGAACAAGCCCTCAGTCTGGATCTGTCCAGCCCGCGCCTGCATGGCAACCTGGGGGTTATGCTGTACCAGAATGATGACTATACCCGGGCAGCCGACCAGCTGAAGCTGGTGGTGCGTGGGGGCACCACAACCGATGGTGTGGTGGTCGAAGGTATTCCCCTGGCACCCGGCCGGATCGCCGACGACTATTATTCCATCTATGCCCTCTCCCTGACCCAGCTTGATCAGTGTCCCGAAGCCATCCCCATCATGCAGCTCATCCTGACCCAGATCGCTGAAGACCAGGTGGCGTATTACAATGCCACCCAGGGGATGGATTATTGCCGCACCTCTGCCGGCACACCCTCCACAGAGGCGACGGCCACACCTTGATATGAGTCAAATCCAGTCCGGCAAGACGTTTAACCTCCACCCGGTCAAGTCCAGATCTAATCCCTATCGCAGCCTGCTTTGGACCTTCCTGATCCTGGGTGCCGGCTGGCTCTTGCTTTTGCTGAACCGTGGGCAGGTGCAGTCACCTTTCAACCCCACCCCTACCCCCACCCGCTCACCCCAATCTTACATCCTGGCGGCTCAAGCTTATTTTGCTGCTGGAAAATTGGATGATCCGACATCAGACCAGGACGCCATTGGGGCATACCAGAAGGCATTGGAGATTGACCCGGGTAACGCCCTGGTATGGTCCGAGCTTGCCCGCATTCAGACCTATTCCTCCAGCACGCTTAGCACCGATCAGGAACGCCTGGATCGACTGCAGGAAGCCCTTGCCTCGGTGGAGAAAGGGGTTGAGCTCGCTCCCGACGATAGCACGGTCTCTGCCTTCTATGCTTTCGTGCTGGATTGGAATGCCTCCAGCAACCTGATCAGCGCAGACGAACGCGAAGCTTACCTGGCCAAGGCAGAAACAAGCGCTAACCGTGCCTATTTGCTCGACCCCGAAAATGCCCTGGCACTCGCCTTCTACGCTGAGGTGCTGCTCGACCAGCAGAAGTGGGATCAAGCCAAGCAGTATGCCAGTCAGGCAGTGGAGCTGGCTCCCGATTCGATGGATGCCCACCGCGTTCTGGCTACCGTGCTTGAAGCCTGGGGTTACTACCGCGATGCCATCGATGAGTACAACAAGGCCTCCCAGATCACCCCGAACCTCACCTTCCTCTATCTACGGATTGGTCTGGGCTACCGCCAACTGGCTTACAACCAGAATCAGTTGTATACCACCGCGCTGGAGTACTTCGAGCGTGCCGCCAACATCAACCAGCAGCTGGGGATCAAGGACCCCTATCCCTACATTGCCATCGCTAAGACTTACGCTCAGCAGGGAGAGTTTTTCATCGCCTCCCGCAATGCAGAAAAAGCCCTGTCCTTTGACGCGGCCAACGCCGATACCTACGGGCAGCTAGGCATGATCTACGTGCAGGCCCGCAATTATGAGAGCGCCCTGCCTGCCCTGCGTTGCGCCGTGGATGGCTGCACGGCAAAGGAGAACGAGACCGCAAACCTTTTTGTGGACAACGGCTTCCTGGAGGAACCCACGGCCGTCAAGCCATTGCCACTGACCAACCTGAATGTGGCCTACTACTATGTGCGTTATGGCAGTGTGCTGGCTTACCTCAGCACACCCGAGAACGGCTACTGCTCGCACTCGCTCGAGCTGATGACCCAGCTGCGCCTGACCTACCCGGATGACCCTGTGCTGATGCAAAACGTGGAAGATAACGAAGCCACCTGCCGCTCGTTGATGGGCACGCCTTCACCTTAAGACCCAGGCGAAGCCAGTGTAAAACCAGGAGAAATCCAGAAAAGGCACCTGGATAAATCCGGGGAGAACGCCCGGATTTAATATCAGAATCTCGTTAGAATCAGTTAAAATCAGCCAATCTCCCTTGACTTTTATTCTATAATTGGTTATTATTCAGCATGGTTTAGCACTCGTGTGGAGAGAGTGCTAAACCACATGTAGTTAATCTGTTAATCAATCCAAATCATTCCATAATAGGAGGTGGCTATGTCCATCAATTTCAAACCCTTAGGCAGCCGCGTGGTGGTTGAGCCCATCGAGCAAGATGAGATCACCCCCAGTGGCATCGTTCTCC
>CAZXPK010000025.1:0-33896 GCA_964642565.1 uncultured Anaerolineaceae bacterium
ACATCAGGCTAAGTGCGCATGCAGAAATGATCAATGAACGCTTTCGGCACCCGGGGTATGGCACGCCTCCAGGGGCAATTCCACCTACCATCTTCCCTACGCCTACTCCGGCAAAAACGCCCACACCTACAGCAACCGTACCAACGCCCACATCCACAGCAACCGTACCAACACCCACGACGACAGTCACCGCGACCATCACACCCACCCGTACGCCCACAGCGACCGCTACCATCACGCCTACAGCGACCGACACAGCGACAGCTACCAACACGCCTACAACGACCAACACAGCGACCATCACACCCACACCCACACCCACACGTACACCCACACCCACACGTACACCCACACCCACACGTACACCCACACCCACACGCACATCCACGCCCACACGCACACCCACACGCACACGCACACCCACACGCACACCCACACCCTGTCCAAGTTATTGCATTATACATCCCCTGTGGTGTCCTCCGGAGTGCCGACCATAAAACCATTCGCATCCATAAGCAAGACAAGATATTGACAGGGTTAACTCGATGAGGTATGCTTGCTGCGCTCCGGGTGGGTCCGGCGCGGCGGAACCCTTCGAACCCTGTCAGGTCTGAGAAGAAGCAGCAGTAAGGAGGAACTTCCGGGTGCCGCCGGGTAGCTTGCCCGGAGCACTGGTTAAAACAAACGAGCGGCATCAAATGCCGCTCGCATTAATTAATAAGCAGGGTTGGATTACTTGAACAGCTCCATTGAGGTTGGAAGGTTGGCGTTTTCCCTAGGTTCGTAATCCACTATGAGTAAACCATTACCGGTAACTTTCACGTTATAGCCGATGATCTGTGAATGAAAAGAATGGATATCGGTTGTTCCAGAAACATCTATATCAGCGCCAGGAGCTAAGATGGTGCCCGTGAGAGTTACATCTGAGGTACCGTTTAATTTCACGGGACCTTGATTTGTTGCTGGTAGGTAGAAGAGGATGCCCGGAATGGCTGGTGAAGGCGCACCTACCGCGCTGAGGGCAACTTGCTGATTACCGTTGATGGTAACTTTTCCTTCAACATAGATGGTTACTCCTGTACCTTTATAGGGGCCTTTCTTGAAATCCAAACTCCCATGGAAACAATACAGACCTGGGTCTATTTTGGCTGGATTGGGAAAGTCTGTGAACCATCTACCAGTGCAATTCGGTAGTGGGGCGTCATAAGCGGAAAGTGGCATTTCAGCGACAGGTCCTATGGGATCCGGGCTAAATTCCTTATTCCCGGGAACGCCTAAGTGAGCCCAGGAAATATTTCCATCGGTTACAGTGATATTACCTGCCGCACCATTGCCTTCCAGACAGCCGTTCGAGAAAATGCCACCGCCATTGACATTCGTGCCGGATGCCCCGCTAAAGGCTGCGCCGTTTTTTCCGTTCCCTGAACAAGTAAATGATGGGTTAAGAGCAACGATGGCATTGCCAAAGGCTAGCGGCTGGCGTGGGTGGATGCGGGTGACAGCTTCCATTACGTTCTTCAATGCATTGGGGAAGAGCAGCTGGGCAAAGTTGCTTTGGGTGGTAGATGAGATATCCACGGTGACATCGATGTAGTTCTCCGTATAAAAAACGTGGTTGACGCTTCCACACATAGCGATCACACCATTATGGTCACTAATATTATTATCGATCGTAAAGTTATTTGAGGCAGCGCGGGCGATGGCAGTACTCACCGCGATGCCCATTGCGGATACGATATTGGGATCAGAACACGACCATCCTTGGGAATAGACGTGGCTGTTCTCCAGAGATAGGGCAGCTTGACCTCCGCCTGCCAATGAGGCCGCATCGGCAGCATTCTGCGTATGACGGCGGTCTGCCAGCACCATCCCACCATCGATTGCCAGGGCGACGAAACCCAGGAAGACGACCAGACCAATGGTCAGGTAGACAATCGCCTGCCCCTTTTCAGAATTGTAAGACTTAGAGTTCATAATTATCTCTTTCCGAAGATAAACCAAGCTAATGACAGGCAGGAGTCAAGATGGTATCGTTCACCGTGGCATGGATGGGAATGGTTTGAGAACCTAGGATGGTGCCTAAGAAAGGCATGGTGAGGGGGAAGCTGTTATAGGATACATCCAGATGGATTGTATTCCCCATACAGGGCTGGGTGACGTTGATATTGATAGCGATATTGCCTGGTGGGTTATTGACGATCTGTTCCAGATTATCCCATACTCTTGCTCGCAACCCGGCGGTATCGGTAGGATGGATGGTGCCGTAAGAAGCACCCTCCTCGGCCGCGTCCCGCAGTGCCAGCCAGGTAAAGAAGGCCCGCCCAAGATCGATCGTTCCGGCAAGCAGGACCATTAAGAAGGTAATGGTTAAAGCCAGCTCGACCATACTCTGACCGTGTTCTTTGTGCCTGGATTGGATTACATTATTCATTCAAATCTCCTCACAATGACGCTCTGTGTTAATAAATGCTTACGGAGCGGGTGTGCCATAGATATCCACATTCACCAGGATGGTGCGGGCGTTTTCAGAGACAATATCGAAGCCACTGAAGCCCAGAAAAGAGACGATGGGTGTATAACGTACCATCACATGCACTACGATGCGGTCTCCCAAATGAATAAGGGAAGGATCACTGGCTAGAATCTCACAGGATTGGGCGATCTGACCAAGCCCTGGACCATGGTCATAGCTTATGAGGATCGTGCTATCTGGAATCGTGATCAAGAACGCTGTGCGACGAACAGCATCCCGGATTCCAGCACAGTCAGCATATTTTGGGATAGTACCACCAGTAGCTGCGCCATACCTGGCACCTTCACGGACGGCACCGGTGACGGCGGTATAGATAAAGATCATACGTCCAAACTCAATCAGGCCATAAGTAATTAATAACACGATGGGAAAAACAATTGCAAACTCAACCAATGCTTGGGCTTTTTCCATTTTGGACTTGGTTGACTTTTTTGTGGATTTGATCATTTTCGGGGCTCACCTATGAATTTTGTTTCCTGACAAAGATATTCATAAAATCCTCAGATCTTGCAATAAAAATGTCACAATAATATTTTGTCTCATAAAAAGTTAGAGACTTTTTTTGTTGAAAATATTACCGTAAAGCCATCACCCCTGACTGGGCGACTTGAATGGCAAGATCAATTCCGGGGCGAGCCGAGGATGGTGAGGTAGCTTTTAACACATTGAGCATGAATATCTCGTTGGATAAGGTATCCCTAAGGTTTGTGATCACAGACATCTCAACAGCTGGATCATTATCTGAGACATTGTTCAATGCGTGCAGGGAGGCAATGATCTCTGTTTCCAGGCGCGTAGCCGCAGGTGGGAGTAGCTCGTAGTCCCCTTCGAGCACTAATTCCACAAACTCGGTTGTACGCTCACGGGAAAACTGCATATATAGCTCGGTTTTATCCACCTGATCAAAGGTGAGTGCGAGCTGGATATTTTCAGTGAGCAGCTTAGTTGAATAAAACGGATCACCCGGGATGGATAGACGGGCGGTTAAAACCGCGCTATTGATTACCAATGCCAGGAGGAGCAACACGATGATGGGTGAAGCGATATTGAAAACCCAACGCTGTGGAGAGTACCGCCAGAACAGGCGCTGCCAAAATCCATGTGGCTGTAAGACATCGACGCGTGTCTCCACATACTTGCGGGTTGCAGGGATAAACCCTGGTCGAGGCTCAACGTTCTGCCGGGCTTTCACCAGCCACAAGGCAGCTTCAAGCCTGGGGCGAAGCTCTCCAGCAATCTGTGGATACATTGCCAGGATTGTCTCGAGCGTCTCCTCGCCATTAGAAATGGCGGATAAATGTATATTGATTATCTGATCAATCTGACGTTCAATCTTCATGTTGGCCTGTCTTGTTCATTTCTTCTCGCAACGCAGCCAGTGCCCTATGCTGTAAAACTCGGATGGCACCAACCGAGCGTTTCATCACTTGAGCAGTCTCCTCGGGTGAAAGCTCACTGATAAAACGCAGGGTGAGCACGGATTGGTAATCTGGTCGCAGTGTAGTTAATACCCGTATTATCTTCTGATGCTCCATCTGGTTGCCGATCATCTCAACAGGCTCCAAATTGCCTTCCTCTTTGTATCCATCCAATTCGTCTGGGGATTTGGATTCCAGGCGATTAGACTGGCGGTAATGATCCACCAGTACATTACGGGCAATTCGAAACAAGAATGCCAGGAAGGGTACACCATGCTCGATATATTTTGGTAAGGACTGCCAGGCTTTCAGAAAGACTTCACCGGTTAAATCCTCAGCGTCCATCCGGCTTTCTAGGTGGGCAAAAAGGTAACGAAAAATGACCGGTGCATGAGTTTCGTATAGATCACCGAATGCATGTGTGTCACCTCGTTGGGCTTTTTGTATCAGCTCGTGGTCTGCGTCCAGCCTGGCTGGCATGCTTTCACCTTATTGAACGTTAATCTGCATAATTTGTTACATAGGTTGCAATAATGAAACCAGATGAAATTGGACCCCCAATCATCCGGGTAAATTAAGGCACAGGTGAAGCAACCGCGATGTTTTTATGAAGGAACGCCCAATGTTTTAGCGGCAAATAGATAAGCTCGGCTCGGCCGATAACATTTTCAAAAGGGACAAAGCCCCAGGACCGGGAATCAGAAGAATTATTGCGATTATCCCCCATAACGAACAATTGACCTGAGGGTACGCTCCAATCTCCTCCCCGGTTTGTGGTCACTTTTAGGTAGGGCTCGATCGTCAACTGACCATTGATGTAGATCTTTCCATCGGCGATATGAATCTGATCACCAGGTAGACCAATGATCCGTTTGATATATGGAATGGCATCAGGATTTGGTGGATATTTAAAGACGATCACATCTCCTCTATGGGGAGTGTTTGTGAATCTATACGCCAGCTTATTGACGATCACGTAATCGCCCGGGTAGAGGGTCGGCTGCATGCTGATGGATTCAACCCGAATGCGTTCCGAGACTGTGTTGATTGCCAGGAATAGGACTAATGATAATAGAATAGTCTCGAGAGTATCAAGAATTGTCCGCCGCCATCCTGCTTTTTGTTCCTCAGGGAAGACATCAGGGACGGCTTCGGCATGCCAAAAATCCACTTACACCTCCAAATTATAGGGTCAAGGCTGGTCGGGTAAAATTATACCCCAATCAAACCATGTGATGGCCGACCTCAGCTGAGGGATCTTCGCGGAGTAATTGTATGGCGTGTGGCAAGATGGGCAACAACACGGCAAGATTTTCTAATGCCCCCTTCGGGCTACCTGGAAGATTGACAATCAGGGTGTGGGCGCGAATACCTGACGTGGCTCGGGAAAGCATGGCGTGGGGGGTGATGCGTAGACCGGCACTGCGCATTGCTTCAGACAACCCTGGGGTGGGGCGTTGGATAACCGCATGAGTTGCTTCAGGTGTAACGTCCCGAGGACTGAAGCCGGTTCCGCCGGTGGTCAAGATGACATCAATTTCACCACTGTCTGCCCACTCAGTCAGTGTTTTAATGAGTTGTTCGATTTCATCGGGCAAAATCTCAGTCCGTATGACATGCCAACCCTGTTGAGTCACGACATTCACTAATGCGGGTCCAGATTCGTCAAGACGTTCTCCGCGGGAAGAACGGTCTGATACTGTGAGGATTCCTATGCGTATAGGCGTCATATGGTAATAATCGCCATCCTACTAATCCAGGTCTTTCCCGTAGATGAGGAGATCCATTTGGTCCCATCCTTTGGTTTCATAAAAGCGAATTGCATCCAAATTATCACGGGTTACTAATAAATATGAACGGATACACCCTTTTTGTTTCATTCGCTTTTCGAGCTCGTTCATCAGTACTGTTCCAATGCCTTTCTTGCGGTAGGAATCAGCTACAGCAAGATGATATACCATTCCGCGACGACCATCGAAACCACCCAGTACGGAGCCAATGATAAGTCCGTTAATTTCTGCCACAATAAACAGGTCAGAATCACGCTGTAGCTTCTTGGCAATTTCATCCCTTTCGTCAGAACGACGAAGATGAATACCAGGACCGGCGTTCTTCCAAAGGTTGATTACCTTAGAATAATCTGAAGGGAAAATGAACTCGCGTAAAATCAAATTATCAGGTAGCGATGAGTTACTCCTCATCGTTGCCAACCAACGCTTTCCATCGACCGTGAATACCATCTTCTGTCACACCAAAATAAAGACGATATCCTTTCGAAGTGCGTTCAACCAGGTTGTAACGAACATTTTTACCTTGCCGTTGTATTCCCAATAATCCAACCTTACCCTGCCATTGGATTTTTACCGTTGAAAGATCGGTTGGGAGCTGGTCGAACTCAGTGATCGCATAATGCCAGAGACGGCGAGCAGAAACACGTGTGACGTTTTTCACTTCGTTCCCATTGCGCAGATCACGCATGGTGTAATACGAAATCCCATCGCGCTCATCGACCTTAACTACTTCCACACCGGTACGTGGGGGAGATTCTGCATCCCTCTCCGGGATAACTGGAGCTTGAGGTGCTTCTGCTGCAACAACCAGTTTTTCAACATCTGGCTTTGGTTGAGGAGTAGAACGGGCATCTCCTGAGCGCAGGACC
Organism: uncultured Anaerolineaceae bacterium; assembly: GCA_964642565.1. Lineage (GTDB taxonomy): Bacteria > Chloroflexota > Anaerolineae > Anaerolineales > UBA4823 > FEB-25. The sequence goes on from CAZXPK010000025.1 coordinate 6,611, forward strand.
AAACTAACGATTTCATCCCGGACTGCCAATCCGGTTTCCGCTTCATCACGTACATATACTTTATTGTCATCCACCGCATAAGGAGGATCATCTCCACGGGGGATGAGCACTCTAAGTATCTTCATTCCGTTGGTATCGTGAATATCAATTGAACATTGAAGTGGAGGCGTGATGCGGGTGCTGATTTCTTTATCCAGCTGGGTAATTGCCTGTTCAGGATTGAGAACACCTATAACTGGTTTTTTGGGATCACTATTCAATCCAATATAGAGCGTGCCACCATTCGTATTGGCAAATGCGCACACATCTGCAATGATGTTGTATAGTTTTCCGCCCCTAACGGTCATATTCTCATGGAAATCCTGAATAATATTCGCACCCTCTTCGCGGGCAGCTACAAGGAAATCATATGCAGGTTGTTCTTTGTGGTGGCGTGGGCGAGTACGTGCAAAATCATTACTCAAAAAAAGCTCACGTAGACCTTCGAATGAGATTTCTGGTAGTAAAACTTCGGTAACACGGTCACCAATGCCAGGATTTTTCTTACGCTGTGGGTCGGTACTCAACCTATGGGAATCTGAGCTTTGAATGCAATGCATTCTGCGTGGATATTCCGGTTTGGTGCCATTAAAAAAAGTTGCGGTAGTTCTGGTTCCGCGTTGTTCCAGATCTGTCACCTCCAGGGCATGCAGGTGTGGATCCTGTGTGTAAGCAATTTTTGTTTGCCCGCCAATTGGGAATCCACGCATGGCAACCCCATTGTTCGAGTTGGCATGTGCAGCGATGACGATGCCGCCGGCCTCATCAATCATTCGGTAGGCAGTTAGTACATCGGTTGTGGCTCCCACAGTAGCTGAGCCGAGATCGAGCTGCTCGGTGGGAATATTTAAATTGATTAATAGATGTTCAATCTCACGGACAGGGGTCTCTGGTGGAAAGAGTCCGATGATATGAAAACCAAATGTAGCAGTAAATTCGAAAGCTGGCAGGATCAATAAGTTCTCGAATAATCGTCTGTATTCACGTAAACGATTCTGCTCTTCGGGCAGGATGCGATTCAACCGCTCCAATAGCTCGAGCTGATGAATCTCATCCTGCAATTTTCGGTAACCTGCAACGGTATTATGGTCGGTAAATGCAATGATATCCAGGCCACGCGCTTCCGCGCGTTGCAAGATCTCTAAGTATTTTACATCGGGTTGCTGGAAATCACTCGAAGCTGGCGTGTGTAAATGTAAATCTATGGAATACCATTGCATTTGCGTGTGTATTCTTTTCTTAGTCACGATAATTTGTTTAACTCTTTTTCTTTTAGTTTGATAACGTATTTATTGTTGAATGGTCCGATGGATCAGTTTAATCAATTCCTCAGGCATAAATGGCTTAAGAATAAAACCGTCAGCCCCAGCCTGGATACATTCATGTTTTAAATTTAAACCGGATGACATAAGGATGCGGGTATCCTTAATCTCGGGTTCACGTCGGATCTCACGAACCAGATCGAGGCCACTTCCTGTGCGAAGATTAACATCCACCAGGGCAATTTGAGGACGTTCATCAAGAATTGCGCTCAATAAACTATCCATGTGGTGATTTTTTGGTGTCTTGACCATAAAACCTTCTAAATTCAACAAGGTGGTTAATAAGGACACCATAGTCGAATCATCTTCAATGAGCATTACTTTTAACATTTGATTCCCCGATCCGGGTCTTCTTTCCATTCACATCTTTGGATTTAGTCAATTTTTTCTGACGCCTTACTGGCTCGAGAGCTGCTTTCAACACCTCATCCACAGTTTCGACGAAGATAAATTTCATGGATTTTCGAACTTCTTCCGGGAGATCCTCAAGGTCACTTTCGTTGCGCTTGGGTAGTATGATGGTTTTTAATCCCGCGCGATGGGCAGCCAGGACTTTTTCTTTGATTCCACCCACAGGTAAGACCTGTCCCCTTAAGGTGATTTCACCAGTCATCCCCACTTCCGCGCGAACCGGTCTCCCAGATATGAGTGAAACGAGAGCGGTTGCCATCGTTACACCTGCAGAAGGGCCATCCTTAGGCTGCGCTCCGGCTGGAATGTGTAAATGAATGTCAGACTTCTCAAAGAAGTTTTGGTCGAGCTTAAGTGGCTCAGCGCGAGAACGTACGAAAGAAAGGGCTGCATGTGCCGATTCCTGCATCACATTCCCAAGCGAACCCGTGATCTGGAAGCCCTTACTGCCTGGCATGCGGGTAGCCTCAATGAATAAAACATCTCCACCCACCGGAGTATAGGCCAGACCAGTGGCTACACCCGGAAGGGAAGTACGGATGGCGATCTCTTCATTGCCAAAGAAGTGAGGCCGACCCAGATATTCATGCACTTTTTCTGGAGTGATGCTAACCGATTGAGTCTTTTTCTCAGCAATAATGGTAACCACTTTCCGGCAGACTGAACCAATTTCTCGTTCGAGATTGCGCACTCCAGCTTCGCGGGTGTACGAACGTATGACCGTCAGTAAAGCTTCATCTGAGAATTGAATTTCCTCGGTTCGTAAGCCATTTTCTTTGATCTGACGTGGTATCAGGTATTGTTTAGCAATGGCACACTTCTCGTTTTCGGTGTAACCTGAGAGATTGATGATCTCCATTCGATCTCGCAATGGGTCTGGTATTGGTTCGAGCAGGTTACCAGTAGTGATGAACATAACCTGGGAGAGATCAAACGCCACTTCAAGATAATGGTCACGGAATTCCGAGTTCTGTTCAGGGTCAAGGACTTCCAGAAGTGCCGAAGCAGGATCACCATGGAAGTCCATTCCTAGCTTGTCAATCTCGTCCAACATGAATACAGGGTTCCGCGTCTCAATCCGGCGGATAGCTTGAAGGATGCGACCAGGCATAGCACCGATATACGTCCGGCGATGGCCGCGTATCTCAGCTTCATCACGCATCCCACCGAGTGAGATGCGGATAAATTTGCGGCCCATTGCATGAGCAATCGAACGACCCAGTGAGGTCTTTCCAACACCGGGTGGTCCGATGAAACACAAGATGACGCCTTCGCGTAAACGGCGGATTTCATCCGTATTTTCAGGTACAACTTCATCCTTTCGTTCATGACGCAGCTTCCGTACAGCCAGGTATTCAAGGATACGCTCTTTAATATCTTCCAAACCATAATGGTCCTGGTCGAGTACCTCCCGCGCATGCGAAATATCCAGATTATCCTCGGTCTTTACCGACCAGGGTAGAGAGACCATCCAATCCAGGTAGGTGCGGATAACGCCATACTCAGCTGCTGCTGTAGGCAGACGGGATAATCGATCAAGCTCATGGCGTGCTTGTTTATCTGCCTCTTCTGGCATTTTAGCAGCATCAATCTTTTGCCGTAATTCATCCACCTCAGCTGCCTGTTCATCTCCTTCGCCAAGCTCGCGTTGGATGGCCTTTAATTGCTCGCGCAAGAAATAATCGCGCTGCATTTTTTCAATCTCTGAGCGAGCCTCATTTTGAATTTTTTGGCCAATTTCCAATACCTCGATCTCCCGGGTGAGTATGCCAACCAGTTTATGCAACTTTTCCTTGACCGAATCCAGCTCAAGCAGGGATTGGGCTGCAGTCAAGTCCATTCGTTGGAAGTTAGCGATGGTGTAAACGGTCTGCAAGGGATCCTCGATGGCTTGAACGGACGCTACCAGCTCACGCGGGATAGAAGTGATCAGCTCGCCGATATGAGCAAACTGGTCACGTGCATTACGAGCCAGTGCTTCAACCTCAACCCCCTCCTCTTCAGTTTCAGGAATGAGGTGGATTTCTGCTTTCAGATAGGGTTCATGTTGCGAGAATTCCCCTAATTTAAATCTTGCGGTGCCCTGGACAAGAAGGCGAATGGTGCCATCAGGGGCACGAAATAATCGATGGATCATGGCGACGGTACCAATTTCGTAAAGGTCCTTTGGCTCAGGGATCTCCAATTCAGGATCACGTGAAGTGACCAAACCAATCAAGCGGTCATCACCAGCGACCACATCATCCACCAAACGGATGGAACGAGGTTGTCCAATCGTCAGCGGAACCGCAGTCTCGGGGTAAACTACCAAGCCTCGCAATGGCAGAATGGGTAAGTTGCTGGGAATCTTTAACTGGGGTTGATTACCAGCTGATATTGGCTCAGCATCGGGTGACTGAAGAGTAGTTATGGATGTCTGCCCGGGAATATCGGAATCTAGCACCATTTCTTTAAGCTCCAAATCTTCATCCGGCCAGCCATGCTCCTCCAGCCAGCGCATTAAGTTCAGCGTGTTCCAACGAGTTGCAGACATATCTAAACTTAATCACCTTCCACTTTTATGTGTTTTGGTTGAGCGATGGGAAGCGTGATGCGTAAGAACCCATCGCGATAAATCGCTTCCACTTTATCGGAAATAATCTTGAAAGGGAGCTCAACCTCTGTATTGAATTCACCAAAAGCTATTTCCATTTGGTGATATGCACGACGCTCAGCAGTATCCTGACGGATGCCGCGAATTGTCAGGTTGCGTTCAACCAGGGAGATGGTAAAGTCTGATTCGCGCATCCCTGCGACTTCAACCCGTATGATAATAGCATCTTCGGTCTCATATACATCGGTCGGAGGTCGCCATGCATGCGGGCGTGAGCTAATCCGCCAGCGGGATGTTTCGGTGATTGGATTTTGAAAATCTTCTGATATATGCCAGATGTGCCGCATGGAATCGGATGAGAAGAATATATCTTCCATAATGAACTCTCCTAAATTATTAGTCTGGCGACGCTCAATCTCTTAATGCGCGCCTGGCAGCTTCCAATACCTCAGGGTAATTGGGTTCATCACCAATGGTTGGCATATAAGCAGAATAAACTACCATATCATTTCGGTCGACGACGAAAACCGCTCTGCGAAGGAAGCGATGTTCTTTCAGGAGAACCCCATATTTCTGACCAAAATCAGCGTTTTTATGGTCGGATAGAGTTATCACCCGGTCGACTCCTGCCGCGGCGCACCAATTTTTTATTGTAAAGGGTAAATCCATGCTTTCAGTAAGAATAATGATTCGATCATCCAATCCAGAGGCTTCCTGGTTGAAGCGGCGCGTTTCACGGTCACACACGGAGGTGCTTAGAGAGGGCAGTGAACCAATAATGCGGACTTTTCCTTTTGTATTATTTAAACCGTTGAAAGTAGACCAATCCTGGGAAGCAACAGTGAACTCTGGTGCTCTTTGTCCCACCAGGATATCAGGGCCAATTACAGTGACTTCACTCCCACCAAATTTTAATAAACCAACTCTTTCAATTCTCATAACGATCTCCATTTTATTATTAGATGCAGCATGCTTACCTTTAGCTACTTATACGATAAAACTAACACGACTGATTTTCTATTTTTGCGCCCCTGGCGGGATTCGAACCCACAACCAACAGCTTAGAAGGCTGCTGCTCTATCCATTGAGCTACAGGGGCAAACATTCCTACCCCTCCAATAGAGGACGAAGGCCTCGATAAATGCGTTCACCTGTCAATACACGTAAGATTAAATCTGGTGGTCGTCCCGAAAGTTGCGCCAATTCCATGGGTGTCATTGGCACATTTCCGTTGGCAAGAAAAATACGGAAGATTGCATCAACCAGGGTTGTATGGGGTGAGATAAAACCCTCCCTCTTGGCGCAATGTGTGATGAGTACATGTTGCAATCCGTCGACTCGCTGAACCTCAGCTGTCATCGGATCAACAAAATCGACCAGATGATCATCGGGTAACTCTGCAAAAGCTTGCTGGTGTTCAGGGCAGAGCAAACTCTGTAGAAAGACATGCCAATCACGATCTCGCTCCTGCCACCAATTAAAATCGATGTGGAAGTGGGTATGGATGGTCGGTCTGGCATGGCTGGCGCGCTTCACATCAGGTAACGGAACCATTTACATTTTCTCCGAATCATCGAAGCGGTAGTGCAAATCACCAACATGGATAAACCAAGATCTGGAGGCTAACAAAGCCAGGATTGGCACAGGAGGACAACGACGAATGATGTTCACGGCTGCGTAAAGCTCACTGGCGTGGACGTGACTCTGAGGGTTCAATTTTGCTAAATCGCGTATGGTATTGACCACAATTTTTTCAAAAGGAATGCGTTCCTTTTGGATTTGCTTCCATGCAACGTCCAGACCATCTGGATCGGGGATTGCTATAGCCATGCGTTCATCATAGGCTGCGGTGACGATTTGCTTAAGCATTGCGAAGACGATCCCGCCATCTGAGCCGACAAGAACTGTTCGAACCCACTCTCGAGAGCCGCGCTGAGAATCACATTGAACGATGACTTCGCCAGGAATTTTCCCACGTTTTGCCCATATCAGGCTGCCGGGCATTAACGCGTGGGATTTATACCAATCCTGAAGGCCATAAACATAGTGATTTTTACGTACCACCCACCCTGCGAATTTTTGACTCGTTTCACCATCGACAAGTTGAAAACGAATTCGAGGCGCTTCATAGGCCGTGGGGAACAGGTGATTAATCCTTGCGGTAAGGGGAAGAGTGCCAGCCCGCCAATGTGGGTAGGTCAAGGTTAATTGAACCTCATTTGGGGTTGGATATTTCCCACTTAATGGCGAGAGCTCGTCGTCCAGTTTTCGTTCGAGCTCGAGCATCTCTTTAGTTAGTAATGTGCGATCATGTTCCAATTCTTGATAGCGGAGATAAATGGGTACTTGTAATACACCCTCTGGTTCCAGGCGATTGAGAAACCAAAGGACTTCTCCTGCTGGACCGACTTCATCAAAGCGAGGGTCTTCCTGTAAAGCATGGTCGAGAGAAAATTCTACCAATTTTGAATTCGTGCTGGAAGCCAATCCGACTTGCTCAAGCAACGCCTTCGTTGGTAGAGGACCTCCACCAGCCATGTCCAAGATCGCCTCAGCCAGGTTTAAATGACCAACATTGATATCTATTAACAATGTGCGTGGGAACCATTTTCCTGCAATACGAACAAATTCTTGATTTTTGCTCAAATCAGAATCAATGATTTGCAGCAACTTTTCTCCATAATTCGCCAATACAGAATTTGAATTAAGGGAGGACTCTGTTACCAATATCTCTTGGGGTTGGTTGAGGATATGGTCCTGGATATTAGAGGCAAATTCCTTGGTTTCCTGATTATCAAACTTTACCTGAATCACCTGGAAATCACCCATGTCGGGATTTCGCCCTGGGCGAACCCCTAGCACACGCGCGTGTTGCCAACCAAAAGATGGAAAAACAAGATCCTGATTATCCTGGTAAGTATGGGCCGGGATATAAATATCCCCCCCGGATGTACGTTGCTTCTCAATCGCTAATTTTTCCTGGCGAATACGCTCATTTACCAATGCGGAGAGCAATTCCGGTGAGGTTAATGGAGTTTCGATTTCCAGGAGGAAGTTGTAGATAAATTCCCGATCTTCATCTTTAAGTTCGAATGTCTCCCAGTAATCTTCACGGAGTGATAATGTTGCCAGACTCGTCATTGCTTCGATAACCTTAATACGTCAACCCCTCCAATTGTATGCGTTGTAAATCCTATGCCCCTATTCATCAAGGTTTTGCATGATTTGGCGCGTTAAATAATAGCGCGATTGACGCCCTTTACACAATCTCTATTGCCTGCGTATTATACTCGATGAATAAATAATTCAGATATATTTGAACCAATATTCAATGAAATATCGATTCACCCAAGAAGGACTATAATAAAAGACGTAAGAAGTAAGGATTACAGAATTCTAGATCAAAGCTGTTTTATTTATGCAATCATGGAGCAGCAATATGGCCGAGGATGAATGGGTACTGGTAGAGAAGGTACAGGGTCAATTACAGGCGGAGATATTAAAAGGCTTGCTTGAAGCCCAAGGGATCATGGTATGGATAAATCAACAGGGAGCAGCACGAGCCTATGCAGTTTCGGTAGGCACATTAGGTATGGTAGAAATATTGGTTCCTACAAGCGCGGTTGAACAAGCCCGCCAGGTATTGGAAGCTTATTATAGAGGGGATTTCGAAAATATGGAGTTTAAGGGACCGGGATCTGGCGAGGAGCCTCAAGAGTAGGTTTCTTACCTAGTTTTACTGTCTTAAGGAAACACTTGATTTAGCCATTCGAGAGGGTTTACCTGGACGCCCCCCACTAAAACCTCAAAATGCAGATGGGGGCCTTCCACGCGCCCAGTGTTACCCACTCGACCAATCAATTGGCCTTGTTCTACAAGATCTCCAACTTTGACCAGAATTTCTGATTGGTGCATATAAGCTGTGAAAATGCCCCAACCGTGGTCAATCATGGTCGCATTTCCACGCACAGTTAACGGACCTGCAAATACCACCACACCTGCGGCAGCAGCATAAATTGGATCCCCAATCTGGCCACAATAATCCAATCCGGTGTGGAAGTAGCTATAATCACTGCCATTATAGGAACGTCTGCTTCCAAACTGTGAAGCATAGCACTCTGCAAAGACAGACTCAACGGGAATAGAGAATACACCCTGCCAAAACTTATCCGGATTCACTTGAGAGGATAATCCTAACCAAGTACTGTCTTCAGGTCCAGTGGTATCAGGATCCAGCGTAGCCGGATCAACCGAGAGTGGTTGATCGTATAAAAAATCGCCTGCGGAAACCAAGACATCTTGTGAGAAATTAAATCTAGAACCATCTGGCAGGCTTCCGGATAAAGATAATGGATATAGTCCTGGTTCCACCATCGCATGCACCCCTTGTAAAGCGGTATATCCATTATCAGGGTCGATGAAAAAGTTCAGGGTATGTTCCATCAAAGAACCACTGATAGATACTCCTTCAGCCCCATCAATTTGGATCTCAACTGTTTGACCTTGGGTAAGTCCAGAAACGCCCACGGAAGTGATCGTTGGAGGTAAACCGCCTGGTCCGGCATCATCCTCACCGGGAACACGAATTACGTCACCTGGGAGAACCGCCAAGGAGCTATCAAGTTGATTACCTGCCAGTAAGGTCCATAGATCCGTATTGTTGAGGACGGCTAGCTCAAGTATGGATTGATCCTCATCCAAAGTGACCCGTTTTCCTTGAGAAGGGGGAATGTCATTTTGAAGAATGACAAGAGAGTAACCGGCGTACAATTCATTCGGACTTGTGAGATGGTTCAGGCGCTCGAGCATATCCATAGAAAGATGATAGCGGATGCTCAGGCTGTGTAAAGTCTCTCCGAAAGGAACATTTCCGGTTGTCAAGATGCCTTGAATGCCTTCCAAACCTGGAATGACCAATTGCTGCCCAACGGCGATTTGATTGGTATTTACAATCCCATTGGCATTTACCAAATCATCTTGAGAGACATGAAATCGATAGGCGATATCCTCTAAGTAATCTCCATCTTGAACGATATAAACAGGTGCAGTGGTAGATTCACTCTGGGCTTTACCATTTCCGGAGGGCAACAATAAAGAAAATATAAAAAATATCGATAAGATACTTAACAAACATTTATTCATTAATCAGTCTCATCAAATCGAACTTTATCACTAATATTGAAATCACTCAGGTTCGAGACCCCAGTCTCCAAGACATATTTTGCTTCTTTCTTGGGCAAATAAACCATCTTCCAACGGCGAGCTAAAACGAGGTCAACCACCGAATATTCGCTGTTAATCCAAATAACTGCCAAATCCATCCACATAAACATCATGTGTATGGATGAATTTATTCGACTATCGGAGCTTTGGACCAACAACAAGCCATGATTCTCAGGCAAGCTTTTTGTGAACATTAAACCACGCAGCTGACATAAAAATGTCTCGCAATACTTCGCCAGAATGGGTTTTGATAGAGGATGGGACTGATTGACGATTTTAATGTACTTCATCGATAACCATTATCCCTATATAGCAATTTTTTGTGATCATGGGATGAAAATGGGGCGATATCTGCTGCACTGCCTGGTCAGTTTTCGTGATCTAGAGGTTTGCCTTGTCTTGATAAGACTTGCTCAACTCTTTCCAGTAATTCTTGAGGACTAAAAGGCTTCGAGATGTAATCTTCCACTTTAGCAATATGAAGGCCAAGGATCTTGTCTATGTTTTGAGCTTTGGCTGTAATCACTATCACCGGGATGTCGCGTGTTTGAGCTTCCGATTTGATTTGATGGTATACATCCCATCCATCCATGTCCGGCATCATTAAATCCAATAAAACCAGGTCGGGTAGTTCCTTGCGAATAAGGTCGAGACCTTCGCGACCTCCATTAGCACCTATAACAGTGTAACCGCGACGACCCAGGATCAAGCGTACCAGGTCGATCATCTCCGCTTCATCTTCAATATAAGCCAACCGTTTGGATTGCTTATTCAATGTTGCCTCCTGCCGGGATTTGGATCGATTAAAGTTTACCACAAATAAACTTTCCCCATTCAGGGATGGCTATCTGAATGATTGTATTTATCGCTAGCGACCTTGCCAGAGAAGTAAGCCTAAACTATAATCCCAATGTTAAAAACTTATAAAATAAAGAGGCAATTAAATGATCGACGTGAATGACCTACGAAAAGGGGTGACCTTCGAATTCGATGGTAAGCTTTATAAAGTGTTGGATTACCACCATAACAAACCTGGGCGAGGTAATGCCACTATCAGGATTAAAGCAATCGACCTCCGCAGTGGAACTACCCTTGAAAAAACCTTCCAAAGTGGTGAACGAGTTCAGGATGCACGATTGGATTTCCACAATGTCCAATATTTATATAATGATGGCGAACTGTACCATTTTATGGACCTGGATACATATGATCAGCCTGCGCTATCCAAGAACGTATTGGGTGAAAGTGCAGACTACCTGACTGAAAATATGGAAATCAAATTAACCTTTTATCAAGGGGAACCCATCGATGTGGAGCTTCCCATCACGGTGGATATGGATGTGGTCGAGGCGGAGGTTGCAGTACGAGGGGACACGGCTACCGGTGTCAACAAGAAAATTATAACAAATACCGGTTTGGAAGTGCAGGTACCAGCGTTTGTAAATGTAGGTGATCGCATCCGTATTGATACACGCACCGGAGCATACGTAACCAGGGTTTAGTTAAGCCAAGATAAAATACATATGCGTACACCCGCGGGGAAAGAATGTAGCTATTTTTACGGAGATTATTATCGGGGTCGTTCTCATGAAGAATGCCGCTTATTAGGTTCGGCTTCACCACCACTAACATGGAAGCGGGAGCTTTGTAATACCTGTCCAGTACCAGAAATTCAGCTTGCTAATACCTGCCCGTATATGGTGTTGATTCCAAAATTGGTACGCAAGCTTCCTTTTGGTAAGCAGGAAGTACGTGTACAAACATTTTGTAAGAAAACAGAACGTTCGGGTTTTGATCCCCACATCGGATGTGGAGAATGCCATACTTTGCCACCCGAATTTGAAGAAGGTTCCAGTGACTCTACTGTTATTTGATCTGGACGACACCCTGCTTGGTAATGAAATGAACAATTTTATACCAGCTTACCTGCAGGCTCTAGCAAGGCGCATGGAACAGGTGGCTGACCCAGCTGTTTTAATCAAAACTTTAATGAGCGCTACACGGAAGATGGTGGAAAATACCAGGCCAGACAAAACTCTGGAAGAGAAATTTGATGCCGCGTTTTACCCTCCACTTGGCCTGGTCCGTCAGGAAGTTCAGGGGATCATTGATGCTTTTTATGCAGAGGATTTTCCAAAATTACGAGGGTTAACCCAATTCCGACCGGAAGCTGTGAGTGTGGTTCAACAATTACTGGAACGCGGAGACCAGGCAGCTGTAGCCACCAACCCGCTTTTTCCACGGACTGCGATCCTGCAACGCCTTAGCTGGGCAGGTTTACCAGTAGATCAGGTACCTTTTGCTTTAGTCCCATCCTATGAAACATTCCATTTTGCCAAACCCAATCCGGCTTACTTTGCTGAGTTCCTGGCACAGCTTGGCTGGCCAAAAATACCCGTGGTGATGGTGGGGAATGATGTTGAGTCAGATATTGGTGCTGCCCGCCAACTTGGTTTACCCGTCTTTTGGATGAATAACGACGGAGCCTCCACATGGAAGGGCCAGGGAGCCGTCCCACCATATGGTGAATTATCTGACCTGATCCCGTGGATGGATGCCTCATCAACCGAACCTATGGCAACCAATTTCACCACCCCCAATGCTTTATTGGCTGTTTTAAGGTCAACCCCGGCAGCACTAGCGACCTTGTGTCGGCAGCAGAGTCCTGATCTGGGAAAACGACCATCAGCGGACGAGTGGAGCCCGAGTGAAGTCCTGTGTCATCTAAGAGATGTAGATGCAGAGGTCAACCTGCTGCGCGTGCAAAAGGTAATAAATGAACGAAATCCATTTCTCCCGGGGCAGGATACTGACCCCTGGGCAGAAGCTCGACAATATTGCCAGCAAGATGGCTTCCAGGCATTGGTAGATTTTACCAAAGCACGCCTGAAAATGCTTAGGCTGCTGGAGGATCTGCCCCTAGAAAGTTGGGAGCTACGCGCCCGGCATGCCATTTTTGGCCCCACAAACCTCCGTGAATTGGTTAATATCATTGCCGGGCATGACATCTTGCACGTGCAACAGGTTTGCAGGGCGCTTTAATTAAGTAAACCAGTCTCATTCTGATATACTTTGTTTTTTCGCCTCCAGTATAAGGAGCTGGTGTTGTAAATGCAAAAGGTCTGTTGCTGGTGACTGACCTCTTCTTAATCGCCATAGGAGGCTTTGATGCGCAAACGTGTCGTAATTACTGGCATAGGGTGTATTTCACCATTGGGAAACGATGTATCCACCCTATGGAGCAATATCCTGGCAGGTCGATCGGGCGTAGGGTTGATCACGCATTATGATACCAGCCGGTTCGAAGTAAAGATTGGGGCAGAAGTTAAGGATTTCGATGGGGTGGGACTATTTGGTACGCGGGATGCGCGCCGAATGGATCGCTTTGTTCAATTTGCTCTGGCAGCGACATTCCAGGCAGTAAAGCATGCAGATCTAGCGATCAGTGAATCAAATCGAGATCGCATTGGGGTTATGCTTGGGACAGGCATTGGGGGTATGAATACACTGTTCCAACAAATGGAAGTCTTCTATCAACGCGGCCCTGATCGGGTCAGTCCTTTTCTGGTGCCAATGATGTTACCCGATACTGCGGCAGGTATGGTTGCCATTCAGTTAGGAGTGCGAGGTCCCAATATGGCGGTTGTATCTGCCTGTGCCAGTGGAACCAATGCGATTGGGGAAGCAACAGAAGTCATCCGTCGTGGTAGCGCTGACGTGATCTTTACCGGTGGGAGTGAAGCGGTTATCGTCCCAATTGCTATGGCGGGCTTAGGTGTCATGAATGCCTTATCCACTCGCAATAACGAGCCTGAACGAGCATCCCGGCCATTCGATAAGGATCGGGATGGCTTTGTGATGGGTGAAGGTGCTGCAATCCTGGTTTTAGAATCTTTGGAACATGCCGTGGCACGCGGCGCTCAGGTTTTGGGTGAAGTCAGTGGTTACGGAACATCCAATGATGCCTATCACATCTCTGCTCCAGCTGAGAATGGAGCAGGGGCTGCTTTATGCATGAAGAGTGCCTTGCACGATGCTGGGTTATCCGTGAGCGAGATTGGTTATATCAATGCTCATGGCACCAGCACGCAGCTGAATGATAAAAGTGAGACTGCCGCAATCAAAACCATTTTTGGTAATCTTGCTTATAACATCCCGGTTTCATCAACGAAATCCATGACCGGACATCTATTGGGTGCAGCAGGAGCATTGGAAGCGGTGATATGTGTAAAAACCTTGCAGGACGGAATTTTGCCACCAACGATCAATTATGAAACACCTGACCCAGAATGCGATCTCGATTATGTTCCCAACCAGGCCCGTCCGGCAGTTGTCCAAAATATCATGTCAAATTCATTTGGCTTTGGGGGACATAATGCCAGCATCATATTGAGCCAGTATAGTGAGGCCTGAGTATGAGTCCATATGCCCACATCACCGGTTGGGGGATGGCTGTCCCCACCAGGGTGTTAACCAACCCTGACCTGGAGAAAATGGTTGATACTGACGATGCCTGGATCCAATCTCGCACTGGTATCCGTCAACGCCATATTGCGAACGAAGAAGAGACAACCGCATCTTTGGCTAAGGATGCTGCGCTGAATGCTCTCAGGGTTGCCAACCTTAACCCAGCCGATATTGAGTTGATCATTGTATCCACCTCCTCCCCAGAGCATTTATTCCCTGCGACAGCTTGCCTAGTCCAGGACCGGATAGGAGCGACCCATGCAGGTGCATTCGATCTATCCGCTGCGTGTTCAGGCTTTATTTTTGCTTTAAATATGGCCACACAAGCTATCCGCAGTGGATCGATCCACAACGCAGTGGTAATAGGGGCAGAAACCCTCTCTCGCTTTGTTGATTGGGAAGATCGTAATACGTGCATATTATTTGGAGATGGGGCAGGTGCGTTTGTATTACAAGCCGGTGATGAGCCTGGGGGTGTACTCTCCGCAGTGATGAGGTCGGATGGCTCGGGTGGAGATCTCCTTTCAGTGCCTGCAGGAGGCAGCCGTATGCCTGCCAGTGCCGACACGGTTTTAAACAAGCAGCATACCATCCATATGAATGGCCGAGAAGTATTCCGTTTTGCCACGCGGGTCATTGCTCAAGCGACCCGGGAAGCGGTTGCTTCTGCCCAACTTAAACTCGAAGATGTGCAACTCGTCATTCCCCATCAGGCAAATCTACGCATCATTCAAGCCGCGATGCGTGGGCTAGAAATTCCCGCAGACCAATACTTTATCAATATTGAGCGCTATGGAAACACCTCTACAGCATCAATACCCATCGCAACCTGTGAGGCCATTCAGCAGGGACGATTGCAATCTGGAGATAACACAGTCTTTGTGGGTTTCGGTGCGGGACTCACCTGGGGTGCAGCCTTGGTACGCTGGACAGGACCCTTCCTACCTCATCGCCATATTTACCCCACTTCTTACCGGTTATGGGCGGTCGTACGATCTCAGCTGCTCAGGCTGGTTCGCCGTATTGAGGGTTGGATCTGGGGACGCAATATATAGTACGAATACCCCACTGTCGGGTCATGTGGAAGATGTCTATCTTAGGCGGGATGCCGTGAAAAATTTGATAGTTATTTTCGTCTTGCATCATTTTCGCGATTGAATTAAAGCGAAATTGTTAGAGGGACGTTAGAAAAATAGATTTAAATTATCATAATACTACCTGTCAGGACAAGAGATTGGTATAATCAAAATGGACCTCAAGTCAGTCTGACTTATAGGTTATGTGACTTGTGGTTTTTGCGTATATTTTGGAGGTGTAAGTGAATCCGAATCGTAGTCGTTCGACGATTATTTATGTTCTGCTATTTGCCGCCATCATCATCCTGGTTTTTTATAGCTTCAATCAGAGTTCCTCCGCACAGGAAACACTCTCAATCAACCAAGTGGCAGCAGATATTCAAAGCGGCAAGGTGACGCGCATCGTTGAAGAACAAGATAAGCTGACTGTAATCTATGGATCTGGCACACAGGCAATTGAACGGATAGCTCATAAAGAACCTGAAACAACCCTGGTGCAACAGCTGAAAGATTTGGGGGTGGCTACTGACCAGTTATCACCAGACCACATAAGTATCGAGTATAAACCACCCAGCCCATGGCTGGGGATTGTCTCTTCTTTGGGGTATATCCTTCCGTTTATTATCCTTGGTGGTGTCTTCTGGTATGTTTTCCGTCAGGCGCAAGGCAGTAATAACGCTGCTATGTCATTTGGTAAATCACGCGCTCGAATGTTCACCGGTGACCAACCTTCGGTCACTTTTGGTGATGTCGCAGGAGTTGAAGAAGCTAAAGAAGGACTCCAGGAAGTGGTCGAGTTTTTACGTGAACCGGAGAAATTCATTTCATTGGGTGCACGAATCCCCAAAGGTGTGTTGTTGGTAGGTCCTCCTGGGACGGGTAAGACATTGCTTGCAAAAGCTGTGTCTGGAGAAGCGGGTGTGCCTTTCTTTTCAATTTCTGGATCCGAGTTTGTGGAAATGTTTGTTGGAGTGGGTGCCAGCCGGGTACGTGATCTTTTCGATCAAGCCAAACGGCATTCACCTTGTATCGTGTTCGTGGATGAAATCGATGCAGTTGGCCGGCAACGGGGTGCTGGTTTAGGTGGGAGCCATGATGAACGCGAGCAAACCTTGAACCAGATGTTGGTTGAGATGGATGGCTTTGATACGGATACCAATGTAATTATTATGGCTGCCACAAACCGGCCGGATATTCTTGACCCTGCATTGCTTCGCCCTGGTCGATTTGACCGGCGGGTGGTGCTCGACCGCCCAGACATGCGAGGTCGGGAGGCAATCCTTAAGGTCCACGTCAAAGGTAAACCACTGGCAGCCGATGCTGATTTAGGTGTATTGGCTCGCTCGACACCAGGCTTTGTGGGTGCAGACCTCGAAAACCTTGTTAATGAAGGAGCTATCCTGGCTGCTCGACGGAACAAGAAATCCATTGAGCAAGAGGATTTGGAAGAAGCCATTGAGCGGGTGATCGCGGGTCCTGAACGTAAGAGTCGGCTGATCAGTGAGGCAGAAAAACGAATTGTGGCCTATCACGAGGCAGGTCATGCAGTCGTAATGAACGCTGTCCCTGAATCAGACCCGGTGCATAAGGTGTCCATCACAGCCAGAGGTATGGCGGGTGGTTATACTTTGGCTCTTCCTGAGGAAGATAGGACGTTAATGGGTCGGAATAAGCTTTTAGCAGAGATGGTAGGCTTAATGGGTGGACGTGCAGCAGAGGAAATTGTCTTCAGCGACGTCACCTCAGGTGCATCGAATGATTTGGAGCGGGTTACCAAGATGGCGCGGACGATGGTTACCAGGTTAGGTATGAGCAATGACTTGGGACCCATGACTTACGGTCAAAAGGAAGAGCTGATTTTCCTGGGCCGTGAGATTTCTGAGCAGCGGGATTATTCTGAAGCGGTTGCCGAGCAAATTGATAAGGAAGTACGAATTTTGGTTAATGATGCATATGAAAAAGCCAAGAAAATCCTTGTTCAATACCGTGATGCATTAGATGCCATTGCGCACAAATTATTAGAGGTTGAAACCTTATCGCGGGAAGAGTTCGAAGCGTTATTTCCTCCGCCGATTCCCAAAAATGGAGGAACGCCGGTACTAAGACCGGTTTAACCCATCATTACTTGGTAGACGACCAAGACTACGGGGTTTCTGGTGAGGAACATAAACTAGAAACCCTGTTTTCTTTATCATTATTCAGAAATTTTTGACTTTTATTCGTGCGCTTGGTATAATTCAAGTTTGCGTGAAATTCGGATATTTGGAGAGTTCGCATGGATGCCAATACTACAACAGGTGCTCCAAGCAGTATAAAAGAGATAAAAAATAAAATGTATTTCAGGGCTAAGGTAGTTAAAACTACTTTAGCGGGGGCTTTGGTGGATATTGGTATCGATACTCCTGGCATGGTGCACATTTCCCAGCTACAGAAAGCGCCAGTAAACCGAGTAGAAGATATACTCCATGAAGGAGACGAGGTGGATGTTTGGGTCCGACGAGTATCTCCCAAAAAAGGTCGGATCGAGCTGACCATGATCAAGCCATTGGGTCTGGAATGGGGAGAAATAAAAAAGGATATGGTCATTACCGGCAAGGTAATTCGTCTTGAAAAATTCGGCGTTTTCGTGGATATCGGGGCTGAACGACCGGGTCTCGTCCACATCAGTGAAATGACACACGACTTTATCCGTACTCCAGGTGATTTGGTTAAAGAAGGGGATGAAGTTGAGGTGAAAGTTTTGGAAGTGATCAAGCCTAAGAAGCAGATCAAGTTGAGCATGAAGGCTTTACAAGATAAGCCGGTAGAGGTTGCAAAAACAACCGTAGAGAAAATTGATAAGAGAGAGCAACATGCACGGGAGCAGGAGAAAGAGACTGAATCAAAAGAGGAAGTTAAGGAAGCTCCCGTTCCTACTGCAATGGAAGTCGCCTTACGAGAAGCAATGGGACGAAAAGGGGTCGATAATGTCAGTACCCGTACCCTTACGGAAAAGAAGAAGAAGCGAAAGAGTCCTGAAGCCAATCCGGAGCTTGAGACCATCTATTCACGAACATTAAAAACCCGCTTACCCAAATAAACGTTATTCGAAAAAAACATTATCCCTGCGTAAATATCTCTCGCAGGGATTTTTTTTATTAATATTCATTTCGGTATCTTGGATATTCAGCCGAATAGATGTACGGATGTTTCTAATTTATATATAGCTTTTGCTATTAAAATGACATGATAATAAGTGGCAATGGATCGCTAATTGGGGCCAACATCGATATCATTATGAAAGAGAACACCTCAGTCCACTTTGGAATGTGTGTTTTGCCTCCAAATATAAGTAATTATTGCAGCACCCAGGAGGATCAATCCAGCTGTAAAGCTTGAACGGCGGAGTATTTTTCTGCGACGTTCTGAGGAGTGCGATTTTCGTTTGATTTTTACTTCTGATAAAAGAGCTTTCCAATCAGGGATTGACTCTCTTGAGGGCAGACTATAATTGTGTGCCCACAATGCCTGATAATTAATCTGTTCTTGCTGCCATTGGCTTTCATTCCAATGTAATTCAGCCTTGCAGATTTGTTTTACAACTGGAAGGATGGATTCTCCTCCACGTGGTAGGATGAGCCCGAGTCTGGTACGGCGGAGCATAAGGTCTTCCAGGTGGCATACCCCTTCTGATCGGGCTGCCCAACGCAGCTCTACCCACAGATAATCTGTCCCAGGGATCGTCTCCATTTCTCCAACTTGGGCAGCATTCACCACGGAGAGTGCGTCAGAGCCAAAACGTCCCAATAACCTTCGCCGGCAGGCATCGCGCATGTCATTGCAGCCGGGTAGCTGTTGATCAATTTGGTTCAGGACAGGCATATCATGACTGGGCTCTGGCAGCTCTGGAATGCGAAGCCTAATAGCTTTTAGTACATCCAAGGCGATCAAACGAACGGTGGTTAGTTTACCTCCTGTAACAGTAAACAATCCATTTTCCTCCCAGATGACATGATCCCGCGATTCCTCGGAAGGGTCGAGTTTGCCACTGCCAATGACTGGTCGGATACCTGCATAGGTTGAGACTATATCTTCAAGAGCAATTGAAAGGGATGGGAACTGATATTCCACGGCTGCCATCAAATAGGCAACCTCATCGGGACTTGTTGTGGGTTCAATCTCCAGAGAGCTGTCATGATCTACATCCGTTGTACCCACCAGGGTGACCCTTTCCCATGGAAATATAAAAACCGGGCGATGATCAAATGGATGTAAAAAACTTACTGCCTGGGCAACGGGCAACCGCCAGTTCGGAAAGATTAGATGACTACCCCGTAATGGTCGAATATGTGGGAGGCCTCCTGCCTGTTCTCTCAGTACATCTGCCCAGGAGCCTGTGGCATTGATCACAACACGTGCGTATGCTTCAGCTCGCATGGTTTGCAACATATCAGACAGCACGACACCTTTGACATCCTCTTGATCAATGATTAAATTTTGAGCTTTGACATAGTTGATTGCAGTTGCACCATCAGCAACTGCTTCACGGATAACGCGCAAGGTCAGTCGTGCATCATCCGTTTGAGCGTCACCAAAGCGGAAACCACCTTGTAAATCATCCTGACTGATGTGGGGAGCTAATAACCGGAAATCCTGGGGTGAATAATAGTTGTGATCCCAACGCAATGCGAGCAAGTCATACACGGTGAGACCCATCGCGTATGTCCATCTTCCTGGAAAATCTCCTTTGTGAACGGTGAGCAGAAAACCCAATGGGTCGATCAGACCGGGTCCTTCATGCAATAACTGCTCCCTTTCATGCACGGAATTGCGGGTAAGCATAAGCTTGCCTTCTTTGAGGTAACGAAAACCACCATGCACCAGCTTCGAAGATCGGCTGGAGGTCCCCCAGGCAAAATCACGTTGTTCAACCAAAAGAGTATGCATTCCAAGACGGGTGGCTTCACGCAGAATCCCGGCGCCTGTAATCCCACCTCCGATGATTATGATATCCCATGGACCAGCGATAACCTGCCAAATTTTATTGCGCCATTCGTTATCCCACATGACCTACCCTCCAATGCGGATGCGATTTATGAAATCAAATGCAACTACTTCTATCTCACCAACTTTCCAGGATTCATTATGCCTTTTGGGTCAAACTGGTGACATAAGGTTGATATGGCGGCTATACCCAAGGTACCCTTTTCTGCAGCAAGGTATGGTATATGATCCAAGCCGACACCGTGCTGGTGACTGATCGTTCCACCGAGAGCGGTGATTGCCTGGCTAGCAGCAGATTTCATTCCCCGCCATCGTGCAAGAGTCTCCTCTCGGTCCTCTGCCAACCTGAATAGGTAGGTTGTATATACGGAAGACCCGTATGGATATAAATGGGATAGATGAGTGAAAATGTGGACTCGTTCTCCAAAATCTGATATGCAAGATTGGAGTGCTGTCTCAATCTGATTGACCATCTTTGGCGTATTCCCCCAGTCAATCGCAGTCTCTAGTGTATCCACACCGTAGCCCATTTCCCAGAGTGAATTTCGTAAGTATGGTGTTCGGAAACGGTTTTTATGCCATTGTTGCCCAAAGGTTTTGCCAACATGCACACCACCCAATTTTGCAGTAATGCTTAAAGCTTCACTTCGATTTGTACGGACCAAGATCGATTTTCCACTCATCCCGAGCAGAAGCATGCATTTCCCCTCTCCTAGGCCGCGAATCGCTAATAATCGCTCCAATGCACCAATCAGATTTTCATGTCCTGCCAGGGCAAGGGTGGTTATAGTCTCATTTGAAGTGCTCAAACGCAGCATGCACAGGGATAAACCTGCAGAGAGAATCTGCCTTACGGCTTCGACACCGTGCTGGAAATCGGGAAAGAAAACCGCGTGGAATTCTTCACGTTCAGGGATGGGACTGAGGCGCACGCAAGCCTCAGTGAGGATGCCAAATCTACCTTCTGAACCCAACACCATCTCTCGCAGATCGGGTCCTGCAGCAGAGGCAGGAAAGGAGGGCATTTTTAACTCACCGAGAGGGGTTTCCAATCTACCACCAGCAAATAATTTTTCAATCCGACCATAACGCAAGGATTGCTGACCACTTGATCGGGTTGCCACCCAACCTCCCAATGTTGAGTACTCAAAAGACTGGGGAAAATGCCCAAGGGTGAAACCGTGGGCGCGTAATCGGGCCTCTAAGTCTGGCCCAGATACTCCAGCTTGAAATGTTGCTGACAGGCTTTGAGAATCAATATCGATCAGGCGGTTCATCCGGCTCATATCGATGGTTAAAACGGGAGTTTTGCTTTTAACCGGATCAATATGACCAACCACGCTTGTGCCTCCACCATAGGGAATCAGGTGAATGCCAGCCCGAAGTGCATATTGGATTATATCGACCACATCCTCATTCGACATTGGATAAGCTACACCATCCGGAAAAGAGTTAATCTGGCCGGTGCGCATGTCGACCCAGTCTGGAAAGCTTTGCCCTCGAGAGTGATACAGGCGGGTTAGTGGGTCGGTCGACACCATAGAGTGCTTAGGCAGGCGTGATTTGGGAATGTGTGCAAGGACTTCTTGCAAGCTCATGTCCTTTGGCCGGTGACCTATCCCCACTAAATGTTCCAAGAATGAGCTGGCGGAAGAAGGGACAGAATAGGCAATTGAATCATCTCCCCAACCATTCCAACGTCTCATAACGCGCCTCCTGAGTAAGATTTCCATAGTGCGATACTTTTTTTCATCATGATGCGGGTTATATTCTCAGCTTCGATTGAATCATAGCGATGTGTGGCATCACTTAGCGATCGGTAAAAATCCCTTGATGCTTTTCGGGATTCAGAATGCATAAAATATATACTCGCCATTTGTTCATAAAACCCTGCAAAACCGTTCAAAATCAAGGTAAATATTGGATTTCCACTGGCTATGGTTAATGAGTAATGTAAGCGCCAATCAAAAGATGCATATTCTTCGGGGTTGTCATTTAGGGCAGTGTAATCTTCCAAGCACTTGGATACCTGAGCAGGTGAATGTTCCACTGCTTGACGAGTGTATTCTGGGGCAAGAGCCAAACGGACCTGAAGCAAATTGGGGATGAAATCGGGTGATAGTTTTTCACCATGGCGTACGAGGGCATTAAGTACATTCAAGCCACCATCCTTCCAGTAATCATTTACCCGTGTAGATTTGCCTTGCTGGATGGTCAACCAGCCATCACGTTCCAGTCGTTGAAGGGTCTCACGCAGGGTTGGGCGCGTCACTCCAAGTTTTCCAGCTAATTCGCGTTCTGCAGGGAGAATGGCGCCGGGTGGGTAATCACCATTGAGGATAGCAGTTATGAGCGATTTCTCAGCATAGGCTGCTGGTCGATTAGGTGGCGACCAATCTATCATATTTACCTCATAAAAAAATTCCGTGGAACTGGTAAGTGGTCTGACCAGTCATAAAAATTGTAGCATTTTCGATATTGATTGTCAATCATTCTTAATCTTTCCCCGATTAATTTAAAGACGGTGGATAGCCTATAATATTCTTATGCAAAATCGTTCTCCTAATAGCCTGTATTATCCGCCAATCAACACTCCTAAAAAAAATCTTCCAACCCCAGCTTTACTTATCGATCTTCCAGCTTTGGAATTCAATTTGGCATTGATGAGTGACTTTTTCCAACAAAAATCGTCAAAGTTGCGCCCACATTTTAAAACCCACAAATGCCCCATCATCGCAAAAAAACAAATGGAATATGGTGCGATTGGAATTACCTGCGCCAAACTTAGCGAAGCTGAAGTGCTCGTGGATTCAGGGATTCCAAGTATATTAATTGCCAATCGGTGGTTGATCCAGCTAAAATTCATCTCCTGGCACAGTTAGCCAAGAACTGCCAGCTCATCGTGGCAGTAGACCAATTAGATAATCTCATACGGATAGCCAGAGCTGGGGAGCAAGCAGGGAGCATAATCCATGTGGTTATCGAAGTTGATGTTGGCTTGCACCGATCTGGTGTTCAGCCATGTGAGCCTGCCCTCAGGTTGGCAGAAGAAACATCGCATCTTTCAGGCATTCACTTTTCAGGGGTGCTCGGATACGAAGGCTTCACCATGTTCGAGGTTGATCGTGTCTTAAGGGTGGATCATGCCAAGCATGCGATGAAGGCACTGGTGGATACTGCTGATCTTATTCGGAAAACAGGCATCCCGGTTGAGATGGTCAGTGCGGGTGGAACTGGGACTTTCGACATAACAGGAGATTATCCTGGGGTGACGGAAGTAGAGGCGGGCTCATACGTATTTATGGACATTAAGTACAATCAGCTGGGTTTAGCTTTCCAACAATCTTTAACTCTACTATCGATGGTGACCAGCATTCATACTCCTGAACGATGTATCATTGATGCGGGAATGAAAGTGCTCACCACTGATAATGACCTACCGGAAATAATTTCAGTACCGGGCTTAATATTACAGAAATTGAATGAAGAACATGGTATTGTAGAAGTTGATCCTGAAACGGCTCGGCCTGATGTGGGGATGTGTGTGGAGATCATTCCGAGCCACGGATGCACAACGGTTAACCTGCATGACCGATACTATGTGATTAAAAACGAGCAATTAGTTGATATCTGGGAAATCAGCGGACGGGGAAAATCACAATAGGTTATCTATAAACGCCGGAGATGCTAATCAGCGAGCCCGTTGGGGAATGGATCATTGGATGCTTTCTCAAAGGCGGTTTTAATCTCTTCATCCACCTCTGATTCGATGGTCGTTTTTTCCATGGCGTCCAAACGGCGACCATGGATTTGAATAGGATCATAATCCAGACGCATTTTATTTACCAATTCAGTGTCGCGCGTGTCATCACCTTTCGAGTGTGGTCCGAAGCGATGGGTATCAAGGATCAACGCGTACGGTGATTCTTCCTGACGGACTCGAAAAAGCAAGTCATTCGCTACAGGCAGAATTTCAAGGATATCCGACGAGACTAGCTGGTGAGATGTAATTCCAAACGCGCTGAAGCGCCCAGTAATTTCCCCAGCCATGGCAAACTCAATCCCTGTGGTCTGGGCGATGTGATTGTTTTCCAGCACATACAGAATGGGTGCTTTCCATAAGGAAGCCATATTAAATGCTTCATAAATCACGCCCTCACCCAATGTGCCATCTCCTAGGAATGCAATCGTTACACATCCCGACTGCTTATATTTTTCAGCCAGTGCCATACCTGTGGCAATGGGGATAATCCCACCCTGAATACCATTAGAGTAAAAGTTGCGCCAATGAAGATGCTGTGAACCACCTCTACCACCGCATACCCCTGTCACGCGTCCCATTAACTCCGCAAATAAGGCATGGGGATCCCCGCCATAGGCTAGAAAGTGACCATGGCTGCGATGATTACTAAAAACAATATCGTTCTCCTGAATGTGTGCCAAGACACCGACTGCATTAGCTTCCTGTCCCAGGTAGGTATGGGTTGTGCCAAAGAAGGCACCGCGAGGAAAATTATCCAAGACAGTTTCTTCAAACCTGCGAATTCGATAAAGAGCGCGATATAAAATGTTATCTGATTCCATAGCCTTGATAATTATATGCCTATAACCAAAAGAGTAACCCAACTCCGGCGACAGCCATTAATGTTCCCACGACAGCCTGCCAGGATATTTTCTCTTTGAATATGAAATAACCAATCGGTAGCAAAAATGTAGGGGGAAGTGCGATGATTGTGCTGGCGATGCCGATATTGGTATTTTGAATTGCATACAAGGATAATGACACTCCGACTAAAGGTCCGAAAATTGCTCCACCAAGGATATACAATAAACCAGATCTTTGGTAATTTGCCTGTTGGACTGTGGATATCACTTGCCCTTGAATAACCGTAGCCAGCCATAGAGCCGTGAAAGCTGCTGACATGCGGATTACATTCCCGGATAGTGCCGGGAAATTATTTCCCAACCCAAATTTGGCTAGAACTACACCGAATGCCTGACCTGCAGCCGCGATCAATCCTGCGATGATGCCCTTTATATTAACATTATGTAGAACTTCGATATTATTACCTGTGGGGGATTTACCATTTATATTGCTTTCCAACACAACCCAGGCAATGCCAGCCAGAGTCAATATGATCCCCAAAATATTACCACCACTCAGGGTCTCACCCAAGAAAATCCATGCCAGAAGGGAAGCCAGGGCAGGAGATAAACTCAGGAACAAGAGGCCCAGCCTCGGACCAAGAGAAACGTACGCCTGGAATAGAAATAAGTCCCCAATGGCTAAACCAACAATACCGGAAGTGCCCAGCCAAAACCAGCGTTCTGCCCCGGCGTTCGACGGAATGGGATTTCCATAAACGATCCAATGGGTAATGCCGAGTAACAAAATGGCAACAACGAGCCTGAGGCGATTCGATACGAGAGGTCCAAATTTCTTCCCTGCTGTTGTAAAAAATATTGATGATACCGAATAGCACATTGCAGTCAGGAGTGCTGCAACCTCACCTAAGTTAGGAGTCATGATTGCCCATGAACTCCTCAGCCGTTGCCTGACCAGGCTGGTTAATTCCTTCCCGACGGAGGACTTTTACAATCGAAAGCAACAATATTCGTATATCCAGCCAGAATGACCAATGATCAACATACCAGACATCCAATTTGAATTTCTCTTCCCAAGTAAGTGCATTCCGACCATTTACTTGTGCCCAACCAGTGATTCCTGGCAGCACCTCATGCCTGCGGGCTTGTTCTGGAGAATATCGCTCCAGGTACTGCATGAGTAATGGGCGTGGACCGACGATACTCATCTCACCTCGGAGAACATTGAACAACTCTGGTAATTCATCGAGGCTGGTCGAGCGTAATAATCGACCCAGCCTGGTGAGGCGCTGACCATCGGGGAGTAAATTATCCTCAGCATCGTGGGCATTAGTCATCGATCGAAATTTATATACCCAAAAAGGTTTACCTTGGTATCCCGGGCGCTTTTGGCGAAAAATGATCGGAGTGCCAAAAATCACCCCGACAAGTAATGAAATGAGTAGCAGCAATGGAGACAATATTAGAATGCCGGGTATTGTCAGGGTTAAATCCAGGATATGTTTTGAAATTGGAATTGGTGAAGTCTTCTCTGCGAGGAGCATAAAGAGAATTCTACCAGATGTTGTGTGTTATCAAGAATTAGGGAAGCCTAGCATAATAAATTTCAGGTTTCCCTAGGATGATCGGGGTTAATGCCAATGATGATAAAAAAAACTGAAACCTGATTAGAGGTTTCAGTTTTTATATCTCCGTAATTATCGACCTATAGCAGGGACATTTCACATGGACGGATGATCATCACGATTTTGCCCTGGATATCGACAGTGGTTGGATCATCAATGTAGATGGGTTTCATAGTCGGGTTAGCCGGTTGCAAGCGGACTTTCCCATCTTCCAGGAAAAAGTACTTGAGGGTGGTCTCATCCTTATCGCGCAACCAGATAGCCACCAAGTCTCCATTGTGAACATCTTTGGCGGGTTTCATGATGACTATATCGCCGTCGTTAACCATCGCATCAATCATTGAATCCCCATTGACTTCCAAGGCAAATAGTTCTTCAACTTTTTCGCGAGCCGGAAGCATACTGCGTGCAACACTAACAACCGATTCTGCATCAAGGTATGCAAAGTCTGATGATGGAACGGGTACAGGCTCACTAGCAAAGATACGTCCCATCACAGGGATGCGTAAAACCTGTTGTACCGACTCGCGCACATTTTGGATCGTTCGGCTTGCACTTTGAGCAAGCTCGGAAAATGGGTGAACCAATCGAATGCCGCGCGAAACTCGTCCAGAACGCTTGATATGCCCCATCGTTTCAAGCTGCTCCAAATAGTAATTGACCACGGATGTCGATGAAAATTTACCCATATCCTGGATATCGCGAATCGAAGGGGGGAAACCGTTGGTATTTTGGTAATCTTCGATAACCTTCAATACTTTTATTTGAGGGTCGGTTAATGTTGAGCTACGACGTCTGGGTGTCATTTTTCACCTCCGAAAATATTAATCAGTACAGTTGTTCTATATATATATAATACCAGAACATTCGTTCGATGTCAAGTACCTTTCTCAGGTTCGGACACAAGTTCGGACATTTCCAATAATTAGGTCAGTAAAGGCC
>CAZXPK010000026.1:0-13854 GCA_964642565.1 uncultured Anaerolineaceae bacterium
GACTAAAATTTAACCTTTAACACCGATAATATGAAATAGGATTGAGCGGAGGAGGTGTTGGATGGAGAAAATCTCAAGCGAATCATTGGCCATTGACCGGAAAGCACGCGCGCGGCTCCCGAGTCTTGACATCAGTCACCGTCCTGTAGCACAACGGGTGTGTGATTTTGATGATATTTGCATCCCAATGACTCCTGAGGAGGCAATGTTCGAGGCTTCGCGCTGCGTGCACTGCCCTGAACCAGCACCTTGTGTTGAGGCTTGCCCAGCCCATAATGACATCCCTTCCGCCATGTGGCTGATTGAGCAAGGAGAATTCCTCGAGGCAGCCAAGCTTTATCGCCAGACGAGCAGCATGCCCGAGGTATGCGGACGAGTTTGCCCGCAAGAGCAATTGTGCCAGGGTTCTTGCTCGCATATCAAGTCACATGCTTCAGTATTGACCGGACCCCTAGAAGCTTACGTCACCTGCTACGAACGTCGGACAGTGGGGGTGAAAGTGCCTGTCGGAAAACCATCCGGCAAGAAGGTGGCGATCATTGGTGCCGGACCAGCAAGCCTGGCATGCACCGAGCAACTGCTTCAAAAGGGTCATGACGTGACCGTTATCGAGTCTAAACCTGCTCCGGGTGGGTTACTGGTATACGGCATCCCGCCATTTAAGATCCCCAAGGAGATTGTCTTTTGCCGGGTGGGAGATATGCAAGAAGCTGGAGCCAAATTCTCATTCAACACCTACGTAGGAAAAGACATTACGATTGATGACCTGTTTGAAAAAGGCTTCGACGCAGTCTTCATCGGGGTTGGTTCCAACGTCGATACGCCCATGGAGGTGCCTGGGGAGGACTTGCCTGGAGTATACAAAGCTACAGAGTTCCTGGCGCGTAGCAACGTGGATATGGAATTATTACCCAAGGATTGGCGTTCGCGACCAGAGATTGGGAAGAAGGTGGTTGTTATCGGTGGGGGTGATACAGCCTCTGACTGTTTACGGACGGCACTCCGGTTAGGTGCGGAAGAAGTGACCTGTCTCTACCGCCGTACCATCAAGGAGATGCCTGGCGGGGTGAAGGACCGCGAGCTGGCATTGGAGGAAGGGGCACATTACCAGTTCCTGACGCAACCGGTTAAGTTCATCGCAAATGACCAGGGACATTTGGCAAAGCTCGATTGCATCCGGATGGAGCTAGGGGAGCCAGATGCGAGAGGTCGGCGCAAACCTGTCCCGATTGAGGGATCCAACTTTATTGTAGAAGCTGATACAGCTGTCCTGGCACTGGGGTATTGGCCGAACCCGATCATTGGGGATACCACCCCAGAGCTAAAAACCCAGAAGTACGGCCTGATCGTGGCCGACCATGAAACGGGAGCCACATCGCGCTCGGGTGTATTTGCGGGTGGCGATGACGTCACCGGGCCTGACCTGGTGGTGACGGCGATGGTGGCTGGGCGTAAGGCAGCTGCTTCGATAGATAGATATTTACTGGGCAAGTGAGGATCAAAACGGATCTCCAGATAGATTTCTCATTGCTTGACCGAAAAACCCGAATCCATATGCCTTCCCGTGGGTTACCAACACGTGAAGCAGATGAACGCGTTAAGGATTTTCAAGAAGCCCGGGCGCCTTTGGACGAAGACTGGGCGAAATACGAGGCTTCACGCTGCATCCATTGCCACGAAATGGCGGCCTGCAGACGAGCCTGCCCGGCTGGAAATGATATTTCGCAGGGACTATATTTAATTGAGCAAGGAAATTTTCTTGAGGCTGCCGGTATATTTCGGAAGACTAATTTTCTGCCTGAAATTTGTGGGCGGGTATGCCCGCAGGAAAAGTTGTGCGAGGGGGCATGCGTCTTAGGGCGAATAGGTGACCCAGTCCTCGTGGGTGTATTAGAGTCATTTGCATGCGAATATGAGCGCCGTGAAAAAGGTGTGCTGATCCATCCCGGTGCATTGACTGGGCGAAAAGTGGCGATTATTGGCGCTGGTCCATCAGGTTTGGCTTGTGCGGATGTGCTGGTGAGGATGGGGCACTGGGTGACTGTATATGACACACGATCATACCCAGGCGGTGCTTTAACTTACGGTTTTCCTAATTTCAAGCTACCGCATACATTGATCACAGATATATGGAATAGCTTAAAACAGGCCGGTGTGACTTTTGTGGGGAATACTTATATAGGTAAGAAGAAGAAAACGGTTAACGACTTGTTTGCAGAGGGATATGAGGCGGTTTTCCTGGGAGTGGGGAGCGGGATCGATGCGCCTTTGGAAATACCAGGAGAAAATCTTGCCAGTGTTTATAAAGCCACTGAATTTTTGATCCGAGCCAATGCTGATAAAACTCACCTACCTCCAAGGATGCGCATGAACCCTGAAGTAGGGCGGAGGGTGGTGGTCATTGGAGGAGGCGATCCGGCAACGGATTGTGCTCGCACAGCCTTACGCCTGGGCGCTGAGGAAGTCACTTGCCTGTACCGGTACACTGAACATGAAATCCCTGGCAGGGCCAGGGACCGGATCCTGGCAATTGAGGAGGGGGCAAAATTTGAATATCTGACACAACCAGTCAGGCTCATCCCAGGACCTGATGGAGATTTGGCGTGGGTTGATTGTGTGAGAATCACGGTAGGTGAAGCCGATGAAGACGGTCAGCGCCACCCAGCCACCGTGGAAGGTTCAAATTTCATCATTGATGCAGACACAGCCATTGTCGCATTGGGGTATTATCCTGACCCGATTATTACTGCTACAACCCCGGGTTTAAAAACACAAAAATGGGGAATGATCATCGCTGATCGTGAAACGGGTGCGACCAGCCGGTTCGGAGTATTCACAGGTGGTGATGTGGTGACTGGTCCGGACATGGTGGTGACTGCGATGGTTGCCGGGCGTAAAGCTGCCTACACAATTGACGCATATTTAGGTTAAGGCAGGCTTGGTCCACACTCCCGACCCTTCTCCTGTGAGGAGAAGCGAGTAATAATAATTTTTGGAGGAGTGATTATGACGGACATCCCAAGAGATTTTTCAAGTGTAGATCGTAAGCAGCGTATGGCGATTCCATCGCATGGACTGCTGCTCCGTCCAGCCGCAGAACGGATAAGAGATTGGGATGAAGCCATCATCCGCATCGATGAGGATTGGGCTAAGTATGAGGCCACCCGTTGCATCCATTGCCCTGATCCTGCACCGTGCCAAAAAGCCTGCCCGGCAAGAAATGACATCTCATATGCCATGTGGTTGATTGAACAGGGCGAATTCCTGCAAGCCGCCAGCGTTTACCGGCAAACCAGCTCGCTGCCCGAGGTATGTGGAAGGATTTGTCCCCAAGAGAAATTATGTGAAGGTTCATGTGTGCGAGGAAAACGGGGGGAGATTCCCGTCCCGACGGGTGTGCTAGAAGCTTTTGCCACCCACTACGAACGGCGTAAAGCAGGGGTCACAATCCCAGTGGGCAAATTTACGGGTAAAAAGGTGGCCATTATAGGAGCTGGGCCAGCCGGGCTGGCATGTGCCAAACAACTGGTGGGCTGTGGTCATTGGGTAACCATATTTGATGCGAGGCCAGCACCTGGAGGCTTACTGATCTATGGTATCCCCAATTTCAAGCTACCCAAGAAGGTTGTATTTGACATCTGGGATGACCTATTAAAAGCTGGGGTGACTTTCGTTTGTAATACTTACATTGGCCCGAAAATCACCGTGGATAAGCTATTTTCCGGCGGGTATAACGCGGTATTTTTAGGAGTAGGCACAACGGTGGATGCAACCATGAACGTCGCAGGTGAACACCTGCCAGGAATTTACAAGGCGACTGATTTCTTGATCCGCGCTAATGTGGATATGGATTTATTACCGCACGAGATGTGTTCGCGCCCTGAAGTTGGAAGGAAAGTAGTGGTAATCGGAGGTGGTGACACTTCATCGGATTGCTTGCGAACAGCTTTACGTATGAATGCTGAGGAGGTGACCTGCCTGTACCGACGCAGTGAGGCTGAGATGCCAGGAGGATACAAAGACCGCAAGATGGCGATCGATGAGGGAGCAAAATATCACTTCCTGACCCAACCCGTGCGTTTCATTGCCGGAGCGGACGGGCGCCTGGCACAGATCGAATGTGTACGGACACAGCTAGGCGAGCCAGGTGAAAATGGGCGGCGCACCTTCTCGACAGTCGAAGGCTCTGATTTCATCATCGAAGCAGACACCGCGATCATGGCAATTGGCTATAAACCAGATCCGGTCATCGGCGAGACAACTCCAGGGATTCAGACACATACCTCTGGATTGCTGAAGACCGATGAAAATACAGGTGCCACGCATCGTCGGGGAATCTTTGGGGGCGGAGATATGGTCACTGGTCCCCACCTGGTGGTGACTGCCATGGTGGCAGGGCGTAAGGCAGCCGCCTCAATCGACCGTTATTTAGGTTGGTAACAAGCTGAACTTCATGGTTTATAATTCAGTGGTGTGCGCCACCTGGCCGTCCCTGGCGCACATCTTTTTGTTACTGAACCTGTAGATGAAATTTGAGGCTAAGATGATCAAGGACTGGTTAAGATAGATATGGCACTGGCTTACTAATCATCCAGTATATATGAAGGATTGAGGTAGTAATGGATATTGGAAATATTGAACAGGTGGATATCGACCAGCAGATGCGAGCGGCGTATCTGGATTATGCCATGAGCGTGATTGTTGCGCGGGCTTTGCCAGATGCAAGGGATGGGCTGAAACCCGTCCACCGTCGCATTCTTTATGCCATGCATGATATGGGAATAAATGCCGGGTCGGCTTATAAAAAATCGGCCCGCATCGTCGGTGAGGTATTGGGGAAGTACCACCCGCATGGGGATGCTGCAGTGTATGAATCTATGGCTCGCATGGCACAGGATTTCTCCATGCGCTATTTATTAGTGGATGGTCAGGGTAACTTCGGTTCGGTGGATGGAGATGCGCCGGCGGCGATGCGTTATACAGAGGCTCGTCTATCACACATGGCAGAAGATTTGCTGGCAGACATCGAGCTAGATACAGTGGACTTCGTAGATAACTTCGATGGGACTCTCGAGGAACCCAGTGTGATGCCAGCGCGACTACCTAATCTGCTTCTGAACGGCTCCTCCGGAATTGCAGTCGGTATGGCAACCAATATCCCACCCCATAATCTGACTGAGCTGGTGGCTGCGATTTCATTTTTGATCGACCACAATGAGCAGATCGATGAAATACCAGCAGAAGAGCTGCTCAAGCTCGTCCCCGGGCCAGATTTCCCGACCGGCGGTGTGATCGTGGGCAGTGAAGGCATCCGCCAGGCTTATAGCACCGGTCGAGGGAGGATTGTACTGCGCGGACAAGCTCATATTGAGGATATGAACGGGGGAAGGCAGAGAATTGTGATCACCGAGATTCCCTACCTGCTGAATAAGTCCAGTCTGCTCGAGCGCATCGCTGAGCTGGCACGGGAGGGGAAATTAAATGATATCTCTGATCTGCGGGACGAGTCTGACAGGCGGGGGATGAGCATCATCATTGAGCTGAGACGCGGAGCCCAACCCATGAAGGTGCTGAACCAGCTGTACAAATACACCCCCTTGCAGTCCACCTTTGGCGTACAGATGCTGGCGCTGGTGGGTGGTGAACCCAGGTTGCTCTCTCTCAAGCGGCTGCTGCAGGTTTATATCGATCACCGGCAAGATGTAATCGTCCGGCGATCGCGTTTTGAGCTGAATAAAGCCCAAGCAAGGGCACACATCCTGGAAGGATTGCTGATCGCACTGGCGAACCTGGATGATGTGATCCTGACCATCCGCCAAAGCCCCGATGCGGAAGTAGCCAAAGAACGACTGATGACCCGCTTCAAGCTGAGCGATCTGCAAGCGCAGGCAATCCTGGACCTGCAATTACGCCGCCTGGCAGCCCTGGAACGCCAAAAAATCGAGGATGAGCAACGCCAAACCCTGGAACGGATTGCTTGCCTGGAAGACCTGCTTGCCAGCCAACACAAGGTGCTTGAATTGATCAAGACTGACCTTGGGGAACTAGCTAAAAAATATGCGGATCCACGGCGAACATGGATTGCCCATGAAGCTAAAGAAGATTTCAGGGAAGAAGACCTAGTGGTCGATGAACCCGTTTTGATCAGCATTACCCAGCGCGGGTACGTCAAGCGGGTGGTAGCCAAAAGCTTTAAACTACAAAGTCGCGGAGGGCGGGGAGTCACCGGGCATGCTACGAAGCAGGAAGACGAAGTGATGTTCCTGTTCCCGGCACGCACCCTGGATACCATCCTGTTTTTCTCCGACAAAGGAAAAGTGTACTCAGAAAAAGCGTACCAAATCCCAGATGCAGACCGGGCAGCACGTGGCATACCAATCGTTAATGTGCTCTCGATGAGTGCAGGAGAAACAATTACCGCGGCTGTGGCAGCGCCTGATTTTGTAGCAGCGGAGTATTGCACCATGGCTACTCGTAATGGCAAGGTCAAGCGAGTGGAGCTTGCTGAGTTCAGCTCAGTGCGGCCCTCGGGATTGATCGCCATTACCCTGGAAGAGGGGGATGAGCTTGGCTGGGCACATTTGACAAATGGGGAGGATGAGATCATCCTGGTAACTGAGCAAGGGCAGGCACTACGCTTTAGCGAGGCGGCAGTACGAGCCATGGGACGAGCAGCCAGCGGTGTGAATGGCATCAGATTGTCTCAAGGTGACCATTTGGCGAGTATGGAAGTGTTGGAAGAAGGTGGAGAGCTTGTGGTAGTCACCACGGGCGGATATGGCAAGCGGACACCGCTCACAGATTACCCACCCAAGGGGCGTGCAACTGGGGGTGTACAAACTATCGATCAGAAGAGCTTGAAGAGCCTTGGCATCATCGCCGCTGGGAGGGTGGTGCAGCCGGTGGATGAATTAACGATCATATCAGCTGGGGGAGTTGTGCTACGGACCCGGGTTAATGATGTGAAATATGGTGGAAGGACAACCAAATGCGATCTATTGATATCCCTCGAAGGGGAGGATTATGTTGCATCGTTGGCGAGGATTTCTACCGCAGAATTACTCCGCGCTGGTGTGAAAGAAGGAGAGTAAAACTGGAGTAAACCTAAAAAATTTCCGGGGATTTTGGATCGCAGCTTGATGAGTAATCAGCTAAGAAAAGGGGGTGCGATTTTTGAGGTAACCAAAAGGAGTAATATACCCAGGACGATCGTCATCAACAGCAGCATGACCGCGACGATAAAACGCTGTACCGGCGTCATCCCTAAAAAATGTCGATCCTGGTTAATAATTTCAACAGGCGATGCTTCATTTTGATCTACGTCTGTGAATTGAGAGCCCTCGATTTGCTTGCGGAAATCTTCGAACATAGAGTTTTGCCTCCAAATCAATCAGGTGGTAGAGAAGGACCCGCCTACATGGGTGGGTCTCAGGTGGATTTCCCCAACCTGTACGGTGACCAATTTTCCAAATCTGGTAAGTAATTTTAAAGAACCATCCGGTGTAAGACCAATCACTTTTCCTTCTTGAAAGGGAAGTGGTACAGTCTCTGCATGGGAGCCTTGAGGTGAATTTTCCACAGAAAGCTCCACCCATTGGTCGTGATAAGCCAGCCTGTCTTCCCATGCGCGGATAAAGTCTTGGGAGGAGAGCCGAGGAAGCCAGCTGAAAAACTCTTTAAGGATAGCATGTAAAAACTCCAAACGGTCCACCGAGTGACCCAACGCATTCTCGACGCAAGTTGCAGGGAAATTCAATCCCTCAGCTGGAAGGTTAACCGGATTAACAGACTCTGGTGCAATGTTAATGCCAATCCCGATAATCACAGCTTTCAAATTCTGACCGGTCCAAAGTGCTTCAACCAGCGCGCCAGCAACCTTACGTTGATCAAGCAGGACGTCATTGGGCCACTTAATCTGGGCAGGGAGAGTATATTTTTCCTGCAGGGCATGAGCGACCGCCAATGCTCCCAAGCCAGTGATGCGGTTGACAAGCTGGGGATCAAGCGGAGGTGATTGTAAGACCAGACTGAAAGCCAGCCCACTCCCAGCGATGGTAACCCAATGGCGCTGGAAGCGACCTCGACCAGCAGTCTGCTCATCTGCGACGATGAGCGCACTGTGTGGGGCTCCAGCATCAATCCAACGCCAGGCTTCGTCATTGGTTGAGCCAATGCTCGTGAAAAAGCGAATGGCTGGCAGATTTAAATCAGCCAGGGCGGATTCCAAGGATGGCTGATCCATGACTTCGATTTTACCTTATATAGAAATTGAACGTGTATTAGATGCTTGCGGGCGGCTGGGTCGGTTTCTTAGTCTGTTGATGCCCTTTGATAAACTCGATGATGGCGGGCAAAACTGATATAAAGATGATCGCCAGGATGACAAAAGTGAAATTCTGCTGAACGATGGGCAGGTTGCCGAAAAAGTAACCCCCAAAAGTGAATAAAGCCACCCATGCCAAGCCTCCAATCACATTGTAGGCAATAAATTTAGGGTAGGTCATTGCACCCACCCCAGCCACAAAAGGCGCAAACGTGCGGATGATGGGAATAAAGCGGGCGATGATGATCGTCTTGCCGCCATGTTTTTCGTAAAAAGCGTGGGTCCGGTCCAGGTATTCTTTTTTCATGAAGGGGAGGCTACCACTAAACGCGCGTGGACCGATATAATGGCCGATCCAGTAATTGGCGGTGTCGCCAGCGATGGCAGCAACGGCAAGCACGACAAACAAAATGCCGACATTCAGATATCCAAGACCAGCAAAAGCACCTGCAGCAAATATCAGGGAATCGCCAGGCAGAAAGGGTGTGACAACGAACCCAGTCTCCATGAAGATCACGAAGAACATGAGCGCAAAAGTCCAAGTGCCGTAGGTCTGGATAATTTGACCAAGATATTTATCCAGGTGGAGAAGGAGATCAATCAAGTAAAGGATGAAATTCATGAGTTAGATTCCGGGGGGGTGTTGGCGGGATTTTCATTTGTGGGAATTTGTTGGTGACCGTTATCAGGCTCTTGTGGATAATCACCGGATGGTGATGGAAGGGAACTGCTAATCTTAGAGGGTGGTTGCGTGGATTCATCCAATGGGGGAGATAAGGGCTTGTCTCCTGGGAGGTCGGGAGATTGATCTGCACCCGATGATGGAGGGTTCATCGATGGCACACTACGCCGTAAAAAAGCATTGAAACCGATATAGAATACAAGAACCAGGGCACCTAAAGCGACAATCCCTACTGATGAAAGCGCTCCAAATTGCTGGAGGCGGGCGGGGATGGAAATGTTGGGCAAGTCTGGCAATGAAGAAACAGCGCTCAAGACCGCCATCCCATTCCACAAGCCGTGAATGAGAACAGCAATTGCATAGGTGAGGACGAGTCGGAGATAACGTCTGTGGCTCCAGGCGGATGCCAAAGCCCATCCCATTAATCCCGCAGTGAAGCAATGAAGCAGAAGCGTGCTGATCCGAGTGGAAGCCAAAAGTGCCCAGGCTTGACCACCGCTGCTGGTATTCCCAAGGTTTTCAAAGAGACCAAACCCTGCCCCGCTCAGGACGCCATAACCGAATCCTTGGGCAGGTGTAATTTTTTGACCATATAAGAACCACACGCCGAGGGGTTTAAGCGCTTCTTCAAGCATAGGGACAAGCACAGAGATGAAGGCGAACACAAGAAATAAAACCCCCGGGTTAAGCAGGAAAGGCAGCAATATTTTGAGGATCGCATCCGTGTTAGGAGCAACACTCTGCAAGCGGAACACCAGACCGTTTAGCTGGTTGGATAAGCTGGGATCCAGCATGACCCATAGAAGAGCAAGAATACCCACCACGATAAGGAGAATCAACTCCAGAACCAGGATGATTATCGGACCCAATACCAGACCGGTGGCGAAGGCTCCCCATTGACGTCGCGGGAACCTTGGAATAAGCCCGTGCGTCCCGATATACACCAACCACAGGGCTGGCAGACCCGTGGCAATGATGTTAAGTGGAGGCAACACGAACCAGGCGATACGATTATCTTGAGAAGCCCAATTACCAAGCAATAAAGCCCCACCTACCAGGACCACCACAAGGATGGTGAGGATGAGACCGTAACTTCGATGTTCCGCGTGGGATATGGGCGCCAAACCTGGAAAAGCGATGTGCTTCCATGCGTACCAGGCAGATGGCAGAACCAAAACCCCCGCAAACGCCAGACTGGCAGCAAGCATAAATGATTGCGTGGGATCCGAACTGCCGGATCCGCCAGTGAAGAACCGGGTTGCGGTGGTTAAAACAATGATCGCAGCCGCGCCAAGAAGCAAAAAAGCTGCCAAGGCGCTCAATATTAGCTGGATAAGGGATGGCCAGTTGAATGAAGTTTTTATTGGCTGATTTGACGTCTGTGTGGTGGACATAAGTAGAACCAACATCCCAGGAGCCTGCTTGATATTCCGACTCCTTGGAAGAGATAGATCATCGCTCCTCGATGGCCACACTCAGGATTTTATCGCCTGGTGGAAGATCGGCGCTTTGGGTTGGATCACGAGGGGTGAGATTGGTAACTACATCCATACCCTGGATCACATGCCCAAAAATGGTATAACTACCATCCAGGGTGGGTTGGGGTGAGTAAGTGATGAAAAATTGGCTACCGTTCGAGTCAGCGCCGGCATTGGCCATGCCCACCACTCCAGGTCCGTCAAACTTTAGATCGGACGAGATCTCATTCTTATATGCATATCCGGGTGTTCCATATCCAGTACCGCTCGGGTCTCCTGCCTGGGCGACAAACCCCGGGATGACACGATGGAAGGTAACGCCATCAAACCACCCATGGTTAGCCAGGAAGATGAAGCTGTTCACTGCAAGTGGGGCTTTATCAGCGTACAGCTCGAGCACAA
This sequence comes from uncultured Anaerolineaceae bacterium, assembly GCA_964642565.1. GTDB lineage: Bacteria > Chloroflexota > Anaerolineae > Anaerolineales > UBA4823 > FEB-25. The sequence continues at coordinate 10,886 of CAZXPK010000026.1, forward strand.
TATCACCCTTTTCGGTGTGCAGGGTGGCGATGTATAGTTTAGTTGGGTCTATGGTCATTGTGGGGCATTGTGTAAATTGGCGGTCTTCCAGCAGGGTGAGCTGGATGACAGAAGCGAGATTCCCGGCGCTCATGGCAACATTACTAGGCCAAACTTGACCGTTTACCAATAAGGTAGGAGTACCGGTTAAGCCCATTTTCTGAGCACTTTCCCAAGCATTTTGAGCGAGGTTGACCAATTCGACACTGGTCAGGTCAGCAGTAAATTTGCCCACATCAAGTTCGAGCTCTCCGGCGCGTTGGATCAGCCATTGCTGGAAGTCAGTAACAGAAAGTGCTGACCATTCAGACTGGCGGGTAAAGAGCAAATCATGCATTTCCCAAAACTTGCCCTGCTTACCAGCGGACTCAACAGCTTGCGTGGCGAGGGCAGCTTTATCATGAAAGGGTGACTCTGGAGTGCCGATAAGGGGGTAATTTCGATAGACAAAACGCAGGTCATCAGGGAATTCCCTGAGGAGTTGCTCCATCACGGGAGCAAGCTGGGCGCAGTAGGGTCACTGAAAATCGGAATATTCAATCATGGTCACTTTGGCATTGGCAGGTCCCTTCACCCAATCCGTACTGCTTACGGGTGGAAAGATCGATGCAGCGGTAGGGCCTGGGGTAGGCTTTTGAGTGACCACTGTACAGCTTGAGTCTGGAAAAAGGGCAGCCTGGGTAGGAACCGCGAGCACGACTGTTGGAGATGGACGAGTGGTGGTCGTAGCAGTGGGGGTGGGATTGGCTTTTACCTGTGGAAGACATCCTACCAGCCCTAAAGCAGCAAGCACCAGAGTAATAAGGATATATTTTCGCATTTATTTCTCCACGGGTAATAATCTCGTGCAATTTTACCAGTGAAAGAGTGAATCGGGTTGCAGGCGAGCCTTCACTCAGTCAGGCTTAATTTTGAGCAACCCAAGGGCTGGTTGTGGTACACTGCTAGCGTGCGGAGAGGATTTATTTTTATATGGATCATAATGATCCTTTTGCAGGCCTGCGGACGGGTGCCTCTTGATTCAATCCATGTGACACCTACATCCACAGCAATCCAGTCATCACTGGCTCCCCTGAAGGAGGAGACAGCTACAATTTCTGGACCGATCCAGATCACATCTACACTCAGGACGACCATCACAACCCCAATTCCCACAAAAACAAAACCTCCCATCCCATTGACACCCACACCAACCCTGACGGCTTGCATGCGGGCTGGTAGCAGGGTGGAAGTATACGAATTCACTACCGTCCTGCTACCCAACCCGCTGGTCTACCGGATATACCTGCCACCCTGTTATGATGAGGAACCAGAACGGACTTACCCCGTCCTGTACTTGATCCATGGACAAACCTATACCGATACTCAATGGGACCGTCTTGGAGCCCCGGAAAGCGCTGACAAATTGATTGCGACGGGCGAAGCTGTGCCATTCATCATCGTGATGCCGAGAGACTGCGTTTGGCGAGAGCCGACCGAAGACAACTTTGGGCTGGCGGTGGAACAGTCCCTGATCCCATGGGTGGATGAGCATTATCGCACCATCCCGGACCGGGCTCACCGGGCAATTGGGGGGTTATCCAGGGGAGGCGCATGGGCAGTCCACCTGGGTTTCTCACATTGGGAGCTGTTCAGCGCGGTGGGAGTGCACAGCGGCTTTGTATTTCAAAGCGATGTGCAGGAACTGTATCTGTGGCTGTACAACATCCCGGCAGGAATGACACCACGGATTTATATGGACGTTGGTGATGAAGACAGGCCGGAAATTACCAAATCTTCTGCCTGGCTGGAGGATTTACTCACCCAGCTTGATATCCCTCACGAGTACCATATGTTTGTCGGGGAGCATGAAGAAGCGTACTGGCAAGCACATGTGGAGGACTACCTGCGCTGGTACAGCATGGATTGGGGGAAATGAGCCAATGTTATAATCCAATGGGTGGGAAAAGCAGCCTGGTCATCACCATTTATAAAAATAGAAAGGAAACATCATGTTCACTGCCTTAACGAAAGACCCACAGGTATTCATTGATTGGGATTGGACTCAGATCAAACCCTTTGTGGATGATCTGATAAAGCGATCATTATCTCCAACCAGCCTCGATGACTGGGTGATGGATTGGTCTGACCTGAACCGGATACTCTCAGAGACATATGCCCGCTTGTGGGTGGCGACCACGCTGGATACCGCCAACCAGGGAGCTAAAAACCGCTTCAACACCTTCCTGGATGAAACCTACACACCCTCACAGGCAGCCAACCAGGTGCTCAAACAAAAGCTACTTGCCAGTGGGTTACAGCCAAAAGGGTTTGACATCCCGCTACGCAATATGCGGGTTGAAGCCGAGATCTTCCGTGATGAAAACCTGTCCCTTCTTTCTGAAGAGAAGAAACTGGAAAACGAGTACGACGAGATCATTGGGGCGGAAACGGTGGAGTGGGAAGGCAAGGAAGTGACGCCTACGCAACTACAGCCGGTGTACTTGAGCCTAGACCGTGCCAAACGTGAGAAGGCCTGGCGATTGGCAATGGAACGCAAGCTCTTTGATCGCGAGACACTGAATGAGCTGTGGGGAAGGATGCTGAACATACGCATCCAGATTGCCCATAATGCAGGCTTCAGAGATTATCGAAGCTATCGCTGGAAGGAGCTGATGCGCTTTGACTATACTCCTGAAAATTGTATCCAGTTCCACCAGGCCATCGAGCAGGTGGTTGTCCCGGCTGCCAGGCGCATGTACGAGAAACGCCTAAATTATCTAGGTCTCAACACGCTACGTCCCTGGGATCTAAACGTCGACCCGTTAGGTCGGGCAGCCCTCAAACCATACCAGACGATAGCCGAACTGGAGGAAAAAGCATCAGCGATCTTCCACCGGGTGGACCCTGAGCTGGGCAAGTATTTTGAGATCATGCGCAGCAAGGGTTTG
>CAZXPK010000026.1:13954-17228 GCA_964642565.1 uncultured Anaerolineaceae bacterium
GGCATAAACCGCCCTACTCTTCAACGCTCATACAAAACAATCGCGTTGCTTCGGGCTTCACAAAACGAAGCCCTTGATGACATCATTAAGATGGTTTCGTCGCAAAGTTCGCTCCGTCGCAATGACAATTACATAACGGCCGTTAGCCTAGGTTGAATTCGCCACCTCATCAGCGGAGAAGACCACCTCTTCCTTACCGGTCAGTTTTTCATCGACCTTCTGGGAAACCAGATCCAGGTGACCGGGGTGGGCGACATAATCCAGGGCATCGGCGGGGACGGTGAGCACCGGGCACAGGCTGAAATTGGCAATCCACTCTTCGTACAATATGTTTAGCTGTCTCAGGTATTCGGGCGTGATAGTACGCTCGTAGTCGCGCCCACGGTTAGAGATGCGTTGCTGTAATGTGTCCACCGAGGCGCGCAGATAAACCACCAGGTCCGGGGGAGGAAGGAACTCACTCAGCACGCGGTACAGCTCGCGGTAGCTGAGGTAATCACGCTCATCCATCAGTCCCTGTAAAAACAGGTTTTGGGCGAAGACCTCTGCATCCTCATAAACGCAGCGATCCTGGATGGAGGAAGTTGGATGGTCCAGGAGCTCCCGGTGGGAGCGTAAGCGGCGGGTGAGGAAGAAGATCTGCGAGTGGAAAGACCATAGGCGCATATCCCGGTAAAAATCAGCCAGATATGGGTTCTCGCCGACTGGTTCGAAGAAAGGCTGCCAGCCTAAACGATTGCACAGCATGCTGACCAGGGTGGATTTCCCAACCCCGATGTTTCCCGCCACAGCCACAAATTTTTTCATAACCAATCCTCCTCAAGTTTCAGGTCAACTAAATTTCAGTAATGAGGTCATGCAAATTTATTCATCCGGCACCAGGTAAGCCAGGGCTTGCCCCTTCTCATCGTCCATAACCAGCTCCAAATGATGAGCTGGCCGAAAGGAGGCAACCTCGATCAGGTGGATGGTCTCCGCACAATCATCTGCCTCAGGAAGGAATGCTGCCAGCCGATTAGGAGTATCGTAGAAGAACAAGCGATTAAATTGGACTTCAGGGTCGTCCAGGTAGATGGCAAGGGGATAAATATTGGATTCAACCAAATCCTGGAAGAAATGTGTGCCAAAAGACGGCTCTGGGGCGGCGCTAATGCCGTGACCGGAGACTTCAATCAGGGCGCGCGTGTTGTAAATATCCCCATAATTGATCGGCACACCAAGGTCAGGGTTGATGGTACCCCAGCGTCCAGGCCCGATTGTGATAAAGGTTACCCCAGCCAACTTGTTATTTAATTTGCTGACAAGATGCCCGATATGAATCCTCGCAGCCTGGGTGGCAAGTGAGAAATAGCCTTCAGGGGAGATATAGATGACGTGAGAGACCCCAGGCACGTACCCATCGGGTACCAAACGCGTGGTAGAGAATAGCACGTCGACGGGGTTTAAGCTGGTGGGCAGGTGGACCTTGGATTCCTTGAACTGTGATTGTGGGCGGCACTGCAGGAGGCAGATATCCACTTCAGGCTGAGCGGAATTGGGGTTGAGGATCCGCAGGGTGAACTCAGTGTCCACAGGGGAGTGGTAATTTTCTTCCAGCTTAGATAGGAGCTCACGAAAACGACCAGCAAGGGGGGTACGACCGAGCAGCTCATCGTAAGTAATGACCAATTGGGTGGAATTTCCGTCCAGCAAATTGCTGCGGATGGGGAGCATGAAATCCTCGTTATAAATTTGAGCAATGTAACGTAAACCCGGGTAGCGAACCGAGAGCACCTCACCAACGGGAACCGACTTCAACTGGTTGTCTTCAAGATCGATCAGATCCACATAATGCTGCGAATATTGGCTGATGAGGGTGGGAGTGGCTTCTGGATGGAGCAAAGGGTGACTCAAGGCTACCAAACGGGGATAATCATTTCCTACGCGCTCCACAGCACGCGTGCCGAGCCCCCACACCAGGCGGATGAAGCCATCCTCCCTGCGGATCTGGGGGTTCCAACGGAACTGGTTGTGGCTGAATGCCACCCCCGCTCCGTAAGGAAGGAAATAGCGGCCCACCTTTTCCCCCTGGACGAGCTGGATGAGGATCGCCATGCGTTCATCGTAATCCTGCAGGCCTTTGCTGCGGCGGTAAAGCAAGACATCGGGGTTGAGGATACTGGCATAAATACACTGGATAGCCTGTGTAAGCTGGTGCAGGTTATCCTCCAGGGTGCCCTGATTGGGGCAGAATATACTTTCGTATTTGCCCGCAAAGGAGGTCCCGAAATTATCCTCCAGCAGGCTGGAAGAACGCACGATCAGAGGTTGTTGACCAATTTTTGCCAGCAGGCTGCGCAACTCGCTTAAGGTTTCGGGGGGAAATTTCCCTGCCATGAAATCCTGAGTGATCTGGGGATGTTCAGCCCGGATACGTTCCTCCGCTTTGTACTTCTGATCGTTCCAGTGCATCAGGTTGTTCATCGCCATGAAAGTGTAGGTGACATCAGCACCCAGGAAGTACGACTCGGGAATCGATAGATGAGCTTTCAGCTCAGGTGAGGCGACATTCTCCAGGATGCGCCTGGCAAGCAGCATACCGGCGGATTTGCCCCCAATCTTGCCACTACCAATCTTATGCTGGTAAATCTCGCGCAGGTCGCGGATGGTAAACCAATCCTTGGCAATGTTGACATAGGCGAGCTGGTCGCTGATCAGGGTGCGGATGAGCACAACTTTGATCTCACGCAGATGAGGTTCAGCCAAGGTGCGCTCATCAAGGGGCAAACTTTCGATCGCCGTAGCCTGCTCGAACAGCATGGATTGAGGCGCCAGCTCGGGGTTGAATGAGACCAGCAGGTCGTTAGCGTGGATCCCGCGTTCCGCCAGGGTATCGCGCACGATCTGCTCGAAAAGCTCATAGGGCAGGTTGTAAGCAAAATAGAAATCAGTCAGATGGTCGCGCAGGCGCGAAAGGCGCAGCTCCCATACATCCGCTGGTTCCTCGGTCAGCGGGTCGTGCAGGGCTTCGCGCGATTGGGAATGAATGGCTTGCTCGCGCACTTCGGATTCAAAATCCTGCTGTGTGATCACACCATGCTCGAAGATGGCGCGCCGCATACGGGCGCGGATTTGCATGCTTAGGATGGGATATTGCGCCAGAGCCAGGTAGATGCGCAGGGTCTTTTCAACACTGACGGAAGGCAGGGTCATAAACGTCCCATTCGGGATGGTTGATATATAGATGCTTTATTCGGTTAATCGCAGCTATTGCATACGGGCGTAGGGGAGGGAT
>CAZXPK010000026.1:17328-33639 GCA_964642565.1 uncultured Anaerolineaceae bacterium
ATAGATGCTTTATTCGGTTAATCGCAGCTATTGCATACGGGCGTAGGGGAGGGATATCAAAAGAGAGCTGTTCAAATCCCTCCTCTCCGGTCAAAAAACAAACCGGACCAGCTACGCCCCTACGATATCTCATGGAGATAATCTTGCTTTGCCCTTACCCACCCAGGTGCATGGGCATAATCACGTGCAGGAAGTTGTCTTCACCCACCGGGCGGAAGACGCCGGGGGTGGTTTCGATGTTCGTCTCGAGGATCACGTTGGGGGTTTTGATCACGTCCAAGACCTCGCGCAGGAAACGGACGTTGAAGGCGATGAGCAGCTGGTTGCCCTCGATGTTGGCATCGATCACCGTCTGGTTGAAGCCGGTCTCTTCCGACTGCCCGGAGATTTCGACCGTCCCGGGCTGGTTATCACTGCCGGGGGTGATCTGGATGCGGGCGATGTGCGAGCCCTCACGGGCGAAAATCTCAGCCTGCTTGCAGGCCTTGAGGATGGCGGGGGTGGAAATGACCGTGCGCGTTTGGTGTGAGCGGGGAATGACCTGCTCCAGGTCGGGGTAGGAGCCTTCGATGAGCTGGGAAATCAGCTCGACATCCTTCATGTGAAAGATGACCTGGCCGCGATTGGCGGGCATCACCATACTGACCGTGGTTTCACTATCGCTGGCGATGCGACCCAGCTCGGTCAGGGCGCGGGCTGGGATGATGGCTTTAATGGGGCGGGGCAGCGGAGAGGAGAGCTCAGCCTTACGAATCGAAAGCCGGAAGCCATCGGCTGCCTGCAGAGATATCTGGTTGCCCTGGGCGGTCATCAGCACCCCGGTGAGCACCGGGCGGGCTTCATCGGTGGAGGCGGCAAAAGCCACCTGTTGGATCATCTCCTTCAGCTCGGTCACATTGATGAGGACGCCATCTGCAAGGTCTGGCACCGGCATGGGGGGGAATTCCTGGGCATCGATACAGTTGATATCCGTGTTGGACGAGCCACAGCGCACGTTGAGCTTCTGGTTGCGTACGTTGAGGGACATTTCCACCTGATCACTGGGCAGGGTAGCGATAAGATCGGTGAAGGTGCGCGCCGGGACGGTGGTGGAGCCTTCTTCGACGATCTTGGCACCGATCCAGCAGGTGATACCCAGCTCCAGGTTGGTGGCGGAGAGGCGCAGGCGGCCTTCATCCGTGGCGACCAGGACATTTGCCAGCACGGGCAGGGTGCTGCGCGGGGATACGGCACGCGAGACGATGCTCAGGCCGTGAGCCAGATTCTCTTGCAAGACGGATACTCTCATGTTAGTACTTCTCCTCGATAGGGTGTGCTAAGATAACGCCCCAGGGTGCATTGAGTATACAACGAGAAGCATAAAATTTCCAGTAATCAAGGTAATACGTGACCAGTTATTAGTTATTAGGATATCGGGGTTATCGTTTTGTAATCCGAGTATAGAGCAAATCGGACAGGTTAGCTTATAACGGTTGTGTTGTAAACTACCTGATACCAGAGTGTATAGAACAGCCGAAACCAGAATGGAAATGTCATATTGAGGAGATTGCTTCAGCTCGGGAAATCGCCGGGCTCACACAATAAAAATCCCCGGTGGGAGACAGCTAAACGGAAGAGACGCCCCCCGGGGGGCGTCTCTACAGTTCAAATTAGGTCGGTTGCACTTTTTCAATAGGTTTTCTTTTCTTGATCTGCTTACGGATGAAGGTCTCACTCTGGCTGATGAGCTGCATGATGCCTCCTGGGAAGAAGAGGATGATGAGACAGATGAGCAACCCGAGTAAGCTGAGACGGAGCGTGCCTGCCAGACGCAGGAATTCACCCCCGAAGACGATCACCGCGGCACCCAGGATGGGTCCTGCAAAGGTGCCGATCCCACCCAACTCGAACATGGCGATGCCTAGCAGGAAGGGCTCAATCCCCAACGTGGTGGGCGAGATATCCCCCAGGCTGTGGACGTAAAACCCACCAGCTAAGCCCGTCAGGAAGGAGCTGATGGCAAAGACCTTGAGGCGTTCCTTGAAGCGATTGACCCCCAGAGTGGTGGCGAAGTTCTCCGAGTCGCGCAAGGCCATGAACGCCAAGCCGGTATTTGAGTGGATGGTACGATAGATAATGTACAGCGCAATCAAGAAAAAGACAAAACAGATGTAATAGGCATGGATCTTCTCCATGTGTGGGATAAAGCCCGGGATCTCATGCAAACCCATGGCCCCGCCCGTGATGCCGCGAGTTTGTGTGAGGATAGAGGGCAGCGAATCGGCGAAGATAAGGGAGAGCAGGGCAATATAAATCCCACTCAGCCTGAGGGCAGGGAAACCCAGGAAGAGGGTCACCAAGATGCAGGTAATAATGCCTCCGATAGGGATGCTGATCCAGGGTGACAGCCCGAGGGATTTGGCAAGGATGCCCGAAGCATAGCCGCCAATGGCCATAAAACCAATGTTGCCGAGCGAGTTAATGCCAGCATAACCGTTGAGTAGATTCCAGCTAGCAGCTACCACACTCCAGATGAAGAAGAGAATGAAAAGATGCTTCATATAACTATTGGCACCTGCCAATGGATAGACCAGGATGAAGAATCCGATCAGGATGGCCAGAATATTTTTCCAGGAGAGTTTCTTAATGGTTTTCATCGTTGTCTCCTTTATACCCTGCCACCCAGGATGCCCTGCGGGCGGATCAGCAACACGACCATAAATATAGCGAACCAGATCGGCCAGACCCAGATGGCACCTATATAAAGGGTTACCATAGCTTCGACGATGCCCAGAATCAGACCGGCGAATATCGCCCCGTTGGTACTGCCCAACCCGCCAAATGAGACGATCACGAAGCCCTTCACCATCCACTCCCATCCGATGTGAGGGTTCAGGAAGTACTTGGTACTCAACAATACACCACTGAATCCGGTCACAGCGAAAGCCAGACCGAAAGTCAACCCGAAGATACGCTCGATATCGATGCCGACCACCTTAGCACCCGGGATGGATTGCGCAATTGATTGCATAGCCTGTCCGAGGCGGGTGTACTTGAAAAACAGATTCAACGCCACAATCCCTACCACAACAATAATGATAAGCAACAGATCATTCAGTTGGATGGCTACCGGACCAAGCTTGAGATTGCCTTCCACCAACACCGGGATAGACTTTACACGAGGACCGAAGATTTGCAGGAGCACATTCTCGAGCAATATCCCACCACCAAGGAGAAACAGCACAGTGGATATGTCCCAAGCAGGCTTTTTCATCAGAGGATTGATGGTAAAGCGATAAACGAGGGTGCCAAAGATATACAATACCACCAGGCTTACCACGATGCCGAGCAGCATATTCAGCTGCCCACCTGCCGAAAGGATCGTCCACGCCAGATAAGCACCCATCACAGCCACGACACCGTGCCCAAAATTGAACACCCGACTGACCCCGTAAATAATGGTGAGACCCAGAGCGGTGGCGGCGTAGAGCGAGCCAGAAATTAAACCGCTGATAATGGCATTAAGAAAACTGGTCATAGATGCTCCCTAGAAGTAAGCCTTCTCAATCTCCTCGACATTAACTTCTGCAGCTGAACGCTCGAACAGGATCTGCCCCTTTTTAAGCATATAGATGCGGTTGGCCAGCTTTAGGGCATTACGGATCTCCTGTTCGACAATCAGGATGGTAATCTTCTTCTCACGATTAATTTTGGCTATCGAGTCGAAGACGATGTGACGCATACCGGGAGAAAGTCCGATGGATGGCTCATCCAACATAAGCAGAGTGGGCTCACTCATCAAACCACGGGCGACTGCCACCATGCGGCTTTCACCACCGCTCAGGGTGGAGGTAAGCTGGTCCTTACGCTCTGCCAGGCGGGGGAAAACCTCAAGGACGAAGGCGAGGTTTTGCTGGGTAGATGGGCGAGCACGGCGATTGTACGCCCCCATCTTCAAGTTCTCCATTACGGTCATATCGCGGAACAGGTGTCGTTCTTCAGGGATATAAGCGATACCCATTTCTACAATTTTGTGAGAGGGAAGGGAGGATATCTCATGACCTTCAAATTTTATCGACCCAGCTGCAGCTTGATGTAAGCCGCTAATGGTTTTAAGCAAGGTACTCTTGCCATGACCATTGGGCCCGAATAATGCCACCACTTCACCCGAATTGACCACCAGGGAGACCTGTCGTAAAACCTGCAAATCTGCATAATATCCATCGACACCATTGAGCTCAAGCATGTTCAGCCTCCTCCTGGACGCCAAGGTAGACTTCAACCACCTGTCGGTCATTGGTCACGCCATCGGATGGACCTAGATAAAGCAGAGCCCCATCGGCAAGAATCATCATTCGACCAGTCAATCCAATCAAGACATCCAGCAGGTGCTCGATGACAATCAGTGTCACTCCCCATTCCTGGTTGATCTTACGCAAGATCTCCAGGAAGTTATTGATCTCAACGATCGAAAAACCAGCCATGGGTTCGTCCAACATCAGCAACTTGCAATCAGTGGCCAAGACTGAGCCTAGCATGACCAGTTTGGTGGTATAAAGATCCAGGTTGCTGGCGAGTTTATCGGCATAAGCTGAGATATTCAAGAAATCGAGGATATCTGTAACTTTTCGCCGGCCATGACTGCCGAAGATCGATCCGATGCGGAGATTATCGTAGACACTCATGGTATGGAAGGCTGCAGGAATCTGGTAAGTGCGACCGATGCCCCGCAGGCAAATTTCGTGAGGGCGTAATGGGGTAACATCCTCTCCAAGAAATAAGACCTTTCCCGATGTAGGTGGATAGATGCCGGTAATCACATTAAACAAAGTGGATTTACCAGCCCCGTTTGGGCCGGCAATACCAAATATCTCACCCTGTTCCACCTTAAAACTGACATCGGTGAGAGCAACAATCTTGCCAAAGCTTTTGGATATTCCCTGCGTTTCTAGCATCTGAGACCTCGATAAAATGGTTTGCCTGCAGGATTACCCCCTTGCAGAGCCGGTTGACCCTGCAAGGGAGGGTTTACTTCAACTTAGATTACTTTATCCAGTCGGGAAGGATATAGCTGGCGGTACCATACGGGGATGGTCCAACGACAGTATTGGCATTATTTTGGATCTGGTACCACAAAGTAGGTAGATAATCGACTCCCGATTTTGCTTGCTGGTCAGTCGGATTGAACACATACCTACCGCCATTACCGGAATAGTCGATTGCACGAATATTCTCGATGATCTTATCGTAGCAGTTAACACAACCGGCTTTTTCAACTGCCTGGACCCAAATTTCTACCGCATCACGAACCAAATAAGCATAAACAGATTTTGGTTCCTGATTGAACTTAGCTTGCCAACGCTGGGCATAGTCTGCAATATCTGTCCCAACAGGGTTTACACTGGCAGTCCACAATAAACCATTGGCGGATTCTCCAGCCAAGGTTAAAAACTCGGGGATATTGGGGGTATATTGCATGAACACAAGGGCGTTGATTCCGTTCTCTGCAAAGCGATCATGAAATTGGATCATGAAGCGGGCTGCATCGGCAGGATCAAGGACCCAGAAAGTGACATAAGCAGGCTGGGTTTCCTCAATCTTTGAGAGGATGGGACCCCATTCGACTACGCCGAACGCGGTTGTCTCATCGACTACTATCTCATAGCCTTGCTGCTGGGCGAGCTCGGCAAATTTATCGGCTGCCATGATGTTGTAGCTGTAGTCGACTTTTATGATGGCAATTTTATTGTTCGGTGGAGTCCAACCCATCTTATCAGGAATGGTAAATAGGGTCTCAGCAGTGTCATACCCATAGGATACTTCGCTGGGGCAGTATTGGAACACATTCCCAAAATCAGCCAGATTCTGTGCAACCACATCGGTATCCTGAGACATGGCATCGGCATGCAGATAGGGCATGTCGTACTCGCCAAAGACGCGGGCGTCAACACCAGAATCGGCATAGCCGGTGATGACCACATCCACATTTTCACCGAGTAAACGCTCTCCGACAGCCTTAATCTTTTCGGCTTCAAGGGCACCTACATCCCCAGGCACAAGAGTGAGCTGGCGACCTAATACACCTCCATCGGCATTTATCTCGTCGATTGCCATTTGAAGCGCCATCTGCATCTGCTCGCCGTCACTGGCATATGGTCCGGTCATGGGCATGGGAGCACCAATTTTGATATCTTTCGAGCCTTCGCACCCTGCCAAGGCTGACCCCAGTATGCTAAGTGCGATGATTACTGCTACGATTGTAAATGTACGATTGTTTTTCATCCTATTCTCCTCATAGATTCGTATGACATGATTTATGATATGAATTGAGCCACTCAAACCTTTGTTGTCCGGTCCACCTCCTTGGTTACAATGCCTTATGCTTCATAGGTAATATGACCATCACAAATCGTCATTAATGGGACGACTTTCGATATCTCTTCAGATGGGATGGATTCAAGATCTGCAGAGAGAAGAACGATATCTGCCAGAAATCCAGGGCGCAACTGGCCTTTCCGATCTTCCTGAAATTCAGCATAAGCTGCTTCACGGGTATAGGAAGCGAGGCACTCGGTTAGGCTTTGCGATTGTGGTGAAAGATCGAGTGCCCAAGGTTTACGATTTATGGCTCGATCCAGACCGAGCATGGGGTTTGGGGAAACCACAGGCCAATCACTACCGAAAGCCAGTCGTGATCCGGAATTGCGCAGAGATCGCCAGGAAAATCCATGGTCCCATCTGGTTTCGCCGACACGCTTCAACCAGACATCATTTTCGAAGTTGGAGCCAGCAAGATGAAGTGGCTGCATGGAAGCAATCACCCCCAGCTGCGCAAAACGGGGGATGTCTCTTGGGTTAAGCAGCTCAATATGCTCGATGCGGTGACGTCTATTGCGAGGTCCATTAATCCTTTGGATAGCCTCAAATCCATCCAGTGTTTGGCGTGTGGCAGCATCACCGATGGAATGTACCCGGATCTGCATACCCAAACGGTCACAAAGCGAGCCCAGCTCAAGAAATTGCTCATGGGTATAGAATGGATGACCACAGAGACCTTGGGCATCAGCATAATCTTCCAACAAATAAGCAGTGCCTGATTCAATCACTCCATCCATGAAGAATTTAACTGCCCCAGCATGGAGCAAATCACTGTGAAACTCAGAATGTACATGAGCAGCTTCCTCAATATCAGAGGAGTTAGTTGAGGGGGTGATCCCATAAGGGATGCTCAGACGGGCGGTCAGCTCACCTGACTCTTCCAATGAAGCATATAGAGCGAGCTGTGCAAGATTTCCATCCATGTTGTGTATGCTGGTAATGCCGTGGCGGGCGATAAATGCCAGCCCTTTTTTCAATGTTCGCAGGTCTGCCTCTGGTGAGATATCCAGAGGCTGGCCGCTGGTCAATTCACTTGTGACCCTACCCCAAGGACCGGCATGGATTAACACCGGGTGGTAAGCGGCAGCTTCACGCAGCTCGCCGGTAACCAGGTCATCCGCACCCATCACGACAACCCCGGTGGGACCGGGATCATAGCCATTCAAAACCCCTGCCAGCTTCAAGGCTTTGGTATTCGCCCAAAGTGTGTGGTAATCATATGCCATTAGTGCAACTGGTTGGTCTGGTAGAATGGCATCCAGGTGGTGGCGAGTAAGTGGCTGATTTGATGGCAGGATGGAATACTTCATGTGGGAGCCACATATCCATTCAACATCCGGATGAGCAGTTACATGATTTTTCAACTTTATACGCAGGTCTTCCAAAGTACGCACATCGTCCAAAAAGACATTATCCAGCTCAGCAGAACCTATGAGTAGATGAGCATGGCTGTCTATAAATCCTGGCAGTAAGGAGTGCCATTCAGCATCAATCAGATGTGTATTCGGTTGGCGAAGAGCAAGGATATCGTTATTACTACCCACAGCAATGATTCGGTTTCCAGCCACAGCGATCGCTTCAGCACGGGGCTGGTCGGGGTTGGAGGTCAGCACCCTGGCATGGGTGAAAATCAAGCTTGGTGAAGGTTGTGATGACTCTATTTTCATTGCCATAAAAAATGACCTGTACATAAAAAAACCAGCGCTATTTAAAAATCCGATGGTTTATGCATCCTGTCTTTCAGATGGGTTTGGTGATGAGACTAAACCGAACCCTTCCATATTGAAATCATCTTCTACGGGCATCCATTCATCAATATTTTTCAGAATTTCAGGGACAAGCGTATGCCGGACGCTATTTACTCCTGGTATCTCTGGTAAGGTGTGGACCAGGAATTCACGTAATTCAGCATTGTTTTTGAAGCGTACTTCCAGGGATATCTCACCCGACCCTGCGCCATAAGCGACATAAGAGATTTCAGTCATAGCTAAAAAGCGGTGGATGAGCGCAGATTCCTGATCAGGATCAACCTGGAGGAAAATATCAGCCGCGGTCTGATAACCGAATGATAACGGGTCAGCAATAGCAGTCACGCGGATGGCATCCATCCCTATCAGACGAGTGATACGATTGCGTACCGTGCGGACATCTGCACCAGTAAGATTAGCGATACTGGTTGCTGTGGCACGACCATCCGCATGGAGGTGTTGTATGATTTTGTAATCCAGTGCATCGAATACAGGAGGAACGCTTTTTTCGGTCATAATAATTCCTAATACGGTAATTTTATTTTCCGAAAAATACAAATTAATCATACATTAATTTCCGAAAATGTCAAGATATTTGAGGATCAGGAATCTGTGGAAGGAAAGCTGGTAGGGAAACAGCACACAAATTGAGGCCCTAATATTTGAATAAAACCACCTCCTGCCTCCCCCCAATTACCGGAGAACGGTAATTAGGGGAGGGGTAAAAAAACATCTAAGAATGGTGCACGAATACCATAATATCGTAGGGGCAGGTCGCGACCTGCCCCTACTCTCGCGATGCTCACAAAGCAGTGAAAACTGCAGGCAGTGAAAACATGAAGACACTGGATAAACGCTGGCGAAACTACGGGCACAGGGCGTCCTTAACGACAGGTACAAAAATAGAGACGCCCCAACGGGACGTCTCTACAGAATAGAATAGACCTTTATGATATGGATTTAAATCCAGCCGCGCAATTCCATAGCCTTGACCACGCGAGCAATAGCGACCATGTAAGCCGCATCACGCATATAGACCTTTTCCTTTTCGGACATTTCGAGCACTGAATGAAAAGCCTGGGTCATCTTGGTATCCAGTTTTTCCAGCACTTCTTGCTTGGTCCAGTAGAAGTTCATGTCGTTTTGGACGCCCTCGAAGTAGGAGCAGGTGACCCCACCGGCATTACACAGGAAGTCGGGGATGTCGAAGATTTGATTGGACTTGATAACCTCATCTGCCTCAGGGGTAGTGGGTCCGTTGGCGCCTTCAGCGATGATGCGTACCCGGCTGTTGATCTTCTTGATCGTCTCGCCAGTGACCTGACCTTCCAGGGCGGCGGGGATTAATACATCAGCTTCCTTGGTGATCCAGGCATCGCCTTCCTCAAGCACATAACCGGCAGTATGTGCCTTCGATTTATCGATGGTGCCATACTGGTCGGTGATGGATTGCAAGAACTTAGGATCAACACCCTTGGGGTGGCTAAAGGTGTAAGAACATTTGTCTCCACGATCCCAGCAGGAGACGCAAGTCACCTTGCCGCCCAGGAGCTCGATGAAACCGATGGAAGCATACTGAGAGACATTCCCGAAGCCCTGTATAGCAGCCACGGACCTGGCGGGATCGATCTTGAGATGCTTCATAGCTTCACGTACGGTGTAGATGACGCCGAAACCGGTAGCTTCAGTGCGACCCAGGGAACCACCGCCGCCCAAAGGCTTTCCGGTAATCACACCCGGTGTATAATGCCCGACCAGCTTGGAATACTCGTCCATCATCCACCCCATCATCTGAGGGGTGGTACCCACATCGGGTGCGGGGATGTCCTGGCGAGGGCCGATATTGCGCCACATCTGGTCAACCCAGCCGCGGCATAGTTTTTCCTTCTCGAATACCGAGAGAGTAGCTGGGTCCACAGGTACGCCACCTTTGCCGCCACCCAAGGGGATATCGGCAACGGAGCACTTCCAAGTCATCCACATGGCGAGGGCGCGCACCGTATCGAGGGTTTCAGCGGGGTGGAAACGGATACCACCTTTATGGGGACCGCGCACATCGGAGTGTTGGACGCGATAGCCCGTGAACACACGTAGCGAGCCATTGTCCATGTGCACGGGGATGGTGAATTTAAACTCGCGAGCAGGCCAGCGAAGGATCTCAACCACCTGCGAGTCCAGGTTGAGCTGTTTGGCGACGCCATCGAACTGGCGCTGTGCCATTTGGAAAGCATTGATCTGTTCGGTCATAATTTACTCCTGATAATCTACGTGATATTTTTAAAAATATAAGCGGGCAACCCGGTATGGTGCCCGCAATTAACCTAAATATACCAAATGGTGAGCCAAAACCACCAAGGCTGTACCCTCATATTATGCTATATGCACCAGACCGAGTGTGTTTTAAGATTAATCAATGTCAGATAAGTCGTCAAGTGACGAATGCCACGCCTTTCATGTGCCAGATGGTGATGTTTAGCATATAACCATATGCTGTGCAAGAATAGATATTGATCAATCATCAATTAATTGCTTTTTGGGCAGCTTCAACAAAGGTTGCGGCTTGTAAAATAGCTGCTTCTGCGTCCTGTTTAAAATAGCTCTGACCCGGGGTTAAATCTGGCAAGCCATTGGGATAGCGAGTTGGAATATAATACCGATCGAGCGAGGCAGCACGATGAATCCAATCATCCAGATTGGTGAGGCTGGAGGCATCCGGGAAATCTGTCACCAGGCGTTGGATGGAAGATCCCCACGGTTCCCGGTCATGCAAGTACCAGAGTGCTTTTAAGGCCTTTTCTCCAGCCTGCTGGGCATTGAAGCAAGCGTGGGCATAAAACCGGTTCTCGGTTAGCGATTTCGCAGCTAATAAATCCTGCTGCGCAGTGATCAGCCAACGTTGAGCTTCATGGAGATTCTTGCTCTGACTCATAGATCACCTTACCTTACCGCTAGGCGGTGGCAATAAAGTGGTGGTGAGAGATGGCTTTGAGATATCCCTAACCTAACCAAGCTCTACCCATGGCGGTGCATGAAGTGCTGCATGCGGAGCAAGGCTTCTTCGATCTTCTCGTAGGCGGTGGCGTATGAGCAGCGTACAAAGCCCTCGCCACCAGCGCCGAAAGAGTTACCCGGGACAACTGCCACACGCTCTTCATCGAGCAGCTTTTGAGCAAAGGTCTCATCATCCATACCGGTGATGGCGACGTTGGGGAAAGCGTAGAAAGCTCCGTGGGGCTCGAAAGTGGGCAAACCCAACTGGTTCAAGCCGGCAACGATCAGCTTGCGTCGGCGGTCATACTCATCACGCATCTGGGCGACAAACCTGGACCCGTGCTGAATGGCTTCAAGGGCGGCCAACTGCGACATGGTGGGGGCAGACATGATAGTATATTGGTGGACGCGTACGAGACCCTTGAGGATATCAGCGGGGGCACAAGCGAAACCTGCCCGCCAGCCAGTCATGGCATAGTTCTTGGAGAACCCGCCCAACAGGACGGTTCGGGGACGCATCCCAGGAAGCGAGGGGAAGCAGACGTGTTGTACACCGTACACCAGCTGATCGTATAGCTCATCGGAGATGATGATCAGGTCATGCTTCTCGGCGATGCGGGCAATCTCCAGTAAGATTTCGCGGGAGTAGACCGCGCCGGTGGGGTTGTTTGGATAGCCGAGCAGGATAGCTTTGGTGCGTGGGGTAATGGCACTCTCCAGCCTATCGGGCTGCGCCTGGAAGCCATCCTCGACGAAGGTGGGGATTTCGACCGGCATGCCACCAGCAAGAATGACCTCTGCCTGATAAGAGACGAAACAGGGTGTGGGGATGATGACCTCTTCACCCGGGTTCAACAGGGCGGTCATGGTCAGATAAAGCGCTTCGGAAACTCCAACGGTGATGATAGCTTCCGTCCTGGGGTCATAATCAACAGCATAGGTGTCGAGAATGTGTCCCGTGATTGCCTGACGCAGCTCGAGCAGCCCGGCATTGGAGGTGTAATGCGTCTCACCGGCATGCAATGCCTGGATGCCGGCTTCGATGATGGGCTGTGGGGTGACGAAATCGGGCTCGCCGATACCCAAAGAAATGACGTCTTTCATCGTGGCGACAATATCGAAGAATTTGCGGATGCCAGATGGCTTCAGCCCAACCACGTGGCGGGCCAGGTACCTATCATTCATGCTCACTCCTTAGATTAGAGTTGGTGAACAGACCATTCGTCTGTGTCGGTATCATAGATGAGCTCAAAAATGCCAAAATCATTATTCCGCACCTGGAATGAATAGCCGTGAGGGGTGCGATTTTGCAGCAATACCTCAGCCACTTCCAGACGCTTACCCTGCCAGTAAAATGCGAGCGGATGCCCAAGGTAGTCATGGTCAGAGCGACATTCAACCCGATCGCTCATCGTCAGAGACGCAGCTCAGTTTGGTCGCCAATGTTCAGGACTACAGCCTTTTGCTGGATGCGGACTGCCTGACCGATGAGCGAATGTTCCATGACCACGTCTGTCACAACCGAGTCGTCATCGATGATACTATCGCGGATGATGCAGCTGTGGACCTTGCAATTAGCACCAATGGCAGTATAAGGGCCGATGACGGAATTCTCAACGGTGGCGCTGGGATGGATGAAAACCGGAGGGAGGATCACCGACGACTTATGCGCATAGGCTTCAAGCGTGTTATCGTGGCCGTGCTCGAGCAAATAGCGATTGGTATTCAAGACGTCATCAGGAATACCCGCATCCAACCAAATCTCCACAGGCTCAACACGCATCTTCAGGCCATGTTCGAGCATGATGTTGACGGCATCTGCCAGGAAGAATTCATCCTTGAGGGTGATGTTCCGCTGCATCTGTTCCTGGATGGCAGTTAATAATTCATTTGAATTTTGGAAGTAATAGCAACCTACCAGAACCAGGTTATTGTCCATATCTTGCGGTTTTTCAACCAGGTGGGTGACCCAGCCATCATCCCCAAGGCTGGCAACCCCGAAGCGGCGTGGATCAGGCACGGCTTTCACCCAGGCAACTCCCCCAGCGGTCTCAGCGGTCAGGAAGGAAAAATCAGTTTCGATAAGCGTGTCACCATACAAAACCAGGAGTGGACCATCCAAGTAATCCTTCGCCAAGGAAATGGCGTGAGATTGACCGCGCATCTCAGGCTGTTCCACATAGCGCAGCTTAAGTTCGGGATGGGTATGCGCCATATATTCCCGAATTTTGTTACCGAGGTAACCGACAACGAAAATGAACTCAGAATTAGCAGGATCGGGGAGATTGGAGAACGTACCTAATACCTGATCGATCACCAACTTGTCTGCCATGCGGAGGAGCTGCTTTGGCCGACTCCAGGTATGTGGTCGCAGGCGGGTACCAAAACCTGCCATGAGGATGACAATTTTCAAGGTTGAGCTGGACAAGAATTTCCCTCCGTTTGGGATGAATGTGACGAAGGCAGGTCACAATGTCAGGTTGCGATGTCTGGTCGCATGGGTATTATACCTTAGGAGACCACCCGGCATGTGACCTCGAAGACGTCTTCAAAAGCGGTGACCACCGCCTGAATCACTTGCTGCATGGTGGGTGGGGTTGAATACAAGACTGCTAGGCTGGTGACGGAATAGCCTGAAAGACCACAGCCGATGATCCCATCCCAAAAACTCATATCGGGTGCGACGTTGAGGGCGAAACCATGGCGGGTGATGCCGTGGGAATCCACCTTCACCCCAATAGCAGCTATCTTTGACCCGTTCACCCAAACGCCGGTGAGATTTTTTATCCTTTCACCCTTCACTCCAAATTGATGTAAGGTTTGAATGAGGACCTGCTCCAGATTACGCAGGTAACCGATGTAATCTGCATGGGGCAGGGTAGAGGGGTCGGCCTGGGTGGAAGCAACCAAGTTATTTATATTGAGTGGCATGAGTGGATAGCCAACGAGCTGCCCAGGACCATGATAAGTGACGTCGCCACCACGATCCACCCAATACAGCTCTACGCCACGCTGTTTAAGCTCGGATTCGCTCCATAACAGGTTGGCAGCCTGACCTCTCCGTCCGAAAGTAAAGGTATGAGGATGCTCGAGCAGCAGGAGGGTGGGTGGAATCTCTCCAGCCGCAATCTGACCGGCAAGCTGGATCTGTAAATCCCAGGCTGGCTGGTACGGCACCAAACCAAGACAACGAACGTGACATAGCTGCATGAGGCAAGTATAACATTGGGAACTGATTTAGCATTCATTGGACAACCGAGGAGGAAATGAACTTCACGAGATAACCCAGATTAAAACAAAAAAGGGTGCTGAGGATTCATAACATCAGCACCCGTTCTTGATTTACTGGTCAATTATTTACTCTTGATCTTACCTTCGATCACCTTCTGATCGCCGACTTTGATGGCGATACGCTTCGGTTTAACTTCCTCGGCCTTGGGCAAGCGAAGGGTTACCACACCGGTCTGATAGGAAGCTTCAATGGCATCACCCTTGATCTTGGTGGGCAGACTGATGGTGCGGGCAAATGAGCCGTAGCGCCGCTCACGCAGATGATACTGATTTTCCTTGACCTCGTTATCCGATTTAATCTCACCTTTGATCGTCAAGGTGTCATCGGAGTATGAGATATCCAGGTCATCCGGATTGATGCCGGGTACAGAAGCCTTGACGATGAAATCATCCTTGTTTTCGACTACATCCACGGCTAAACCCCACATGGTGGATTGAGCCCATTCACGGTCCGGGCTGGTGTTATCAAAGAGACGATCGACGGTACGGCGAAGGTTTAACATTTCTTGGAATGGATCCCAACGAGTTAACATAGTTTCACCTCCAGAATAAATTATATGTTTTCTAAAACTAACCCTACTATAGAGTAAAATTGTTAAAATTTGATAAATGGAACGTTTGAGTTTTGTAAGAAAGCAGCCTGTGCATCGTGCTTGCTCACAATGACAATACCAGAAAACATGGGGCAGGTCATTGGATATGCATACAGGTAGCGTGATTGTCCATCATGGAAAACGAGATAACCACAAAACGAGGTTTTATTCTCATCCTGGTCGTCGCTACTGTGGCAGTATTTATCGGCTTAGTGTGGTTGATCGCGACCTTTGTTCCATGGAACCTGTTGGGATTTCCCAGTCCTAGTATTACGGCAACTGCAGCGCGGGTGGAAAAGAACTGCACATATCCTATATCGTACTGGATGGAACACACTGAGTCATATCCACCTCAAATGGTAATCGGGGGAATAGTGTACGAAGCAAAGGATCTCAGAGAAATCCTTGCAGATGAGACCCAGAATTTAGCCCAACAAATCCAGGCACAATTGGTGGGGGTATTTCTGAATACGTTAGCGGGTGCAGAGCAGAGCTCAATCGAGACGGCCATATTCGAAGCCTATGGGTGGCTGGTAAAACACCCGGAAGGAAGCGAGGCATCGGATAGTGACAGGGAAGCGGGTGCCAGGTTATTCAAGGTATTGGAAGCTTATAATGATGGATTAACGGAAGTACCCTTGTGTGAAGGGGTGCAAATACCCACCTTGATTACCTCAAGCACGCCAACTGAGACGCCAACGGTCTTATTGACATTGGCACCCAGCGAAACCACCACACCCACCCCGAGCGAAACCCCTACTCCGACTGAGCTAACAGGAACACCGACTTATTCCTTCATTGTTCCTACTCATACTGCCAAACCGACCACGGAGCCACCGCCTCAAGTTCCGACGAATACACCAGCTCAACCAACAGAAACAAAAATACCACCGCCTCCCGATACGCCTACGAATACCCCACAACCACCAACGCCGACTTTACCTCCACCCACGCCAACTTTGCCACTACCAACACCGACTTTGCCCTAATCGGCATCCACGGTTAAGCAATCAAGTTTGGTGGATAAGTACTTTCTGAACGGAAAGCAGTTAGGATGAATTTATGTTACAACAGCCGGGAAAATCTTGAATCCTCAGGTTCCGATAATTTTCCTTCAACGGTTTGCTGGGGATGTGAGTAATTACGAAATGTAAGTGTATTGGAGATTACCACATTGCAAGAAGAGCGCTTGCGGCTCGCATATCGCTCAACAACCATTCGCGATATGGGATGACAATATTCATTACCGTAGTCCGATCTTTCGTCCGAGGGTCAGATATAAAAGAACGCACGTGTAAAGGTTTAGCGTATAATTTGAGTCTAGTGAGGTG
>CAZXPK010000027.1:0-33609 GCA_964642565.1 uncultured Anaerolineaceae bacterium
CCCCAATCGCTGGCTGTAAGTTGGTAATGTGCAAGTTATTTCAGGAGATTCATTTATGATCGCACTGCAATAACAGATCTTTAACAACCGAAGTAGGCTATCGGAAGCGCTGAAAACGATCTCTCACCGGTCAACAGCGCCTTCAGAAACGAGACAAAAGAAAGCTCTTGCTGCTTTTGGGTGGCTTTCCCACCTCCATCAGCAGCCATTTTCCGCCTTTCATCTTTCCTCTTCACTTCCCAGTAATGATGAATGCGGCGCACATTGGTCATGGCGGCCGATTCGACCATCAAACAGGTCATGCGGAAGAGACCTCTGACCGGCAACTTGCCGGCCGGGAAGGGATGTTTCACTTCACGGACTGTGCCTTCAATAGCTGCCCGATGATTTTTGCTGTCTTGCTTGCTCAGCCTCATTTTACGTCGCCGTTTGGCTACCGCCACCTTGGAGGGAAGAAAGCTCAACCGGAAGGAGGGACGCTTTTTCCCAGGCCGAGCCGGGCAGCACTCTTCGAGATGAAACGGACAAGTCCGGCAGAGCTGGGGGTCGAAGTCCGCCCGGTAACTACCCTGGCGAATGCTCAACTCGACCGGAACGCTTTGTCCCTGGGGGCAGGCGATGCGGGTGGGAACTCCTTGCTCATTTTGCTCGATCTCGAAATCGGCTAAGTTTAGCTTGGTGGGGTCCAGCGTTTTGCCATTGATGCCGGATTGGATCTGTTCGACCCGATGTTGCTGCAGGGCTTGATCGACTTCCGGACCGGCATACGGGCCATCCGTGTAGATCGTCTCCAACCCGGTGCGTTCCTTCAAATCGGGTAAGGCTTCCAACAGCAGGGCATTGTCGTTGGTGTTGTTGGGTGCGACTTGAACTTTGGTGATCAACTGCAACTCATTATCCGGGTCGCAGGTTTCGCTCAGGTTGGCCACATAGCCTTTATAGTCCCGCAGGCCTTTCCTACGGTAGGTCGCTTCCAGGTCGTCCAGCGACTGTAAGCTGCCGGCTTCTAACTCTTGGTTAGTCTTGGTGCGCACGGCCTGAACTTCCAGGCGGAAGTGGTTTTCGAAGAAACGCCTCAGCACCTGGTAGGCCGGCTTTTGAGCGTAGCTCTCTTGCAGCTCTTCCAGGAGAAGATAGATCACTCCCCCGATCTGCTGCAAGTGCGCCTGCGTGGCCTGTTTGCCTTTGATCCGGTACACATACTGCCCCGAGTGGCCTTGCAGATAAGGGGCGAAGGTTTCGGCATAGCGCTGCTGGTCGGCTTCCGAGAGGCTGCGGTGCATGCGCTGCAAAGCCTCCACCAGCAACTGCAAGCGGCTCATGTCCAGGATGTTGCTGGCGATCTGGGTGCTGTCCATGCGCTGCTTGCCGGTCTTGACCTTCAAAGCGGTCAACTGTTGATCGGTGATGTTCTCAAAAGCTTTCGTGAGCAGGTTCGCGCCGTGTTCCAGGTTGTAGCGGCTCAGACGCTCGCGG
This sequence comes from uncultured Anaerolineaceae bacterium, assembly GCA_964642565.1. Taxonomy (GTDB): domain Bacteria; phylum Chloroflexota; class Anaerolineae; order Anaerolineales; family UBA4823; genus FEB-25. The sequence goes on from CAZXPK010000027.1 coordinate 1,477, forward strand.
AAGTAATATAAGGTGCGCAGTTCGAAGTCGCTTTCGTTCAGATCGTGGATGCCCAGTGCATAGCGGACTTGGAGATCGAAGCAGAAATGATCGTACAGTTCTTCATCGCTCCAACCGAAGCCTGCCTTGAGCGTTTCCAGCCCGACCAACCAGTTGATCGGCACGTTCGGTCGCGAAGGATAATCGACATAGAGAACCACAAAAGCATCTTCGTGGATGCGGCTGAAGAAATCGCGATAGAAGTCGTCTGCCCAAGAGTTCGCTAAACGTTTGCGTTTCTTCTCCGGCAGATCGCTGACATTGCTGATCAACAGAGGCTGTAAATGGCGCTTATTGGGTTTATACATGCTGCAGACCTTTCGGGATCGGTTGGGTCTGATTATATTAAGAAATGCCCTTCTTGAGGAGGGTACAATTCAGATCAATCTGGTCTGGTCGTTTTTGCAGCGCGACCATTTATAATTTATAAAAAATGTACGACCCATAATACACGGAGGTTGAAGATTGCTTCGTCGAGCAAAGCAGCGGGTACATAGTGAAATCATGATGACACTACAAGGCGAAGACGCTACGGGAACGCTCTCCTCACAATGACAGGAAGTTGTAGATTTCTGAAAGAATGCTTAATGTAGTCTACTGGTTACTGATATCGTAGAGGGTTTAAACGCAAGAGAGTAGATTGCTTTCTCCCACTTCGCTCGGGGCTGGCGGGAAAGCAGCGGGAATGTCTGTTTGGGGAGTTGGTGAAAGAAAGGATGCGGTTAAATTCCATCGGCAATATAATCCTATCAGAATGGCGAAAATTAGCAAACCATTTTCCTTGTATACGAGTAGACGCGTCCGTGGTTATGCCCAACCATGTGCATGGGATGATCGTTAGCGAAAGCCCAGAACCGAACCACCGATCATACATAGGGGCGACCCGCCTTTTGATGGCTGAGTCCATGGATGACCAAGATGCCGTGGATAAAGGATTGAGGGATAGTCGTGATGGGTCGCCCCAACCAAGAAAGCGACCGAATGGTCCAAATATGAATTCATTGGGTACAATGATTGGTCAGTTTAAATCATGCGCAACCAAATGGATTTGGAAATTAAACGGGATAAATCATCATCGGATATGGCAATGCAATTATTACGAACATTTTATTCGCAATGACCTGGAATTTCAATGAATTATTCAATACATCGATGCTAACCCTCAGCAATGGCAAGAGGATCAATTGCACCCTTCTATGTCATTAGTTCAATCTGGAATTAATAATATAGATTGATACTACTGCCACCGGATGCTTGAACACAGGGGTGCAAGGCTGGGTTTCCGAATCTACCTAGCAAATTACTACGCTCCGGTCGAAAATCTGACTGGACACGGTGCACGCTTACAATAAGGGTCAGATTATTACTAAACTCATTATATGACCGTAATTATGGAATGGGTGGAGGAGATTGCTTTCGCTCACTTCGTTCGGGATTGGCGGGGAAAGCAGCATGTACATAGTGAAACCATGATGACACTACAAGGCGAAGACGCTGCGGGAACGCTCTCCTCGCAATGACAGGAGGTTGTATGTTTCTGAAAGGATGCTCCATCCAACCTTAATAAGAAAATAAAAAGGGTTGCCTGCGATTTGGCAACCCTTAGTGATTTCGAATATTCTTATATTGAAGTTGGGGCGGTGGTTTCAGCCGGTTCTTGAGAGCTGGTGATAGTTTTTTCTACGATCAGCTCACCACGCGCAAAAGCAGCACCCTTATCCAAAGCATCAATATTACTTGGGAGTAATTTCTTGTGGCGCTCGGGCAAATGGGCACTTAACGAAGCCTTGATTTCATCCAAAGAGAGAACGGGGAGCTTATCCAATAGCGCTCCTAACATTACCATATTTAATAACCGGCGTGGGCCAATCATTTCAGCAATTTCCTGAGCGGGAATCATCACCCAGGTAATATCCATCCGAGTAGGATCCCGATTCACTAGGGATGAGTTAACAATTAACACTCCACCAGGAGCGACAAGGGGCTCAAATTTATCCAATGAAGGAAGATTCATCGCAACTGCAGCTTTAGGGTGTTTGACTGTGGGGGATCCAATCTCCTCGTCAGCGATAACGACTGTGCAGTTGGCGGTACCACCGCGCATTTCGGGACCGTAGGATGGCATCCAGGTTACATCATGTCCGGCATCCATGGCAGCGAAAGCCAGAACTTGACCAGCGAATAAAACTCCCTGTCCACCAAACCCTGCAAAAATGACTTCGGTTTGCATAGCGATATACCTTTCCTATACCTTAAAACCATCGAGGCCGGATGAGACTTTGAAATCCTGGATGGGATACATCGGGATCATGTGCTCCTCAAGCCAGGTTAATGAATCTTGTACCGTCATGCCCCAGTTTGTGTTGCACGTCGATAGCAGCTCCACCATTGAAAAGCCTAGACCACGTTTTTGCGTCTCAAAAGCCGTACGGATAGCCTTTTTCGCCATACGGATGTTCTTGGGATCATGCAAGCTGCGGCGTACGACATACCCTGCACCATCCATTTTGGATAATACCTCAGACATATGCAAAGGATAACCCATCGTTTCCACATCCCGCCCATTCGGTGAGGTGGTGGTTTTTTGCCCTGGCAGCGTAGTGGGAGCCATCTGACCACCGGTCATACCGTAAATTGCATTGTTGATGAATATAACGGTGATATTTTCACCACGACCAGCGACATGCATGATCTCACTCATCCCGATGGAAGCCAGGTCACCATCACCCTGGTAGGTAAAGACGAACCGGTCGGGTAATACGCGCTTTATGCCGGTGGCCATGGCGGGTGCCCGACCATGGGCAGCTTCGACCCAATCGAAGGTGAAATAATTGTAAGCAAATACAGCACAACCCACTGGTGCGACACCGATGGTCTTTTCGCGGATATTCATTTCATCCAACACTTCAGCCACTAAACGGTGGGCAATACCATGGGTACAGCCCGGGCAATAGTGAGAAGGAGTTCTCGATAAAGAGGCCGGGCGTGAATAAACAGTTTGAATTTCGGTTTGTATAGGAGTATCCATATTAGAATCCTCAGTATTAAGAGAGTGTGATCACGCCGTCTTTCAAACGCTGCATCCAACGCTGGCGTGGATCACCATCGGGTGACTTTGGCTCATGGACTAAGCGCCTGATCTCGCCCAGGATTTCATCGGGGTAAGGCACTATCCCACCTAGGCGAGCATAAAATTCAATCGGTACACGTCCTTTAACAGCCATCCGAACATCTTCCAACATCTGACCGGTATTCATCTCAGTGACTAATATACCCTGGGTAGTCTTAACCAACTCTTCGAGCTGTGGGAAAGGAAAAGGACTGACTGAGATTGGGCGGAACAAACCAACCTTGATCCCTTCTGCACGAGCATTGCGTACAGCAGTTAATGCAATCCGACCTGCAGTACCGAAACCAATCACCACAAATTCAGCATCATCCAGGTAATATTCCTTATAACGGATCTCATTTTCCTTAATCCGATACCAGGTGTCGAGAATCTTATGGTTGTAGATCTCCTCGAGGGTTGGGTCGATCAATATCGAGGTAAGAATGCGCTGCGGACGATCCAAACAACCGTCGGTAGCCCAATCGGGTGTGGTTTTTTGTAATGGCCGCATCTCAGGAAGCTCAGCGGGTTCCATCATCTGTCCGATGCTACCGTCTGCCATGACCATACAAATATTGCGATATTTTTCCGCCAGTTCGAAAGCAAGGACGGTCAAGTCGATAGCTTCCTGTACAGAAGCAGGCGCCAGGACGATAGGATGATAATCACCATGACCACCACCATGGACGAGCTGGTTGTAATCCCCCTGGGAGGGAGCGATGTTCCCCAATCCGGGGCCTCCACGGACGACATCGATAAGGACCATGGGGACTTCAGTGCCTGCAATATAGGATAAGCCTTCCATCATCAAGCTGACACCAGGACTAGACGAGGAGGTCATCACACGCGCACCGGTACAGGCAGCACCATAGACCATATTGATGGCGGCTACTTCACTCTCAGCCTGAAGAAAGACGCGCTTTAACTCTGGCATACGGTGAGACATCCATTCCAATAACTCGGTTTGAGGTGTGATTGGGTAACCAAAGTAGGCTTCCACACCGGCGCGCACCGATGCTTCGGCCATGGCGAAGTTACCTTCAAGAAATTCTTTTGCCATGGATATACTCCTATGCAATTGTGGATGGCACTTTATTAGGTTTTACAGGTACCTCTCGGAAAACAGAGAGGGCTGCTTCAGGGCATTCGATCGCACAGATACCACAACCGGTACAGCCATCTTTGATCAGCATGACTGGATGGTAACCTTTTGGGGTGAGCCTTTCCATATTAAGTGCCATCACATGTTGAGGGCATTCATTAATACATAACTCGCAACCTTTACAAAAAATTTCATCGACTTCGATCCATCCCTTAACGGGCATTGCCATACCTCCTAAGAAATCTATAAATTATGTGGTATCCAAAATTCGGTATCCGAAAATCGGATAGATTCAACCAAGATTATCGTCAATTATAATCCTTACTAATAGTGTAGACTGTCATATGACTGGAGATACAAAAGTCCTCAGATTAACCTCAGGTTCGGACGAAAGTACGGATAGACCTCAGGAAAGGCCATTTTGAAAGGTTCAAGCATTGAAATTTAGGTATATTGGAGATTGCCACGCCGCAAGAAGAGCTTTTGCGGCTCGCATATCGCTCAACAAACATTCGCGATACAGGATGACAATATTCATTAACGTTGTCCGATCTTTTGTCCGAAGGTCAGATTAACCAGGTCAGATTAACCAGTTGACAGGAAAAAACAACCCTATTATAATTCAGCCCGCTCTGCCCCGGCAGATTTCCCGGGGCATTCTCGTGTCAATCGCCAGTCAGACTGGCTGCCAGCAAGTTGGCTTTGCCAAAAATCTGGCTTTGCCAAAACACTGGCAATATATCCCCAACTTCCCCGGACGTCTGCGTTGGGTAGGTAGCAAAATAAATCCCACCAAAAAAGGACGCGGAACCTCTGGTGGAGTGAAGCTTGGAGGAAGATTATGAAGTATGCAATTGTTGAGGATGGCGGAAAACAATATAAAGCCGTCATCGGTGAATCCATCGAAGTAGACCGATATCCATTAGACATAGGCGAGGAGATAGATATGGATCGGGTCTTGCTCATAGCGGATGGCGAAAACATTAAAGTTGGAACCCCCTTGGTTCAGGGAGCGAAGATTCAAGGGACAGTTGTCGCACAAATTAAAGGTCCCAAGGTCATCGTTTTTCGCTACAAAGCAAAGGAGCGCATTCGATCCAAGACAGGACATCGCCAAAAATATACACGGGTGCGCATCGATGCGATCACCGAGGAATAGGAGATAAACAATGGCTCACAAAAAAGGTGGCGGTTCAAGCCGTAATGGACGCGATAGCCAAGGTCAACGTCTGGGTGTGAAAAAATATGGTGGCGAATTTGTTCGTGCCGGAAATATCTTGGTCCGGCAGCGCGGTACTCACATCAAACCTGGTAATAATGTAATGGTTGGTAAGGATGATACTCTCTTTGCAATAATTGATGGATATGTGGTTTATGAAACCATCCGTGATGACCGGAAAATGGTAAGTGTTTCACCGATAAAAGCAGAATAAGCGTTGTTGATTTAGAGTGAAAGGATAAGATTATGAAAGCAGGTATACATCCGGAGTATTATCCAGATGCGCAGGTCATTTGCGCCTGTGGCAACACCTGGACAACCGGTTCCACAAAGAAAGTGATCCACACGGATGTGTGTTCAAAATGCCACCCATTCTTTACCGGTGAGCAACGTATCGTCGACACTGAAGGTCAGGTAGATCGTTTCTATAAAAAGTTACAGGTGCGCCAGCAATATATCGATGATAAATCTGCTCGCGAGATGGCCCGTACATCCCCTGAACGCCCGATCACTGAGCTTAGCCTGGGTACGCGTGCGACTGAAGCATTGGCAAAAGCTAATATTACCAAGGTCGGTCAGGCGATGGAGCTTTTGGAAAAAGGCGAATCAGGTATCCTAGCCGTGGATGGATTCGGTAGGAAATCATTAGCAGACCTGAAGAAGCGTTTGCGCCAATTTGGATATGAGTTGCCCGAAGCGGCTCAGGAAATTGTCGTTTAAGCTTGCAACTCATCCAATTTCAGTTACACTTAACAGGCAGACGCCTCTCGCGTCTGCCTGTTTACTAAAGTCGGGAATGTCATTATCAGCAGGTATTGATTGCGAAAAGCAGGAGGAGAGTATGAAACATCGTTCAGGATCGGTTGAAGTCATCACCGGCTCAATGTTTTGTGGCAAAACCGATGAGCTGATCCGCCGGTTACGTCGAGCCACGATTGCGCGCCAGAAAGTTCAGGTTTTCAAACCAGCCATCGATTTCCGTTATGCAGTACGGAAAGTTACCTCGCACGCAGGGAATGATTTTGAAGCTCAACCCATCGAACAGGCTGGTGAGGTATTAACTCATCTTGACAGCGGTACCACCGTGGTAGCGATCGATGAAGCCCAATTCTTTGACAACCAGATCATTGACATTGTTCAAAGATTGGCTGATCTGGGAATGCGAGTTATCGTGGCTGGTCTGGATACTGATTTCAGAGGTGAGCCATTTGGTCCCATGCCAGTATTAATGGCGAAAGCGGAACATGTTGATAAACTGCAAGCAATCTGTATGATATGTGGTGAGCCAGCTTCACGCACACAGCGTATTATCAACGGAAAGCCTGCACGGTATGATGACCCGGTGGTGATCATCGGTGCTGCAGAGATGTACGAAGCGCGCTGCCGACGACATCATGAGGTTCCGAAGGAGTGAGGTATGCGGGACTATCACGAATTTTTAGAAGAAGTATTAATCCCGGAAGACACACTCCAGAAACGTATCGGTGAATTGGGTGCCGAGATCAGCCATGATTATCAAGGCATGGAGCTGCTGCTTGTGTGCATCCTGCGCGGTGGCGTGATGTTCCTGACCGATCTCATACGGCACATCACTGTTCCACACATGATTGATTTTATGTCAGTATCCTCGTATGGAGTGGGTGCCCGCCGTTCAAGGGGGCAAACACGGATCACTTTGGATATCAACACGGATATACAAAACAGGCATGTCTTATTAGTCGAAGATATTGTCGACAGTGGCTATACGGTTAAAGCTGTGTTGGAGTTATTAAGTGCTCGACAACCGAAAAGCTTAAGAATTTGCGCACTATTAGATAAAGCCGAACGGCGTGAAGTGGAAGTGACGATTGATTATCGTGGATTTGTGATTCCGGATAAATTCGTTTTTGGTTATGGACTTGATGCAGATGAATATTACCGGAACTTACCTTTTATTGGGGTATTGGCTGCAGATAAATATAAACCGAGCGAATAATACCCATAGACCTAGAAATAAAATTCGAATTAGCTGACCTCAATGGATGAAATCCTAGCAAGCTTGAGACACCCATTATTGGAGCGCATTATTAGCCTTCTACCATCAGGATCTCCCATCTACCTGGTGGGTGGTGCAATCAGGGATGCGTTGCTCAATCGACAAGGCTATGACCTGGATTTTGTAACCCCGGGTGATTCCATGAAGATCGCACGGAAACTGGCCGATGAGATTGGCGGGGCATATTTCCCGTTGGATAGCGAGCGAAAAGTGGCCAGGGTAGTTTTAAGAGCCAAGGATGACGTTTCTATCCATGGAGCTCACTCAATGCGGGTGGATTTTTCCGCATATCAGGGTGAGGACCTGATCAGTGACTTAAAGGGACGGGATTTTACAATGAATGCCATGGCCGTGGAGATACATCATCAGGATAGATTGGTGGACCCGATGGGGGGCGCGGCAGATTTGGTGTCCAAACGTTTACGAGCATGCTCAGCCAGCTCGTTTCTTGATGACCCAATACGAATCCTAAGGGCGGTCAGATTCTCAGTGGATCTTGACCTACATATTCAATCTGATACTTTGCATCTCATGCAGGAAGCGATAACGCATTTACCTGATATATCCCCTGAAAGGCAGCGAGATGAGCTTTTCCGGATCCTGTCTATCTCACATCCAGCCACATCATTGAGAATATTGGACAAGCTGGAGGTGCTTGAGTATATTCTCCCAGAAGTCTGTGTGATCAAGGATGTACAGCAATCACCACCCCATGTGATGGACGCATGGAACCATACACTGGATTCATTGAACCGTTTGGAGAGCTTGTTAAATGTGCTGGCACCTGAGTACGATCATGATAAAGCAAGCAACTTAACCTTGGGTTTGATCGCCCTGCAGCTCGGCCGTTACCGCCAGCAATTAGCTGAGCACCTGAAAAGTGCGCTCAACCCGGACCGGCCTCACCGTGGACTGCTGTTCCTGGCAGGGTTGTATCATGATGTTGGCAAACTGACGACACGAACCGTCGATGGCCAGGGAAATATCAAATTCATCGGTCATGATCAAATTGGCAGCAAGCTGGTTGAAAAACGTGGGCAGGCACTGAAATTGAGTAACCTGGAAATTGCACGACTGGCATCGATCGTGAATCATCACATGCGCCCGGCATGGCTTTCTCACCCGATGGAACCCCCAAGCAGAAAAGCCGTATATCGTTTCTTTAGGGATACAGGTGCAGCCGGGATAGACATATGCATCCTATCCCTGGCTGATATGCTGGCTACGTACGGTCCGACTCTTCCACAAGAGAGATGGGCCAAGCATGTGGGAGTGGTACGGACGTTACTAGATGCCTGGTGGGAAGATAAAGAAGAGCGCGTATTTCCTCCACCCTTTCTAAATGGAGATGATTTGATAGCAGAATTAAAATTGTCACCCGGACCGATGATCGGATATTTACTGGAATCTATCCGTGAAGCTCAGGTGAGCGGAGATATAAAGAACCGGAAGGAAGCAATCAACCTGGCACGGGTGATTGTAGAGGAGAATTTAAATGAAAAAACGGGTTAATCAGTTCACAGGAAACCCGTTTTTTTTATGAGGATGACAGTTTAGGGGAAAATCTCATCCAGATAAGGCAAATAATAAGACCGACATCCAAGTGGATGAGAGCATTCTTCAATTGGAAGGCGAGGTACCTGGTCTTTTGGATAGGTGCCCGTCAAATTTTGGCAGGCCGGACAGGCATCTTCTGGCACGACAATGACGATATATTTTATGCGTGGATTAGCCTTCATACGTTCAAGGGATTGAGCAGCTTCGGAGGTCTCCCACATATCTTCTGACCGGTCAGTCAACCGTAACGATGGATTTGTTGATGGATGATCGGGTGGTAGATTAGACACGAATAAACTCCTGGGAAATGAATTTCCCTGATTGTAACCCAAGACTTTAAAGAATCAAGGGTAATCTCAAAGCAGGCTATTGAAATAATGATACCGGGGTGCTATTTTGAGTTAATTTGGTTCGGCGGGTGAGTTTTTGAAGATGGGCTATGAGGACTTCAGAGGAAAAAGGTTTCGTCAGGTAATCATCCGCACCGGCGTCCAACCAACGGGCAATCGATTTGGGATCTGAGATCGTAGCGAGTACCAGGATCGGGACCTGATTAACTTCACGTAATTTACGACAGAGCTTCCACCCATTTACCGTGGGTTGCATAATATTGATTATTATTACATCGGGTTCCCACGAACTGGAGATGTGTATCCCTTCTGCATTGGAGCTTACCTTGATGACTTCATAAGCAATAGGATTAAGCATTTGTTTGAGGAAATTTTCTCCCAGGGTGTCCTGATCGAGGATGAGTATTTTCATTGGCAAGGGCACTGTCATAAGTTTTATTATAGATTTATTTTAACCAATAATTCCTTATTAACGGCATACATATTTGTTAGGCTTGCGAAAAGAGATAAGTCAGGATATGATATTAGAAACTCAATAGGTGGAGAATGGATTTCCTATTACCTTGCCCGAATTGTGGCCAACCAGTCCGTCAGGAGGAGCTTGAATGCCCGCACTGCGGGGTTAACCTAGCATTGGCAGCGGTAATAGGAGAACAAGAAGTAATTTCCAAAATTAATAGTAATCCTACCCTACCCATCACACCAGAGATCCTGGTGCCGAGGGTGGGAGAATTACTCATCGATAGAGGGGTATTAACTCAAGAAGGCTTACAACGTGCCTTGAAGTATTCAAAAAAACCTGGCCGTGATGGACAACAACGACTTGTAGGTCAGGCTTTGTTGGAATTAAAATTAATCGATCGAGAAACACTCGATCAAGTAATCACCGAGCAAATATTACAATTACATACCGCGCTTCAACAATCCAACCAACAGCTGGAGCAGCGAGTAAAGGAGCGCACCCAAGAGCTACAATCTGCCCTTAACAAGCTTGCCGAACTGAACCAATTGAAATCGAATTTTATCTCGAATGTTTCCCATGAATTACGCACACCGTTAACCCATATTCGTGGATATTTAGACTTGATGAATGAAGGAAGCCTGGGTGATCTGTCAAAAGAACAAGCTACAGCCTTGGATGTGATGCTACGATCGGAGGCGCGACTGGAAGAGCTGATTGAAAAGATGATCCAATTCTCCTTAGAAGCGACTGGAAAATTTACCCTACAGATGAAACCAGCCATCTTTAGCGAAGTGATTAACCAAGCATTGACGAGAGCGAAAATAAAGGCAGAAAATCGTCCGGTAACCCTTAATGTAGAGCTGGGGGATGATCAATATCAGGTGCTTATGGACCATGAAAAAATCCAATGGGTGGTGATGGAATTAGTAGATAATGCCGTAAAATTCACCCCCACTGGTGGAAGCGTAAATGTGGGGCTGGAAAAAGGGGCTAATTTTGTACAATTCCATGTGGGTGATACCGGGATTGGTATCTCACCTGAACGATTGTCTGAAATATTCGAGCCTTACCACCAGCTGGATGGCTCAAGCACAAGACGATATGGAGGGATTGGATTGGGTTTAGCCCTGGTCAAGAAGATCATCGAAGCACATGGCTCGAAAGTGGAAGTGAGCTCTGAAGTTGGGAAAGGGACGTTCGTAAAATTCGAATTACCAATTATCGGTGCCAATTGATGATGAATAATCCTGATGAAATGATTGAATCGGTCGTCCTAAGTCCTGAGGACCTTAGGGCGGTATATGCAATCAGTATAGCCATTGCACAATCTGAAAATATTGATAGCGCAATGGATTTGATCGTCTTGCATACCCGGCATGTTTTAATTTTTGATAATCTAGTCTTATACATACCAAGGGATCATGAAGGATTGGATCCTTCCTATGCCAGGGTGATCGGTCGTGGTAAATGTGCTGAGGGCGAGATTGAATGGGGGGAGAAGATTGCGAATCAGGCATATACTTCTAAACAAACATCGTTATTACAGGAGAAAATTGAAGGATGGGAGAATAACCGTCTGTTCTGGCGGGATTTCCTGGGATTACCGCTTAAGGTAGGAGAAGATGTGGTGGGCGTGTTAGTGTTTGGCAGGTTTGGTGGTCCACCTTTTATGCCGGAACAAATTCACCTGGCTGAATTCATTGCTGCACAGACAGCCCAGCTGGTGGAGAACCACCATCTTGTGGAACGCGTGTCCAAATTGGAAGCAGAACGCTGGTTACGGCGCATGCAGGATGATTTCATCACAACCATCTCACACGAATTAAGGACACCGATTGGATTTATCAAAGGATATGCAACCACCCTGCTACGGGATGATACAAATTGGGATGACAACTCCCGCCGTGAGTTCTTGACGATCATCGACGAAGAAGCGGACAGACTGCATGCATTGATTGAGGACCTGCTTGATTCATCCCGCTTAAAAGCCGGAACGATGTTCATGCAGCTCCAACCGGTACGGATCGATATGCTGCTCAGGGAAATCGTAGTTAGGAGCACCACACGATATTCTGCATTGGCGGTGCAATTACATGCTGACCACGGAGTAGTTGTGATGGCCGATCCAACCCGGATCACCCAGGTGTTTGATAACTTACTAAGCAATGCAGGTAAATATGCTCCCGACTCACCAGTAATGATCACCTTAAAGAATTCCGGCGAAACATGTGAGATCTCCGTGGCAGATCAAGGACCTGGGATAGCTCAACAGCATCTCGAGCACTTATTCGAACGCTTTTATCGTGTACCCGATACAAGCGTTGCAAACCATGGGACAGGGTTAGGCTTATTCATATGTAAAGAAATTATCCATGCACATCGAGGCGAAATTTCAGTAAGCTCTGAAGTTTCGAAGGGAACAACATTCAATATCAATTTACCCACCAAGTGTGATAATCAAGAAGTACAAAAAGTGGGAGAGGAGGCAAACCCGTGACAAAGAGAATATTAATTGTAGATGATGAACCACGCTATGTCCGTCTTATGGAAGCAAACCTGATCAGTGATAATTATGAGGTACTCAAAGCATACAATGGACAACAAGCCTTGGAAATTGTAGCAAACGAAAACCCTGACCTGGTATTATTGGATATCATGATGCCTATACTCAACGGCTTCACGACCTGCGAACGGATCAGAAAGTTTTCAACCGTGCCGATCATCGTCGTGACCGTTAAGGGGGAGGAACAAGACCGCGTGAAAGGCCTGGATATGGGTGCGGATGACTATATCGTTAAACCATTTTCCGCTACAGAATTACTGGCAAGGGTCCGGGCTGTATTGCGCAGGGCAGCAAAACCTGCACCTATGCCTGCGCCATCGATATTCAAGCATGGTGAAATGGAGATCGATCTGGCAAAAGCAGAGGTTTTTCTAAATGGGAAGATGGTTTATTTATCTGCCACTGAGTATCGGATTTTACTTCAATTGGCTCAAAATGTGGGTACCGTGATCCCATCGGAGCAGATGTTGAGAGATGTATGGGGAGTAGAATATCAAAAGGATAAGGAAATCCTGTGGGTCAGTATCTCACGCTTACGACAAAAATTGGAACAGGACCAAAATAACCCGCAGCATATTGTCACTCGCTCGGGGGTCGGATATATCATGCCACTCCTGCAGGAATAAATAATCAAGCTGTTCATTTGTTCGCTGATATAAGTAATCATGCCAGAGTTTAGGAAGGTGTTAAGATGACGATCAACCCAATCCTGAAAATCATCAGAGCGAAGAAGCTAGGAGTGTTGATCCGCGATGTGAGGCTGAAAACCGGGAAAAGCCTGGAAGAATGTGCCCAGGCGATGGGCCTTTCAATTGATGAACTTGCTGCGATGGAATTTGGGGAGAGACCCCCAACATTACCGGAGCTGGAGCTATTAGCTTATTATCTCGAAATACCCCTTGAACATTTCTGGAGCAGTGAGACCTTAAAAACCGATGGAAGTGACAAATCGGTGGATGCTGAAGATATTATACAGTTGAGGCAGGGAGTGATTGGTGAGTTGATCCATAAGGGGCGAATCGAAGCAGAATTATCGATAGAGGATCTTGCACAAAGGACAGGAATCACATCTACGAGCTTACAATCTTATGAAATAGGCGAGGTTCCCATCCCATTACCTGAGCTTGAAACCTTAGCCCAGACGCTTAATAATCGCATTGGGGATTTCGAAGACTCACAAGGACCTGTAGGAAGCTGGTTCGCTAAACAAAGAAATTCGCGCATATTTTTGGATCTTCCACAGGAATTACAGGAATTTGTGAACAAACCAATCAACCGACCCTATCTCGAACTAGCGGTCAGATTGAGTGAAATGAAGGTTGAGAAACTGCGCGCGTTAGCTGAAGGATTATTGGAAATCACTTTATAAGTCCATGGAAACTTTAAATCCACAACAGCTTGCAGATGAAGGTCAAGCTGAATATAGTAAAGGTGAATATCTGTCAGCGGCGAGGCTTTATAAGGCAGCCGCTGATGATTTTTTAGCGGCAGGGAATGAGTTGATTGCAGCGGAAATGGCGAATAACTGCAGTGTTGCGTTCCTAAAAGGGGGAAATGCTGAGGCTGCGTTAGAAGCAGTCATGGGTACTGACATGGTGTTTTTGAATAAAGGTGACACCTTGCGCCAGGCAATGGCAATTGGGAACCAAGCTGCTGCATTGGAGAAATTAAAACGAGTGGATGAAGCTGTAACAGCTTATGAAAAATCCGCTGAATTGCTAAAAGAAGCAGGAGAATTAGAACTGCGGGCATATGTGCTTCAGGCGATATCATCCGTTGAGCTACGGAAAGGACAGTACCTTGAAGCTTATGCCAAAATGCTGGATGGTGTCATCGGGCTAGATAAACCCAATTTTAAGCAGAGGCTATTAAAGTCTCTAATGCAAATTCCATTCAAATTCCTAAAATAAATATTGTTTTTCCGTGTGATAATGGCAGCGAGGTTACAAAGTTCCTTTGTAACTGCCTCCATCGACGCTTAGCATTACTCCGGTGATATAAGAGGCAATTGGAGATAGCAGGAATACGGCTGCATTGGCGACTTCCTCAGGACGAGCCAGGCGGCCCAGGGCAGTGTCTTTTGCCTGACGAGTGATTTCTTCATCTACGCTAGTTCCATTAGCCTTTGCTCGATAGGACATCAGCTCAACGACCCTCTCTGTTGAGGTCCAGCCCGGTAAAATTGAATTAAACCGGATGCCTTCTGCTCCCAGCTCAAGAGATAAACTCTTGGTCAAGCCTACGGTAGCAGCCCGAACGCTGTTTGAGAGCACCAGGTTGGGAATGGGTTGCTTAATCGAGTAGGAGGTCATGGTGACGACACTGGCACAATCGGATTGGCGCAGGTAAGGCAGAGCAGCCCGGATCAGGCGCACATGACTGATCAAAGATAAATCAATCGCCTTTTGCCAGGCTTCATCATCAAATGTATCAAATTTACCTGATGGAGGTCCACCTGCATTCGTTACCAGTAGATCCAACCCCCCGAACGATTGAATGGTTTGTGAGACTAATAATGCTGGAACATCGGGTTGACCAACGTCCCCCGTGAGGGGGATGATATCTGCCTTTGTCTCTTGAACTAGTTTTCTAGCAGCATCGGTTATGGTTTGGGTGTTACGCCCATTGATCGCTACATGGCACCCTTCCAATGCCAATAGACGAGCAATCGCGTAGCCTAAACCTCGACTTGAGCCAGTGACAAGGGCACGTTTATTTCTTAGCTGTAAGTCCATAATCCCTTCCTAGTTGATAATTTCGATATGATCATCCACCAAGGTAATATCAGGCCAATTCTTGTTCAACCAGTGAATGACTGTTTGGAGAGAGCTCTCGGAGAATTGATGGTCGTTGCTTATCATCGCACAACCAATGGTTGCCACGTCCCATACATCCTGGTGACTCAGCTCAGCGACTGATATATTAAATTCCCGGTGCAACCGAGAGATCAATGGCTTGAGGCGGCTGCGTTTTTCCTTTAGTGATTTGCATCCGGGAAGCTGGAGCTGTAAGGTTAATACACCGATAGACATAGCATATCAAGTATAATATATTCTAATGGATAAACACAAAAATCTGCTCCCTTGGATCCTAGTGATTGGGGTTTTAGTGGTTCTGGCTATTACAGCGGCAGGCATCGTGATTTCCATCCAACGGACAACACAACGGGTTGTCCAACCTGTCAGCGATATGACGAGTGATTTAGGCACTCAGGTAGCCAGGATACTACATCCCACCCCAACCATATTACCCGACCCTATAACGATCATCAACCAAATCCGTCCGCTGGCGCGGCTGGAAACGATCCAATATACCGTCGAAAAAGTCATAACCGCTGAAGTGGGTCAAGATGCGCTGGCGCCACTCTTTGGCGACCGACTGTTATTCGTTGGTCATGGCTATGTCACTGCTGGAATAGACCTAGAAAATCTTGGCTCACAGGACCTGGTGCTACAGGATGGAATGATCAAAGTCCATCTACCCGACGCAGAAATCTTCAATGCCACACTGGATAACGACAAATCCTATGTGTATGATCGTGAAACGGGTTTGTTAACCCACGGGGATATCAACCTGGAAACTACGGCCCGACAGGCTGCTGAAGAACAAATCAGACAAGCTGCTCTAGATGATGGAATATTGGCACAAGCACAGGCAAATGCAGAAACCTTTATACAGAGCTTGTTGAATAAACTAGGATATTCTCAGGTATCATTTATCCATCCCGAGAAGTAGGCGTTACTTTATTTCGCTGATATTGTGCTAAATCCGTTCGAACCAGGATGGATGGGAATACTTCTCTTCCACTAATCTCTCAGCCCGTTTAATTTCCTGCGCAGATATATCATCCAGGGCAAGATCAATATTCAATTCCGTCTGGAAAGCAGCGATAAAAGCCTGAGCTGCTGATTCCCAAAGAATTTTGTGTCCCAGTACCGCCTCTACCGTGGTGGCATGGGAGAGCAAGCGGGAGGCAGCCTCACTCCGCTTTTGTTCATCCGAAAATACAAGAACCTGGGTGATACGGGTCAGATCTCCCCATAGCGGGAGGGTGCCATGTTGGAGCACGCTTTTCTTACGGCGGGCCTGGGCACTGCCAATCAGCTTCTTGTCACCTAGGACAATTTCATAATTTGAAGGCATTTCAAAACAAACAGGTCCATTCCCAGAAATATTCCCGGTTGGGTTTATGGGATGTGCTTGTGCGGGAATATTCAATGAATGCAAGGCAGTCAACAGCGCCTTTGACAGGCGCTTGTAACTCTCAAGGACGCCTCCGGAAACTCTGGGCTCACTCAGGGGTGCAATGACGGAGTAGGTTAGCTCGTCAGTGTGCAGGATGGCACGCCCGCCAGTCGGCCGGCGGACCCAATCCCATCCCAGCTGGTTTAGACGCGGCTGATCTACATCTACGCAAGGTTGCGCATAGCCAATCGATAGGCAAGGAGGTACCCAGGCATAAAGCCGTAGAGTGGGAAGCGATTGGTTTTGGCTGACGACTTCCATCAAGGCTTCATCGACTGCCATGTTCCAAGCTCCGCGAGAAGCAGGAGTGACCAATAATCGCCATGGCTGGTGGGGGTAATTCATAGACACTTATCTCGGACAATCCTAGGGTGTGATTGCCGGTGTATTGGTTTCGCTAGAGGTGGGCGTAACCGTTTCTGTGGGGGTGACGGTAACGGTCGGTGAGTTTGTCATGGTTGGTGAGTTTGTCATGGTTGGTGAGTTTGTCATGGTTGGGGTAAGTGTGCTGGTGGGGGTTTGTATAGTAGGAGTTGGGGTGCGGGTAGGAATTGTGGTCCCTGTAGGTATAGGCGTGCGTGTATAAGTTGGTAGTGGGAAATAATTCAACTTTAGGCGTGCCGGGAGGGCATATGGACTTTTGCCGTAATTACGCCAAACCCACAAATATTGATCAATGGCATTCCCTTCTTCTCCAATCAGGTCATAGACCAATCCAAGGGTATAGTGGAATTGGTCACAAATATTGAATGCGATGCAATCTCCCTTAAATCGTGGGGAGTTATACAGGGCAAGAAGTGCGTCACGGATAGACACAGGATCAGTGCCAGCCATTAAGGCATTCAGGGCTTGTTCGTATCCATCTCGAATTATGGTCGGACGAGAATATTCTACATCCACCCACTGAATATAGGCTTCCTGTGTATCTGGGAGGCGTTTAAATATAAACCCTTGGTGAAGCTCGAATTGAATAACGGGGATTATTCCGGCTGGTTCATGATAATAAGGCAAGGATTCGACCGCATCGAATACCTGAACGAATACCGCCTGGACTCCCACCTGCATACGGGAAAGGATCCAAAATTCCAGTTTAGCCTCTGCTTTTGGCTGGATAATGATCCAACGTTCTGCCTGCCCATCGTTATCAAAATCGAAGAGACTACTTGAGCGGATGGTGATGCCATGAGTCTGTAAGTATTCCAATGTTTGGCTAGGATCATCGGTGGCGCTATTTTTCACCATGGCGCGCATGGCATCGCGTAGATTACAGGATTGTGCTTGCTGGCAGGCAATGAATAAATCATCCGATTTTTGATACACGTGTAAGAATTGTTCAGCGGGGGTCACCCAAGATGAATCGGGGACAATGGGGGTATCGATAATCTCAGACATTGCCCGACTGGCTTCAGATGGCTGACCCGCCAAAGCATATAACACGCCCAGACGGTAACGTAGCTGGTCATAAGCATCGACCGGGTATGGATGACCTTGAGTGTCTGACTCGGGTGGCCATACGCCCAACATTGCATGCGCGACGATGATTGAGGCCTCAGGACCCCATCCTGCCGAGGCCACATCGAACACCACTTCACAAAAAGCTGTCAGACCTACGACAGGTACAAGCTCATATTGTAGAGGAGTCGTGGTAAAACTACTACCATTCCAACCATACTCCTGGGTTACATAGGTTGGGCAGGCGGGTAACAAGGTGGATGTCACTCGCAGGTTGTTACCTCCTCGGGTATTGGTCACAATCTCTGCTTGTGTTTGAGGCTCCAAGCCAAAACCCATGGGTAATTGATCCTGAACTGGTAGCTCAAGCGGAGGTGAGACAGAAAGACTAAATATGTGGGGTGGAACCAATAAAGTGCTACCAGGGGTATTCCGCCGATAAATCACGAGCTCGGGGGTTGTATCACCAGTCAACTCGTCGTAGAGGAATGCGTTTTCATGTGGTTGATTATAGTTAATATCATTGAGCAACGGATAAACGCTCGTGCCATTCGGGTTTTCCACCAGCCATAGAAATGCGCTTCCATCACCGATTAGCTCAATCAATTCCTGACCAAGCTCTCCAGGTTGAGGAGGCAGGGGGGAAATTTGCAGCATGAGCCTGGTCTCATATAAGCTAAACCATGCAGGAAGATCGCTTGAACGCACCTGACCAGAAGTAATGGCTGATATGATCAGATCACTATATAAAACAATACCAAGTGGATCATTAATGCGAACCAAATTATAAGCTCGATCCCAGCGCCAAAGAGTGGCGTCCAGCGATTGCGGAAAACGAAGGTTTGCCTCCCCTTCCACAAATGCCAAAGCCCGAAATGAATCGTCCGAGGCGGTTAGAATTGTATTCGCTTTGAGCAGCTCGATGGTTCTAACCTGCTCGGCGAGATCCCATGGTTTAAGCTCATAGCGATCATTATATTGAGCTGGGACGGCAGGTGTGAGTGTGCGGATCAAGGTTGGGGTGGTGGTAGTGGTTGGTGAAGGAGTAAGGGTGACGGTCGATGAGGGTCGCGACGTCCAGGTTGGGCGGGGAGTCGTGGTTATGGTACTGGTGGTTGAGGGGGTCGGGCTGGAAATGGAGGTTAAGGTAAATAATTGGGGAGTATTGGTGATGGTGGGATTGATGGGTTGATGAGAGAAATAATTGATTAACATACCCAAAAACAGCAGGATGGCCAGGATGAATACTATCAATACAGGTATGAGATAAGGAGAACGTTGGGAGGAACCGGTCGCCATTTTATCCGATTATTCCAATGCAGCAAGAAACTCGGATAGGACAATCTCCACTTGAGCTGAGTCAAACTCCAATAATGGAGGTTTAACCTTCCACTCGGTAAAGCCATGAATGCGAGACAATAAAATCTTAATCACAGGAGGCATAGGAGGATATCGATCCAACACCTCACGCGCATGGCTCAACTTATCCTGGGTGATTTCGTCAGGATTGCCGGCTTGAAAACAATCCCATACAAGCCGAAGAAGGGGTGAAAGCAAATTTGCCATGGCAGTGATACATCCTGAAGCACCTGATTGCAAGGCCAGACTGAAGAGACGATCGTTCCCATTTAGCACGGATAGGTCTGATCCAAACCGAGCCCCAAGAGAGCGTGCCCATTCAGGATCACCTGAGGAATCTTTAATGCCTGCAAACCTTTCCGGGTATTTCTCTTTAAGGCGTGATAACAATTCCATAGAAAAGCTGATTCCTGTTAGGGGTGGAATGTGATAACCCAGTAATGCTCTACCCAAGGGGACAGCCTCATCCAGCACCTGGCTAAACCAGGCAAACAATCCATCATCAGTAGCTTTGCGGAAATAATAGGGAGGCAGGACGACCACAGCCTCAAACCCCAGGTCAAAGGCGGATTTTGTGAGGAAGATCGTGTCCTTTAAGCTTGGGGTACCCGTACCCGCCAGGAGATGGAAACCCGGAAGATCTTGACGGGCATTAGCAGCTGCTTGATAAACCGAGACACGTTCATTGATTGAAAATGAGGGTCCCTCACCAGTCGTACCCATCAGCAGTACGCCATGGCAACCTCGATTGGCGAGGAATTGAATAAGTCTGGCTAATCCATCGAGATCAGGAGATAAATCTGGTTTCAGGGGAGTTACCGCAGCAGCATAAACCCCCGCCAGTAAGGGTGTATTTCCCATAACTTGATTATACTGGATTTAGTCAGCCGGGAGCAGCTGGATATGATTTGGATGGGCTGATAGCTTTTTTTAGAAGAATGCTATCCATAAACTTTGTATACTGAGTTAACTAATAGATATATTATTGTTAATTCACTTGACAAACTTACCTACCTTTGCTATAATATTCACAATCAGTACGAGGCGATAAGAATGGGATGGATGATTGGACGCGCGGGCAATTACATTCCGATTAAGAAATATAAAAACCTTCAATAAACGAGTCGTGCTAGATATGATCCGCTTCACACCGGGAGGAATCTCGCGTGCGGAGTTGGCGCGCCAGATGTACCTAACGCGATCAGCCATCTCGAGCATCATCGATAACTTTAAAGAAATGAGACTAGTAGATGAGATTGAGACAGGTCCCACGACAGGTGGACGGCGCCCAATATTACTAGCGATCAACCCGCGTTATGGATATGTGGTTGGGATCGATATGGGTGCAACACACCTGGGATTGGTGGTAACGGATTATTCTGCTCACGTGCTTGAGGAAATCGAGCACCCATTTTCAGTGACCGACGGTCCGAGAAGCTGCCTGAACCAAATTGATCATTATCTAACTGAATTATTACACCAGTTGAAATTAGAAATTAGTAATATATCAGCCATAGGGATGGACGTCCCGGGGCCTGTGGTGGCTGAGGCTGGCATGGTGAGCTCACCACCCATTATGCCCGGCTGGGATGGTTACCCTATACGAACCCATCTTGAAGAGTTATGGCAAGTGCCTGTATCTATCGGAAACGATGCCGAGATGGGAGCACTCGGGGAATGGGCTTATGGTGCGGGTCGGGGTGAGAATAATTTGGCATATATTAAAGTGGGGACAGGAATAGGTGCGGGTTTATTATTGGATGGACGTATCTACCGGGGAGCTACGGGCACCGCGGGTGAGATAGGGCATGTCACTATTCAAGAAAACGGACCTTTATGCACGTGTGGGAATTATGGCTGCCTTGAAGCCATGGCGGGAGGGCAGGCAATTGCCCGTAAAGCACGTGAAGCTATCGAAAAAGGCCGACGAACGCAGATATCTGCTATAGAAGCAGATAAAATCCTGGCGGTAAACGTTGCTCAGGCAGCCCAACGAGGTGATCTTGTCGCTCAACAAATTATTACCGATGCTGGTACGTATCTGGGTATCGCAGTAGCCAGCCTGGTTAATATATTTAACCCAAGCTTGGTCGTTATTGGTGGTGGAGTGTCACAGATAGGTGATCTACTTTTAGAGCCAATTAGAAAAACAGTTATGGAAAGAAGTTTAAGTTCAGCTGCGAAAGTTGTTCGAATCACATCGGCGGTACTAGGAAGACGCGCCTCGAGTATGGGTGCGGTGGTTCAAGCAATCAACCTGTCTCTGGATCGTTTAGTAGATGTATAATATATTATGAAAGGAGGATTAAAATAAATCGCCTAAAATCTATTCATTAAATCGCCAATCGTATAACGATTCTATAAATTTCTTGTTAGCTAGAGAACAAAATAAATGAATTTCAAGAGGAGAGAAAAATGATTAAGAAATATTGGAGTTTGCTGACAGTAATAATTATCGCTGCGATAATTATGTCAGCATGCGCAACTGCAACACCTGTGGCGACAGTAGAACCGACCGCAACGACTGCTGCCCCCGTCACCGTCACCATCTGGCACCAGTGGGCAGGCAATTACCTCACAGCTATTCAGGCTGTATTTACCCAATATATGGCTGAACACCCGAATGTGACCATCGTCCTCGATGCACCGCAAGACGTGACAGCCGCTCTGCAGGTTGCCATCCCAGCTGGAGAAGGTCCCGACATCATCGGTTGGGCAAATGACCAGATTGGCAAGCAAGCAGTGCAAGGGAACATCGTTGATTTAGGTACCCTGGGTGTGACTCAGGGTTTCCTTTCCTCAACATATGAGCCAGCTTCTATAAATGGTGTTGTCTGGCAGGGTAAAATCTGGGCGCTCCCAGAAAGCCAGGAAGGTATCGCGCTTGTATATAATAAAGCGGTTGCCAGTGAAGCTGACTTCCCGACTGACCCGACCGATTTCGCTGGATTACTCGCCAAAACAAAAGCATACGCTGAAGCCAACCCTGGAAAATACCTGGTGTGCAACCAAGGTTTAGGCAATGCCGATGCATATCATGAAGGTGCGATTTATTTTGGCTTTGGAATGCCAGGCTATGTTGATGATACCGGAAAAGCCTACATGAACACACCGGAAGCACTTGCTGCTGGTAATTGGATCAAGGAATTCAGTGCATATGCACCGAAAGAAACCAGCCATGATATCTGCAAATCCATGATCACTGAAGGCACTGCTGCTGCCTGGTGGACTGGTCCATGGGCAATCGCCGATTTGGAAGCTGCTGGTATTGATTATGGTATCCTACCGATGGGTCACCCATTTGTCGGGATCAAGACCCTCATGATCACCAAGAATGCGGTAGATCGTGGGACTGCAGAAGTCGCTCTGGACATCATGAAGTACTACACCAATCAAGCGAACGAAACAACGGTCGCTCTTGCCAACAAGACCATCCCCGCCAACACGGCTGCCCTGAATGATCCACAGATTCAGGCTCTGGCAACCATCAAAGGCTTTGGTGCTGCCCTCAATTTGGGCGTCCCCATGGCTAACACCCCGTATGCGGATGCACAATGGGGCCCTGTTGGTGATGCGACCAATGCGATCTGGAATGGCTCGCAGACACCTGAGGAGGCTCTTGCAGCCGCACAAACTGCAATCGATACAGCCATTGCGGGCATGAAGTAAACTTCTATAAAAAAATGGGAGGGAGCGCCACGAGTGCCCCTCCCTTTTTTATAGTTAATGGCTGTCTGGATTAAAGTCAAGGAGAAAAAGCCAATGTAAGGAGGTCATGATGATTGCTTGGTCTGGGCGTAAAAAGGCTTTGATGATCATCGCATTTATAGGCCCTACTCTATTAGGGATCCTTGCTTTTAATATTTATCCGATAATTTACAACGTTTTCATCTCATTCACCAACCGAAACCAATATCACCCAAATCCGGACTGTAGTATTTTAGTCACCAGTATCATCGAACCGAAATGCTGGCCAATGTTTAAGGAAACCGTGGGAGTAAGTACACCCTATACAATCCAATCTCCTGCTTTTACAAACTATGGCACCTTGGTCGGGAAGCTTTTCTCCGGAACTGGCTTATTGGCTATCGTCAGGGTTATTATTTGTTTTATCCCACTCATTGTAGCTGGGCAAGTGAATAAATATTATGATCGTAAAATTACCAGGCCGACCTCAGGGCTCGTTGTATGGGTACTTGGGATAGCAGTAACCATACTCCTTGGATGGTTGCTTAATGGCCTCGGGGCGATCGAGTCATTACAAACAGACAGCGATTTCTTCATCGTTGTTTTCCGCACCATCCTATTTGTAATCATCACGATACCCATAAACTACGCTTTGGGTTTAGTTCTTGCATTGGTTTTAAACACCCAATATATAAAAGGGCGGACATTCTTCCGGATCGTCATGATCATACCTTGGGCAGCCTCAACGATGTTCATTATTATGTCGTTGGTATGGCAGTTCTTTTTCCGTGATGTGGGAGTGATCAACCAAATCTTGAAATTATTCAATATCACCGGACCTGCATGGCTACTCAATCCCTCCATTGCTTTCGGAGTCATCCTGCTGGTCAATTTGTGGTTCTCATTTCCTTTCTGTTTCAACATCATCCTGGGTGCCTTGCAGTCCATCCCAGCAGATCAGTATGAAGCTGCAGAGATGGATGGAGCGACGTATTGGCAGCAATTGATGAACATCACTCTGCCATTAATTCGCCCTGCAGTCGTCCCAGCAATCGTGTTGAGTGCTATTGGAGCGGGTGGATTCCAAATGTTTGGCACGGTGTGGGCGATTACCACGGGAGGTCCTTCGCGAGGAGCTGGAGTGCCTGGTGCAACAGAGTTAGTGATGGTCTATGCATATAAACAGGTTTTCCAGTTCAATGCTTATGCAAAAGCGGGCGCATTCGCAGTGATCATTTTTATCTTCCTTTTCTTTATGACGCTCTATAGCTTGCGGATCACACGCATCACGAGAGGAGCATACGAATGACCCGCAAACCAAAAACCCTGGTTTTAGGTTTTCAATACGCGTTCCTGGTCATCATGACCTTATTCGCGCTCTACCCTATATGGTTTGTGATCCTTGCATCCGGGCGGGTGGGTCAAAGACTTTATACGCTAAACTTGTTAGGTATGTTCATACCCACCTCGTTTACATTCGAAAATTATCAGGTCATGCTAGCGGGTCAGCAACAACCATTTCTACTTTGGATGCGCAATAGCGCCTTCGTTGCGGGCTTCACCACCATTGCCTGCCTGCTGATAGCCACTTCAGCTGCCTTTGCATTTTCTCGCTTTCGGTTTTATGGCCGGCAAGCAGCACTGGTTTTATTGTTAGCAATCCAAGCATTTCCGGGTGTGCTATCACTCGTGCCTGTCGCTCAACTATTAACCGCATTGGGTTTATTTGCCAACCTTTGGGGTTTGGTACTGGCTTATGTGGTGGGTAACCTAGTGTTCACCACCTGGTTGTTAAAAGGCTACTTTGATACCATACCCATTGAGATTGAAGAAGCCGCTATGATCGATGGCTGTGGACCGATACAATCATTCTTGTTAATTGGTCTACCCATGGCAAAGCCAGCTTTAGCAGTGACGGCGTTACTCGCTTTCATGGGCGGTTGGGGTGAATTTGTATTCGCTTCTGTACTAATCCCCTCTCCAGCAGCAAGACGCACCTTGATGGTAGGAATGTACAGCATTGCAAACAACCAAAGTATTCCATGGGGCTTGTTCGCAGCTGGCGCAGTAATGACCATTATCCCGGTCATGGTCGTTTATTTGTATTTCCAACGCTATCTGATCGGTGGGCTGACAATGGGTGGCGTAAAAGGGTAAATGAAAGATTTCATCTTTGGCACCCTCGCTACGGAGGAGCTGCGATTCGAGCACGTGCGCACTCGCCGGGCGGGGGTGTCGCATTCTCATGCCCGTAATCCAAGGGACCCACTACCAGGGCAGGTAATCACAGTGGAGCTCACAATTGGTCCAGACCATCCATTTGAGCAAGCCTGGGTATACTGGACGAATGATGGCACCGACCCAACCGGTAAGCTAGGAGTGGCATCGAACGGGTTTGCCATCCCCATGCAAAGGATGGCAGCTGAGTGGGATACCGTTTTATGGGGATACATCCGGCATTTTAGCGGGGTGATTCCTGGGCAGTCCGTTGGGTCCGTCTTGCGATATAGGATAAGTGCAGGGACATCGGACGGGGAGGAAGTCGTAGCTGATCACGACACAATTTATGCCTGTTATATCGACGATGATCCCGCCCCTGTCTGGTCAAAGGATGCCATAATCTATCAGATTTTCGTTGATCGATTTTTCCCTGGAAAAGGAAGGGATTGGTTATCTCCCCAAAACCCAACTGGATTTTATGGTGGGACAGTAAATGGAATCATCGAAAAATTGGACTACCTGAGTAATTTGGGTGTCAATGTGCTGTGGCTGACACCCATCTTCCCCAGCCCTTCCCACCATGGATATGATACAACTGACTTTTTTGATATTGAGCCACGCCTTGGGACTAAATCAGATTTAAGAAACTTGCTGGATGAATCACACAGACGTGGGATACGCATCCTGTTGGATTTAGTCCCGAATCATGTGTCAGATCAACACCCAACATTTCAATCTGCAATCTCCGATCAATCAAGCCCATACGGCAGGTGGTATACATTTACGCATTGGCCAGATAAGTATCGTTCTTTTTTTGATGTCCCCGAATTACCACAATTAAATCTGCGCGAACCGTCTGCCAGGAAGCACCTGCTGGATGCGGCTGCTTATTGGCTGGACTTCGGAGCCGATGGTTATCGGGTGGATTATGCGATTGGGCCAGCTCCTGATTTTTGGGCAGATTTTCGGCGCGTTACGCGAAAAGCACGCCCAGACTGCTGGACATTTGGAGAGGTGGTCGAACCTCCCGATTCACAGCTAAGCTTTGCCGGCGATTTGGATGGATGCCTGGATTTCAACCTGATGGAAGCCTTACGTATGGTGTTTGCATACAGCGATTGGAAAGCAGACAAGTTCGCCAGTTTCTTGACCCGGCATGAAGCATTTTTCCCGAATTCTTTTTCACGCCCATCCTTTTTGGATAACCATGATATGAACCGCTTCCTATGGGCAGCAGGTGGAGATGTACGCCGACTGCGCCTGGCAGCATTATGCCAATTCACATTATTGGGTGCGCCGGTGATTTATTATGGGACTGAAGTTGGGCTGTCTCAAATGAGAGATGTACGACAGGATGGAAGAGGCTTGCCCGAAGAATCACGTCTGGCCATGGTATGGGGAGGCGAGCAAAATGCTGAATTATTGAATTATTACCGCAACCTGATCAAAGTCAGGAAGAACTTCCCTACACTTGGACATGAAAAGGTCAGGGTACTCCAGGCGAAGAAAGATGTATTGCTTTATTCGAAGGAGGTGACGAATAAGTTATTGATCGCCCTGAATGTATCCCTTAAAACTCAGAGTGTAACCCTCGAAGACGGATTGACTGAAATATTGTTTACAACTGGAGAAAATGATGCGCTTTACGAGGGTAATAAGCTGACCTTATCCCCATTAAGTGGAGCGATCATTTTAGCACATTGAGTTGGAACCGCTGATTGCATAGGAGAATGGATTAACATGGCAGGATTAATACTTGACCGGCTAAAAACCGAAAAGACTCCACTTATTGATGAGAATATCGCCAAGTTTGTGTGGCGAGGGAGGAGTGCGCCATATCTGGTGGGCGATTTTACTGGATGGGATGATGGAAACCCCGTCAGACTAGTAAAAAGCGGTTCAGGGATATGGTCATACCAACTCACCCTACCTACAGATGCGTATATTGAATATGCATTCATTAAAGGAAAAGAAAGCCTGATGGATCCGCTAAACCCACGACAAACTTCTAATGGAGTGGGTGGGTACAATAATTATTTTCAAATGCCGGGTTACAAACCAACCGATCTCGCCAGGAAAAATCGGCAGATACGACAAGGCACAATTACGCAGCACATCATCCCGACTGAATATTTTATCTCGGGCAACCATCGGGTAATTTATCTCTACCATCCCCCCGTCACAGAGCAAGTGCCGCTAGTTGTAGTGTGGGATGGGCAGGACTATCTGCATCGAGTGCGGCTGAACAATATTGTGGATAATCTGATCGTTCAGGGACGGATTCGTCCCATCGCAATTGCGTTCGTGAGTAACGGAGGGCAGAAATCCAGAACGGGTGAATATGCCTGTAATGAAGCCACTTTGACCTTCCTCATGACAGAAGTATTGCCTCTGGCGACTAAAGAATTAAATCTAGTGGATATTGATGCCTTTCCAGGAGAATTTTGTGTCTTAGGAGCATCCATGGGAGGTTTAATGGCACTCTATACTGGCACACGCATCCCTCACGTTTTTGGAAAAGTGCTCAGCCAATCGGGAGCATTTACATGGGCAGGATTCGATATGGTGGTGTTCGATTTGCTTGAACACGGGGAGATGCGTCCGCTGAAGATATGGATGGACGTTGGCATCTATGATCTACCCGGGTTATTGGCATCGAACCAACGGATGCAAAACATACTTACCCGGCTTGGTTATCCTTTAACGTACCATGAATATCATGCCGGTCATAATTACCCTGCCTGGAGAGATGATATCTGGAGGGGTTTGGAAGAGCTATATGGAACTGGTAAATGAACTAATTGGAGAATGTCTATGAGAGTAATATATCCTTTTTATCTAGCTCTCCTTATCTTAATCTCCTTATGCTTATCTGCGTGCATTAGCTCAAAAGCCAGCACAGTGCAACCGGTTACTGGATTACCCCAAGGCACGGATGGATTTGCGTGGTGGAATGACACTGTATTTTACGAGATATTCGTGCGTAGTTTTTATGATAGCAATGGAAATGGGATTGGTGATTTTAATGGCATTATTGAAAAGTTAGATTATCTAAACGATGGCGATCCTAAAACCAGCACTGACATGGGAGTAACAGGTATATGGCTGATGCCGATTAATCCTGCAGCATCCTATCACGGGTATGATGTTACCGATTATTATGGGGTCAGCACGGATTATGGCACGACGGACGATTTTAAACGATTGTTGGATGAATGTCATAAAAGGGGTATACGAGTAATCATTGATATGGTTTACAACCATACATCCAATAAGCATCCCTGGTTTATCGAGGCTAGAGATCAGCCTCAATCCTCACGTCATAATTGGTATGTGTGGTCAGCGACTAATCCGGGATATGCTGGTCCATGGGGTGAATCAGTCTGGTATCCGTCTATAGCTGGTTTCTACTATGCCATATTTTGGATTGGGCAACCTGATTTAAACTACACTGATAATGCGGTAACCAATGAAATGTATAAAGTGGCACGATTTTGGTTACGGGATCTAGGTGTAGACGGATTCCGCTTGGATGCAGTGCGGTATCTTATTGAAGAGGGGACTGACCAGCAAGACACTCCGGAAACACTCGATTGGTGGTCAAATTTTCGAACGTTTTATAAAGGGATCAACCCACAGGCGATGACAGTCGGTGAGGTGTATACCACCAATTACATTGTGGATGATTATCTTAAAGATAATAATTTTGACCAGGCATTCAACTTTGATCTTGCCTCACAGATCTTAAGGAATATCGATGGTCGAAATGCGGTAAATCTAAATGCAAGCATAAAATCCAGCTTCCAATTATTTCCTAAAGGCGAATATGCGACTTTCTTAAGTAACCATGATCAGGAAAGAGTGATGAGCTTTTTTTCAGGGGATCAGGTTAAAGCCAAACTGGCTGCCAGTGTGCTCCTGACCACACCGGGTACACCCTTTGTATATTATGGAGAAGAAATCGGGATGACCGGGAATAAACCGGATGAATTAATCCGCACACCCATGCTTTGGTCGACGGAAAAATATGCCGGCTTTTCATCTGTATTTCCATGGGAATCTACAAACAGCAACTATGCACAATATAATGTGGCAACCGAAACCAGCGATCCCAATTCGTTGCTCTCGCTTTACCGTAATTTAATCCAACTCCGCAATAATCATGCTGCATTGCGGGTTGGCGATTTTTACAGCGTGCGATCCGATAATTTTGATCTGATGCCGTATCTGAGAGTTAGCAAAGAGGAAACCTTGTTGGTATTGATCAACCTGAGTGAAAAACCTGTCAGTGGATTTACCTTATCGCTGAATCAGGGACCGCTAAAAGGAAATTATCGAGCTTTCCCAGTAATTGGAGAAGGAAAATTGACTGGTTTGAAAGCCAATACGAATGGTGGATTTGATGCCTACCGACCTTTGGCAGAAATACCTGCGAATGGATTGGTGATTATCCAATTACGGTAACCTAAGATTATATTTTAAATTTTTGATCCTTCAGATTTATGGACCAGAGTACTGCTACCGTGATTAAACGACCCACAAGAAATCGCCATTGGGTGGTCCCAGTGATCGTCCTGGTCGGGTTATTGCTTCGCGTGTGGGCAGCCTGGCAGCTACCGGTAGACTTCGATGAACCAATCTATATGGATGCAGGCTATAAATATGCCCAGATGATCCAGAATGGGGATATCAATGGGATCATCAATTATAGTGAGAATAATGAACACCCACCACTTGTGAAATTGATCTATGGTTTGACATTTTTGGTATTGGGTAAGGGAGCGGTATGGGATCAGGCCCTGTTTTTATCACGTCTGGTTTCGGTGTTTTTTGGCACACTGGCTGTACTGGTATTAACTCTGATTGACCCACTTGCGGGTGGGTTCATGGCTGTTCAAACCCTGGTAGTCAAATATACCAGCCAGGCATATCTTGAAGCGTTACCATTATTTACCGACTTGCTAGCCATACTCCTGCTCAAGCGTTCCTCATCAAGGTGGGATAAGTGGTTTATATTTTCGGCAATTGCGCTCGGGATCACAGGTGCAGGGAAATACAGCTATTTTCCCACCTTATTTGTAATTCTCTATATCATGATCTGGGAAAAACATATCAGACTGGGTGACCTATTTTTGTATGTCATCCTGTCTGGTATCACGTTCTTTGGGTTCAACCCTTACTTGTGGCATGACCCGATAAATCGCCTGGTGGAATCACTCAGCTATCATGCTCAATATGCTCAAGGGGCTCACGTACAGGAAGTAGCCTATCCCTGGTACCAGCCATTCTTGTGGGTTTCGCGTTCGTATGGCTTCGTTTGGCACCCAGAGGTCTTTTTCTACCTTGGGATCGATGGCTTGATCTTTTTATTAGCGCTTCCAGGTTTATGGCTGGATTGGAAAAGCAATCGCTGGGTAACGGTATGGACCATTACCAGCATGCTGGTCTTATTATTGTGGCCGACCAAATGGCCACAATATACATTAGTCGTTCTACCAGCTTTTTGCCTGGCCGCATCGACAGCAGTCAAAGTAGGTTATGAAAAACTTCGGGAGCAAGAGTTATATTGGGAGTGGTTCCACAATATGTTCCCACGCCCTGCCCGGCGTTATATTATCGTAGCAGCCAGCCTGTTGGGGATTCTCGTCGTGGGTGCGCTGATATCTCAGATAGTAATCGCAGTCAATCGTATAGGCTGGTCTTCTATATCCGCAGACACCTCGGGTTTACCCAACAATGCCGTAAATGATATACAAGCTTTACCTGATGGGAGAATGTTAATTGGGACCGATGGAGGGGCTGCCATTTGGAAAGCTGCAAGTGGAGACGAAGTTGTGGATGAATGGCAGGTATTCAATCCAGGAAATTCATCCCTGCCAAATCAACGCGTGCTAAGTGTAGCGGTAGACCAGAAGGGTACATTTTGGTTTGGGACTGCTTCAGGCTTAACGAGTTATGACGGGTTAAAGTGGACGGTTTATCGTGCCAAGGACTTTGGCCTAAATAACGAGCAAATTAATACCATTGCAGTGGATGACCCAAGCAATATATGGATTGGCACCCAGGATGGTACGGCTGTATTTGATGGCAGTGCCTGGAAGGCCTTCATAAAAATATCTTCAGGCCTGGTAGATAATGCAGTATTTTCCATTGCGGTTCAGCAAAGCGTAGGAAACCATTCGATCTGGTTTGGTACTCTCTCGGGTGTGTCAAAGCTGGACACGACGACCGACCAATGGCAGAGTTATACAAGGCAGGAGATCGACCTGGGGTGGGGAGGCGTGTCTGACTTGATGATTGATTACACTGGCAGATTATGGGCGTGTACCGAAGGTGGTGGGATTAGCTTGTGGGATGGCAAAGAGTGGACTTTTCTGCGAGTTAGCAATTCACGCCTTCCCTATTCCACCATTGAAACCGTTGCGGAGCTCGAGCCCGGTATTTTCTGGATAGCTGCGTCTATTCCTAATACATCAGGCGGGGTGCTCGCAAAATATGATGGAACAACCTGGAATATCTATAAACAAGGGTTGAGTGGATATTCTGGTTCAGAAACTGTGGCGATGGCAAAAGATAGCACAGGAAGATATTGGTTTGGGACGCGCACAGGTGGTATTGATTTATTTGAACCAAAGCACTGAAATCGAGGAGAATATGAGATCAATATCATGGATTTGTACTAGCCACCCTACAGTTTGGTGTTTCATCGGTAAACACAAAGTTTGATCGGACA
>CAZXPK010000028.1:0-32882 GCA_964642565.1 uncultured Anaerolineaceae bacterium
ATTGATAGATTCGCCTGTGCAGCTTGTGGGAATGAGCAGGTAGTAATTCGTAGTGGAGGTATTGTTACCCTCAATCCAGTTATAAATGATAAAAAAGTTCAAATGCCAAAAACTTGGGGAGATCGTAGCAGGTTTGAATATACTAGCTCAGTCGAAACTGGTACGGAGATTGTTTGAGGTATAGGTTGGACAGCTTTCGTAAGTGTCCAGGAATATATTACTCTGCGATGACATTTTATAAACCGTATCGTTCCTGCTGGCACATCACGAACAATGCCTCCTAAAGGTAGTCTCGGTGAATGGCTTCAAACCAACGTGACTCGATCAGCCATCGCCTGTTATGTTGCTTCGATATTAGTTATTGAAGGATATGCTAAGCGGGTCGGGATACACGATATTTATATCATCAGATGATCCAATAGAATCATTTACTACTTGTAAACGAAATATGTTATGCACCCGACTAAATCAGGAAAAACTACAAGCCATCATTCTTCCATCATGTCGTGGGTAATTCGTGTGCAAATACCATATTACGACATGAAAAA
This sequence comes from uncultured Anaerolineaceae bacterium, assembly GCA_964642565.1. GTDB lineage: Bacteria > Chloroflexota > Anaerolineae > Anaerolineales > UBA4823 > FEB-25. Next base: position 549 of record CAZXPK010000028.1, read on the forward strand.
TATAGACATCATAGACAGATACACCCTTATAAATGGTGATTGGAAAGACGTCATTTACCATATTTATGGGGTAGACACCGTTTACGACCACTCGAACTCTCTTACACAGAGGAGGTTGAAGGTTCGAGTCCTATTCCGCCCGCCACCCAAATCTTATCCCTCTATCAAAATGTGAGAGGGATTTTTATTTTATACAACTTTTGCTGGTAGGGCTCATTCACATGTGCTCCTAGGATGTTCACAATCAATTGTGTCTTCCTCAGATAGCACGTCTCCATTTATGGTTGTGATTAACGTTTCGCATTTTGGACAATTGCTCTTAACTGCTCTTTCACTTTCTCAGGTAGCGGTTCTGTTTTATGCGAAATAAGTATTTCATTCACCCGCTCGGCCGCACGTTCAGCAAGTGTCTTGCTGCCTTGTTTTACCCATCCTTCATAGTTGTAGCGTTCAAACAGGAGTGGATGCCATTGGTCCCGGAAATGGCTCACAGTATGCTTTTTATTTAGATACTGACCATCGGGACCGGTTTCATGGATCAACTCCAAGGCCAATGTTTCGGTTGTCACTTCGACGGGATGGAGAGCACGTTTGACCCAGGTAAGGATTTCATCGCATATAACGATTTGTGCCAATGAGCCAGACAAACCCGATTCCATATAACCAATGTCATGAACGAGGTGGCTGCCAACGACAGCATCAAACATTAGCGTTAACGCAGCTTCAATCCCTGCCTGCTGATCCACCAACTTTGCATCTGTCGCCCCGCCCAAGGCAAGCATGGGTAAACCCAAACCATGAGCCATGGCTTGAGCGACACCCTGGTGATCTGGACCGGTGTAAATTTGAACAGCAGTTCGCATATCCATCGCCAGTGCTCCCCAGCCAGGGATAAAAACAGGTGTGCCTTCACGTTTAAGCTGAGCGATGACTAAACCAGCTAATGCACCCGCCAGACGTATAGCATTGCCTCCCGCCACAGTGACCGGGACCGCTGCTCCTGACGTCGCACCAGGAATATAGATGAAAGGGATGCCTTTTCCTGCCATAAAAAGCAGCTTTTGTAATGCTTCCTTGTTGTGGCGCAAACCAGTCGTTGGATTGATATAGCAGGCAATGAATGGCTTTTCTGCCAGTTCTTTCGGTCCACCTGCGACAACTTCTGCCATTTTGACCGCATCGATACACCCTGACATTTCATAGGTGACAAAAACAATGGGCTTGGTAGTATGGATTAGCATTGCCTCCATTTGATACCGATCAGCAGTCTCGCGATCGACATCTACAGGCAAAAATAATGACATCAAAAAATCAATATTTTCCAGACCATCACAGAGGATTGTGCCTTCAATGACATCGTTTATCACCGGGGCTCGTCTTTCGCCAGTACGATGATCGATGATATGTAAGCAATCTGAACCGGGACCGAAGTAACTGCGATAGCCCATCACCGACATCGCGGACTCACCATGGCGATCATATAAATTGACACGATGAGGAGCCATAGCGATAGCCTTTTCCACTAATGGAGCGGGAATCCGGACCCGATTTCCATCCTCAATTTTCACACCTGACCTGTGCAATAGATCCAGCGCTTCCTGGTTATATAGACACACTCCGGTCCGTTCCAAGATTTCCAAACAAGCGTCTTTCATCTGACGTTGCTGCTCTTCGGTTAGACGAGAGAAATTGGAATTTGGTAAATCCAGCTTATTCATGGGATCCATAATTTTCTCCTGGGTGGATTAATGTAAACGCCCAGCCTCTTGCGAGAACTGGGTGCCCCTTGTTGAATAGAATAGCTGTTGCGTCCTCTTACGCTCAGGCTATCATCTTGATAGAACCAACTTTGGGAAATTTTCCCTTTATATTATTATAAGATAGATCAATATATTATGCCAAACCATAGTAGGAGGATTAACTTCTCTGTACCATGGATACAATGAAACAGGAGCTAACTCTGTATCAACTTCCTGGTTGTGGCTTTCACCGTCAGCCGTTTTTATTTTAAAATTGTGAATGAGCTGGATTCAAGACATCGATCCTGAAGTGTATAGGTTGGTATCTGCCGTATCCACCATCTCGAAGGGAACTTAGTCCAAGCAAATATGCAGATTGGGCCAACCTGGTGTTTTACCTTTCTATTATGCAAGTGGCTGAATATACTAATCATGGTAAAATTGCAACTTATTCCTGGGAAAATCAGATCAGGCGTCATCCGCGGTATTTTTTTTAGATACAGCAGTTCGTCTGTTGCTATTGGAATTACCGATTTATAATATCTAATAGAAAATGAAATTATTGCCAGGCTTGGATAAATATATCAATACTGACCTCCGATTGAGGAATTCCAATCATGTTAACTAAGATAAAGATAACATTCTACAGAATCCGTGAGATTCTCGCGGAGGGTAATTTGTGGAACCTCATCCAAAAGCAGGTATTCTGGAAGAAGATAGCGACTCCGGTAGAAATGGACTTAACCACTCTTCCTTCCCAGATTAATTTAAACCAGGATGCAGAATATAAATTAATCGAATTGAAACTTACAGATTTACAATCTGCAAAATTGGATTTCCCGATTTCTAGCCGGCGATTAAAGGCTATACAGAACCTAATAAGAGGTTGGCGAAGCTTTGCGGTCATCAAAGATGCCACTGTGGTTGGGGATGTCTGGTGCGTCACATTCCAAAGTGAATTTGCACGCTATACACATCCAGACCTTAAAATGCTAGGCATTCGTTGGGGAGCAGGAGAGGCCTATGCTTTTGATATGCTTATCCATCCCACTTATCGAGGAAAAAACCTCACCGCTCCACTGCATAAATATCTTCAATTGACCTTGAAAAATGAGGGCTATAAAAAGGTATATGGGTACTATTATAATGATAATCTTCCAGCACTGTGGATGCACAGGATGCTCAAGTTCCATGAGCTCCCGAAACGGCGGGTGTCACGATTCTTTTTCCTCATACAAGCCAGTTTTGTAGATCAAACCGACTCCATCTTCCAGGATCCGAAGAAAGACGCACCAAAAAAATCTATAGAGGAGAAGTCATGAGTACAAAAGATATCGTAAGAGAGTTTATCTCCACCGAGATGCTTCATGATAGCAGGGAGACACCCATTAGCGACGAAGATCAGCTTATCGAGTCGGGGATCATTGACTCGTTGGGTATCATGACCCTCCTGGTTTTCCTGGAAGAGAAGTTCTCCCTTCAGATTTCTGGGGATGAGCTCATCCCAGAGAATTTTGGCTCGATTACGGCAATCTCAGATCTCATAGATCGCCAATTAAGGCGATAGAAAAAATATCACCTATGGACTTCTCTTTCACCAGTGAACAACGGGAGCTTCGTAAAGCCGTAATCGACTTCGCGCGTGGTGAGCTAAATCCAGGAGTCGTAGATAGAGACCGTGATGGAATTTTTCCCCGAGAGCTTTGGGAGAAATGTGCCAAGCAAAGGATATTAGCCTTGCCTTTCCCTGTAAACCTAGGAGGTGATGGTTTTGATTTCGTCACCACGGTTTCAGTCTTTCAGGCTCTTGGGTATGCATGTAAAGACTCGGGATTAATCCATGCCTTAGCAAGCCAGGTAATTTGTGGTATCCAGATACTTCTCTTCGGAAATGAATCACAGAAGGCATCTTTACTCCCCGATTTATCTTCTGGAAAACTCATCTTTGCTCAGGCTATTACTGAGCCGAGTTCAGGTTCAGACGCTTTCGCGATGCGGACGAATGCTATCAAAGAGGAAGATAAGTACATCCTCAATGGTACAAAAACCATGATCAGCAATGGGCCAGTTGCTGACCGTGCGATAGTATTTGCGATGACGGATCCAAAAAAGAAAGCGCTGGGGGGAGCGTCTTGTTTCCTCGTTTCAAAGACAAATCCGGGATTTACCACGGGAAAACCCATGGAAAAGATGGGGCTCCGGACACTAGAAAATGGGGAACTGGTTTTTACCGATTGCCAGGTTCCACTCACGTCGCTCATAGGACATGAGGGTCAGGGGATGATCATATTCAATGAGTCAATGGAGTGGGAACGGACTCTCATCCCTGCGTGTTTATTAGGTGAATTAGAGCGGGTTCTTGAAGAGTGTGTAAAGTATGCGAAGGAGCGGGTAGCATTTGGTCAACCTATCGGGAATTTCCAGGCTATCTCACACAAAGTAGCCATGATGAAGATGAATTTAGAGCTGGGACGACTTGCACTTTACAATGTTGCCCACCTCAAGAACCAGCGAAAACGCGCTGTTCTTGAATCCTCTATAGCCAAGCTCTTTATCAGCGAAAGTCTTAAACAAGCCTGCCTGGATGCAATACAAATCCATGGTGGGTATGGATACATGAAAGAATTCGAAGTGGAGCGCGAGCTTCGTGACAGCATTGTCTCCACCATATATTCTGGAACATCTGAGATGCAAGCTAATATCATCGCTCGCCTTGCGGGCTTATAAGACGATGAGTGAAAGACTCGCTCACCATTATCTCAACGACACTGCGGTATTGTATTCTGAAAAAATAGCGGTGACCGATGGTCGCAGTACTCTAACCTTTGGAGAACTTGCCGCTTCCTCCGACCGTCTGGCACATTTCTTAATAATGCTTGGAGTTTCTCGTGGTGATCATGTTGCTTATTTTTTAAAGAGAAGCAGTGAATGTATAACGGCAACAGCGGGGATCTTGAAAGCGGGAGCTGCATATATTCCACTCGACCAAAAAACCCCTCCAGAACGCTGGCGACAGATCATCGAGGATGCTGCTCCAGGAGTCGTTCTCTGTGATCACCACACACTTGAAGAGACCTTGGAACGATCAGGAACCCTAACAATTCCTTTGTCGGTCGTATGTCTTGGCCCACATGAGGATCGATTTAAATCAAGAGAAAAGGTATACTACCGCGAGGACATTGAATATACCACAGGTCTTCCATCATTCCCTGAAGGCTCCCCAGACGATGTAGCTTACATCTTGTATACGTCCGGTTCCACTGGATCCCCTAAAGGAGTGATGGTTACCCATAGCAACATAAGGAATTACATAGATTGGGCTACAAGTTATTTTCAAATTACTTCTGAGGACCGTATCCTTGGAACTGCTCCTTTCTACTTTGATATGTCGACCTTTGACATATTCTGTATTCTCGCATCAGGTGCTACCTTATATATAGCCACTGAGGAAATCCTCCTGTTTCCGGAACGTCTGGTTCGCTTAATCGAATCTAATGGGGTGACATTATGGAAAGGGATTTCATCTCTTTTAATGTATATGTCACGTGCTGGAGTTGTGCGACCAGGCCGAATGCCGTCACTACGCACAATAATTTTCGCTGGGGAACCACTTGCTGCCCAATACCTTGCAGACTGGATGAAGAATCTTCCAGACATCTCATTTTTTAATGGTTATGGGCCCACCGAAGCGACCGGTGTATCCCTTTGCTACCGCGTGGATCATATTCCTGAGCCCAACCAACCCATTCCAATAGGCCAGCCCTGCAAAGATGCCCGGGTTGCAGTTGTGGGTGAAGATGGCCTCCCGGTCAACCCAGGAGAGGTGGGAGAGCTGTGTATAGCTGGACCTTGCCTTGCCAAAGGTTACCTCAACGACCCCGAGAAGACTCAGAGCTGCTTTACATCTCCCCCGCCGGGAAGTGGCCTTGATGACAGAGTTTATTGGACTGGAGATTTGGTTCGCCAAACCCCTGAGGGTGATTATGTATTCGTTTCACGCAAGGACTACCAGGTGAAATGGATGGGGTACCGCATTGAGCTTGCCGAGATCGAAACCAACCTTTCTTCTCACCCCCAAGTGAGGGATGTCGCAGTGCTTCTCGTGCCCTCGGGATCAGAAGGACTCACTGAATTGGCTGCATTCATCGAGTCTGAAGATGATATCGACTTCTCTGATCTCCGCAACTATCTAGAACAAAGGGTTCCCCCTTATATGATCCCCAAGCGATTCAAACGGGTGGATTCCCTCCCTCGAAACGACCGTGGTAAAATTGACCGGGAAGAGATTCTTCGAGGTTACTCAGTAAGTGAAAACAAGCTCAATGCCGGAACACATTGAATCGCAATACCTTTTGGAATGGGCTCGTGAAATCGGTAGAACACACCCATTTATGGATTTTCATGTCCATCCATTTGATGTCTTTTATGGAGATATCGCCTACCAAGCTGACCATAATATTAACGGGCTATTCTTCAAAGCCACCTCTGTTTATAAACCTCCATCGTTTGAAATTAATGAAGAATCCTTAAGTAACCGGTTTCAGGTCGGTTTAAATAATTCTCGAGCATTACAGCTGGCCTCACGTCTGATTTACAATCACACTGGACCAAAGGTATTTACTGACCAGCTTGATATAGCTGGGATCGCGGGTGCATTGCTCTTACCAGTTGTTCGCAGTCCTGGTGCTGCGATAAATATGGTAGAGGTGTCGGAGAAGATGTTCCAACAGGAAAATCGGTTACATCTAGCCTATCCTTTCCCTATTGGTATCTCTCCTAACGAGCTTAGTAGTTATTATAGTATTGGAAAAAAGTCAAATAAGTTTTGCGCAATAAAGATCCATCCTAATTTGGTTGGCTTAGATCCTCTTACCAAGACGGGAAAGGAACTTATCGAGGCGACGTTAATATCAGCTGGAACGTTAAAATTGCCAGTGGTAGTGCACGGAGGCTATACAGCCGGATTATCATCTCCAGAATCTAAGGTATTTGGCACCCTGGAACGCTTAGCAAATATAAACTGGAACATCACCTCTTGTCCAGTGATCATTGCACATGCAGGTTGCTACGGATTAACTGAAGCGGAAATGTCTTCAACGATCCCGATTCTCAACGGTCTATTGGATAAAATTCCCCATCTCTTTGCGGACACATCTGCCTTGAATCTACCCACTCTTAAGTTACTCATAGCAAAGGTTGACCGTAATCGATTAATTTTCGGATCGGATGCGCTCTACTTTACAGTTTGGAAGGCTTGGGTCGTGTTCCTGCAAGCACTACGACTAATCTCCCCAACCCCTGATGAGGACCTCATCCGCATCGCATCGCTTAACCCAGCCCAATGTTTGGTCTACTCAGGTCATTCTTCGTTATAGACTTCAATGGATTTATGGACCACAGAGTGTTGGAAACTAACTACTATCCACCTACTGGACAATCCCAAAAACTGGTATTTTCTTAAAACCCAAAAGAAAAGAATATTATAGTACAGCCCAAAGAGTGGAGTAGTGAGGAAGATTTTAAATTTACTGGTCCTTTTGCAATTCCTTAGGAACCAGATCGATCACAACCACCTCAGGTGGGCATAGGAAACGTACTCGAGGAGCAAATCCGCCAGCCATCCCCAGTCCACGACTTACATACATTGTAGTGTTATCGAGGTGATATAGACCCATCTCAAAAACTTTGCCAAATCTGGAATCAGTAATTATTGCACCATAGAGGGGTAATCGGAACTGCCCACCGTGCGTGTGTCCAGTAAGATATAAGTCGATACCCAGATCTCGCGCGGTATAAGCTAGGTCAGGTTTGTGATACAACAAAAGAGTAAAGTCATCCGGCTTCAATTTAGACATTAATTCCTTTAAAATAGCTTCATCTTCATACCATTTATTGAAATCCAATCCAACCAATACAAAATGATTCCCCAATTGTGGAATCCGGATCACCTCATTGTCTAAAAGATGAACATCAAGACCTGTGAAAAGATTTTTCATCTTCGCGTACGATTCAACGTTTCCGTTCACCGCATAAATCCCCAAAGGGGCGTTTAATTGAATGATAAGGTCTTTCAGGTCTTGTTGAGATGTCTGGGTTTTTTTGTAAGACTCGTTTAAATAATCTCCAGTCATGACGATCATATCTGGCTGAAGACTGTCTACTAATCCTGGAAGAGCGAGTTCTCGTCGGGTAGTGCGCTCGATATGGATATCGCTAAGTTGAACGATCCTGACTGCTTGGGTTAATCCAGGAACATCCACTGTAATACGACTAACTGTAAGGCGTGTTGGTTCAATAAAAAAACTATATATTTCTAAACCAAGGAATAACAGATTTACACTGAGCAAGAGCCAGATAGGGAATTGAAATGTCGTGCTGGATCGACTAACTTCTTGGCTATTTTGTAATGAACGAGTAATAAAGATTCCACCAATCAAGATTAACCAAAGAAAAAAAATGGCTCCACGTAACAAAAAAAGTATAAATAAAGGTGTACGAATTCCACCAAAAGAAATTCCCAGGCGCGGTAACGCGAATAGAGATATCCCATCCAGGAAAACGAATCCTAGGCTGATCAATAAGCCCAATATTAGAATTTTTGAACTAGAATAATAGATCATTAGTTTTTTTATCATGAGAATTGTGAATTTAAATTAATAAGTTGGTTTTGGGTAAATATAAGTTATAACAAAAGGGTTACAATCAATAAACAAGGCAATTAATCCTTCCTGCTAAATATACCATAATAACCAAGATCAAGCTAATCCTCCAATAGATAAGCATATCGATAAGTGACCGATATATTCTTATACCCGGCTTATTCTTGAGCAAGTTTCAAATCTCCAGGAGACTTTAGATAGGACAAATTATTAGTGTAAAGAGTGTGGGGCTGTACGCGTAGAACAGCCTCACTTACAAATATCTGACCCACTTTTTTGCGATAGTATTTCTTTCGGTTATGGTGGTCATGGGATTTGATTTTTCTTCTAGCATCAGGGTCCTGCGTGGAGAAGATGGCTAGAAAATATTGGCAATATAGACGACCTTATCTCCGTAGGTTCATAGAAAGTGGAGATATATTGGGATATATAATAGGAAGACGATGTTATCAAATTACTAACTGGATTTACACAAAGTAGAAAATTTCGAATCCCAAACATCTCACACAAAAATCTATGGGGATAGAGGTTTTACTATTTGTTTAAACCAATATTGATTGACATAAGATGCATCCTTTGATATATTTTAAGCACAATAATATAAATCACCCTATCCCTTTCATGAAGTATGATTTATATCTATCATTTTTAGCTAAAAGCCATCGATAGATTATCCTTGTGGATTATTAGGGGGAGTGGTGGTTAAAAAAAAAAGATGGATAATACCCCTGTCCGCATCGTTATACTAGATAACCACGCTCTTGTAAGGGCGGGTATGCGTTTAATAATTGAACGTCATCCTGGGATGGAGGTAATCGGAGAGGCAGGAAATCTGATCGATGGGGAAGAGATCATATCAAGTCAAAAACCTGATATCATCCTATTCGAGCTAAATCTGACAGAACAGACAAGCTCTGAAGTAATTCTCAGAATAATCAAAGCTTCGGATACCTCTCGCTTGATCTTGGTAACAGGTACAAGTAACTCGTCAATTAACCAGCAGGCAGTTGAGAATGGTGTTATGGGGGTAGTTTTTAAGACACAATCACCGGAGACATTAATTAAAGCAATCGAGAAGGTTAATGCAGGGGAAGTATGGCTTGAACGGTCAATGATTGCCAATGTCCTCTCCCGCCTATCGCGTAATAGTAAGCCCATAAAAATAAGCTCAGAAGAGAATAACATTGATGAGCTTAGTGAGCGTGAGAAAGAAATTGTTCGATTAATTGGTCAGGGATTTAAAAACAAAAAAATATCATCACAATTGTGTATTAGTGAGACGACCGTACGACACCATCTAACTTCAATATATAGTAAATTGGGGGTCACAGACAGATTGGAATTATTAGTTTATGCTCATCGTCACGGCCTTGTAAAATCCACTAATTCATAATATCTCCCACTGCTTTATTTAACTTAATATATTCTGACGATCTCAGCGATAAATACTGGAATATTATTTGCATCTATAGAATGGCACAAATGTGCCATTATGGTAGTCGTTATGTGTCGGGAATATTTGTGGAAAAATGGTCTAAATAATAGGAGATTATTTAGCTATTTTGACGTTGCGAAATCAATTTTTTTCATATATAGTTAATCATAACTAATCTATTGAATTAATACATTTCTTTCGTCGATGAAGTTCGAGGAGTGCTAGAGTGTAAAATGTATATCACACCAGATAGACGCATAAAACCAAGAATTGATTGCGATTACCCAGCGATTGTTGAGGGGTACGATGGTGATGGAACTAAATTCAACGAGCAGGCCAAGCTAGCCAATTTAAGTGCTAGTGGATTATTTATGTTGACTAATCGTTATGTTGAGAATGGTTCAAAGCTATCTGTAACGGTCCTTCTTTCTAATTCGTTAATTGATAAAGATGCACCAAGACTAGCAACGAATGGAACCGTTGTACGAACAGAACCTCAAACAAACGGAATGTGTGGGATTGCTATCAAGTTTTACCATTATCGGTTTCTGTGATTTATCTGTTCAATATTATTAGGTGAAATAATATGTTGATGAATGAATAAATAACAATATAATGTTCGCTCAAACATCAGGGGAAGAGCAGATGAAGAGAGTATCAAGACCTCTGCGATTCCAGTAGTGTGGCAAAATGAACGCTCACTATGTAGACAATAACAGACGTGGAAGACACCCCGGTATGGGAAATACTCCGACTGTTTATTATATGGATAAATTACCGATGAGTTTTTTTATGTCGGAATGGCGGAGCTTAGTTACAGGGGATTACTATAGTGGAGGTATAAGGCATGGCTGCAGGGGACCAAATTCTGAATATTAAGCTAACTAAACCTGTATCGCGAATAGCGAAAATAAATGCTGGATTCAGCGATATAGTAAAACGATTTTTTGACATCATCTTCTCAATCATTGTATTATTGCTATCATCACCTTTCTTTGTTTTGATCGCAATAGCAATCAAACAAGGTTCACCAGGTCCAGTCTTCTACCGAGGTATCCGTATCGGTCGTAATGGAAAACCATTTTATATCCTAAAATTTAGGACCATGGATGAAACCCCGCAGAGTTACGCTGGGCCTCGGATAACGGCTCATGATGACTCACGTATCACTGCAATTGGCCGCTGGCTAAGGGATACAAAATTGAATGAATTCCCTCAATTTTGGAATGTTCTAAAAGGTGATATGAGCCTGGTTGGGCCTCGCCCTGAGGATCCCGCGTTTGCCAAAACTTGGCCAAAAGTAGTTTGGAATGAGGTTTTATCCGTCAGACCTGGTATTACTAGTCCAGCATCGGTTCAATACCATGACGAAGAAAAACTATTATCAAACTGCAATGTTGAACAAATGTATTTATTGGAATTAAGCCCCGAAAAAGTGAGATTGGATCAATTATATGTCCGTTACCGTTCGTTTTTACTTGATTTAGATACAATATTGTGGACATCTTTGATGTTCATCCCGAGGGTTGGATCGTATAAACCCCCTGAAGAGTTACTTTTTGTTGGGTTGTTCTCACGCCTCATCCGCAGGTTCCTAAATTGGTTTACCATTGATTTAATCACAACTTTTTTTGCCTTTGGTTTGACTGGGCTTGTATTTCGATCAATTGCTCCATTGAATGTAGGGGAGATAAATGCAATCATTCTGACATTCGCATATGCTGTTTTATTCAGTGCGACGGGTGTGGTATTTGGAACTAATAGGATCCGTTGGGCTAAAGCCAATCCTTCTGATTTCTTTGACTTAGTGCCTTCATGGATTTTAGCTACGACGATTGCATTCTTTGCCAACTTGTTCCTGAATTATTTACCCGCGGACTTAATTCTTATAGGTTCTGTTTTCTCTCTATTTGGTTTTATAATCATTCGCTCTCGATCCATGATCATTAAACACTTCTTAGAGAGATCACTAATCTTCCAGAAGAAAGATCAGTTGATGAGAGAGCGGGTATTGATAATCGGTTTGGGAGCGTCTGCCCAACACACAGCCTGGCTATTTGAACACCTTACGAACTCAAAATTATTTCATATTGTTGGTTTTGTTGATAACGACTTAACGAAGCAAGGGATACGATTTTTCGGCTCAGACGTCATCGGAAAATGGGAAGATATCCCCAATTTAGTTAAAAAGCATGATATTGGGCTCATTATTCTGGCAGATTATAGAGTCGACGTAAAAGGGTATCGATTGATAAAAAATATCTGTTCACCTACAAATGCCAGGCTAGTAGTTATGCCAGATATTCTTGCCTCAATCAATCACCTGGTTAAACGATCCTCAGCGGGATCCAAAAATAAAGGCAGCCTTGGTGAACCGATAGATACAAAATGTATTGACTGCCTTGCACAACATATCTCCTCGTCAAGGTCAGGATAAGGTTTAATAATATGAAAGCTGTTGTTCTTGCTGGTGGAAAAGGTACGCGGTTAGCACCCTATACTCGCATCATTCCCAAGCCCATGATGCCTATTGGTGATAAAGCTATCCTAGAAATTATGTTACACCAAATGCGCCGAGCCGGGATTGATGAGGTAATTCTAACTGTGGGGCATTTAGCTGGTTTGATGCGCGCTTTTTTCCAAGATGGTGCCCACTTAGGTATTCATATTTGCTATAGTTTCGAGAACCACCCACTCGGAACAGCTGGTCCTTTGTCATTAATTGACGGATTAGATGAAGCATTTATGGTATGCAATGGGGATGTCCTGACGACACTCAACCTACGGGAATTTATCGATTTTCACAAACAAAACCAAGGTATAGCAACAATCGCATCACATCTGCGTCAAGTACACATCGATCTGGGGGTTATCCAGGTTAATGGTGATCACTCTATCGTTGGGTATCAGGAAAAACCAACAATAGACTATCTCGTGAGTATGGGTATGTATATTTTTGAGCCTGTGGTGCTCCAATATATCCCCAAAGATCAATACTTGGATTTCCCCGACCTGATAAAAATTCTTGTAAAAGATAAGAAAAGAGTTGTAGCTTATCCATTTGATGGCTATTGGGAAGATCTGGGACGTCCAGACGATTATGAGCAAGCCAATATTGATTTTGAACAAATGCGTTCACAATTTTTACCGCAGGAGGACCAATGGACTGGCGCGTGCCCTTAGCTGACCTGGATTATGGTCAGGAAGAAGAAGAGGCTGTCCTGAGAGTGTTACGCAGCAAGTGGTTAACGATGGGCGCAATCACTCAGGAATTTGAAACACAATTTAGCAGGATGGTTGGAGTGAAGCATGCTATAGCGGTATCCAATGCGACCGAAGCATTACATCTCGCTTGTCTGGCTCTTGGGGTAGGACTTGGTGATGAGGTCATTACGCCATCATTGTCTTTCGTGGCTACCTCGAACGCAGTTTTATATACCGGGGCTGAAGTACACTTTGCTGACGTAATTGGTCCTGGGGATCTGACTATCGATCCGGAAGAGATCGCCCGTCAGGTTACGCCTCGGACGAAAGCCATCATAGTTATGCATTATGCCGGTTATCCTTGCCGGATGAAGGAAATCCTTACAGTCGCTGAGCACTTCAGGCTGCCAGTTATCGAGGATGCAGCGCATGCACCTGGTGCATCATTGGATGGTAAGGCTTTAGGAACATGGGGCTCGGCGGGATGTTTTAGTTTTTTCTCAAACAAGAACCTGTCCACCGGAGAAGGTGGAATGTTAGTGACCGATCGGGACGATGTGGCAAATAAAGTTCGCTTAATCCGATCGCATGGTATGACCAGCTTGACTTACGACCGTCACCATGGCCATGCTCATAGCTATGACGTGGTCGATCTTGGATATAACTATCGCATTGACGAGATTCACTCAGCTCTCGGGCTAGAGCAGCTAAAGAAACTCACTAACAACAATGCCCGCAGGAAAGTTTGGACTGAGCGATACTGGCATACTCTGGCTGATACCGGCGTGGGATTACCTTTCATGGGAAAGAGTGGAGTGCCATCTTATCATATCTTTCCAATGTTGCTGCCTACAGACGTCAATCGGAAGGCATTTATGGATGCCTTACGGGCAGAAGGAATTCAAACCAGTATTCATTATCCACCAACACACCGCTTTACTTATTACCAATCCCGTTACAGCAATGTTTCCTTACCCAGAACCGAGGATATTTCGGAGCGTGAAGTAACCCTGCCTTTATATCCAAATATGGGTGCGGAACGGGTTGATTTGGTCACAGATGCTGTTATCCGCACCTTTGAATCTATGCATGTTAGACAATAAGGATAAAATATAAGGAATCACCGGCAGGATTGGATAGAAGGAGAATTAATGCAAGCACCAGCACCAGAAGATAAGAACTCTGAATCCATCGATCTCGTAAAGTATATCGTGCTATTATGGCATTGGGCGTGGTTACTCATCTTGGTTGTAGTAATTGCAAGCGGAGCAGCTTATTTTGTCAGCAAGCTGTTTCCTCCCGTGTATGAGGCCAAAACCACTATTCTGGTGGATATGGCTTCGTCAAATAATTCGAGTGACTATAACACATTGTTGTTGAACTCCCAACTCACTCAAACATATTCCCAGATGATGACCAAGTCACCTATACTAGGTGAGGTTGCTACACGCCTGGGCATGGCAATAATCGATCCAAAATCCGTCACTGCCAAACCTGTGACAAACACACAGCTAATCAACATCTTAGCTGATTCGACCGATCCTATGCTAGCTGCTCAGATTGCAAATATGCTCGTCACAGTGTTTGCTGACCAGGTACAGTCTATGCAGACGACACGTTTCTCTGCCTCAGAACAAAGCCTGAAGGCACAGATGGTGGATATTGATAATAAAATCAAAGTTGCAAACAACCAGTTGTCTTCGACGACAGATTACACAGAATCTGTTCGTCTCGAGACTATGATTGCCAACTACAGCCAGACTTATGCTGGCTTGTTGCAAAGCTACGAAGAAATTCGCTTGGCTGAAGCCCAGACTTCTTCCAACATTGTTCAGATTGAGCCTGCTTCGGTACCTATAGAACCAGTTCGACCTAAGATACTCCAGAATATAGCCTTGGCTGCGATAGTCAGCGGGTTACTGGTAGCTGGTTTGATCATCGGTCTTGACATGCTAAATGATACGGTCAAGACACCAGCGGAAATTACGGAAAAATTGGGATTACCGGTTTTAGGGGTAATATCGCATTACAAAAGCACTGACGGTGTTCCCGTTACTGAATCTCAACCACTCTCACCCGTCTCGGAGGCTTTCCGTACATTGCGCACCAACTTGAAATATGCGAGAGCGGGTTTTGAAAAGCCTCTATACTCGATCATGATAACCAGCGCACTACCGGGCGAAGGGAAGACCGAGGTCCTGGTCAATCTGGGGGTGGTGCTGGCTCAGAATGGGCTGCGGGTGCTGCTGGTGGATGCTGACCTACGCCGTCCTGCACTCCATCGCCGGCTCGGATTGGATAATCTGGTGGGCTTGAGCCAGACCTTTGTACATCCCGAGCTCAAAATGGACTTTTCTTTCCAACCAACACGGATCAGTGGGTTATCTGTAATCACCTCAGGAGATTCTCCACCTAACCCCTCGGAATTACTTGGCTCACAAACCATGGGGTCCATCCTTGAGGGGCTAAAAGCCAAATTTGATATCGTACTGCTTGATACACCCCCCGCTCTGGCAGTAACTGATGCCACAGCTATGCTGCCATACGTAGACGGCGTACTATTGGTGGTAAAACCTGGCTCCACGCACTTGGCACCGCTGCGAAGGGTGGTGGAGCAGTTCGTTCAATTGGATAACAAGCTAATGGGTGTTGTGTTTAATGACATTAATCTACGAAGTTCATCTTATGGATATTACTATCAGCATCACAAATATTATAATCATTATGTCAATAAAGATGGTAACAAGCCTACCAAAGAAATAAGCCCCGGCAACATCAAATGGACGAAACGGATTGGAGCAGTCAAAAGCCCGTTTCGCCGATAATATATAAACTTAAAACGCCTGGTTTAAATTGGTATATACTTCCCAATTCACGGTGGTATGAAATATTCAATTGCACCGATATCAGGGGGAGTCGATCGAATCTTATTGAAGTAATCCACTGTGACTTCAGGTAAAGTAGTTCCGCTACCGATAGCTGGGGATACATCGGTCAGTTTGTACCATTCGGGAGAATAAGGATCTCCGGTTTTAGCTAAAAGTGGGTTGCCAATAATATCCCCTGGTCCTGAAGCTTCCTCTGAAGGTGTTTTTGACCACAGGTTGTTGGATAAAGTAAAGCCTGAACCCTCTACAGAAATAATGACTCTGTTGTCATTTTGAATCACAATATTATTTATAAACCTACAATTGCTACAAGTGCCCGGATTTAATAATACATTAACAGGCTCATTAGTATTTCCATCCGAATTACTAAATGTATTATTGGCATAGAGATTATTAGTATTGACAGTGGTATCAGTCATTAATACATGATTGCCACCGACTACGATATTGTTAATAAAAATATTATCTGAAGAAGTATATCTTGTTCCACGTGTACCTAATGGAATCGGAACGCCTAGTTCATCTCCAACTAGTATTCCACATGTGATTGTAAAATCCATCACTGTTCCGGGTGTGTAGTAAGCTAAATTTCTTTGGAGAACTGTATATTTGGTATCTGAGATATAAAAATTCGACATGTTATTATAGGAAATATTATCTTCAATCGTGGTATGAAGAGCTTCAAAGGTTGAAATACCTTCCCCCCAATTTTCCCAGGAGATACTCTTTCGTATAGTGCAATAATCAGGATACCTTGCACAAGTGATCCCAGCTCCCCAACTTACTGGCAGTATTCCTCCTTCATTCTTCATACTATTTGACCAAAGCCTCATATTCTGCGCTAATGCGTAATTACCTTGTAAAGTGACCCCATTTCCCCAACTATGATGAACATAAAGATTATCTAGCACATTATGGTTTCCCTCAACAGTAACTCCATATTCTCCGGAATTAGAGATAGTCAAGTTACTAGTGACAATCCAATCACCCAGTACTTCAATTAGAGGGGTTCCAGATTGGTGAGCTGGAAAAGTCATATTCAATCCATCGATTATCACCTCTTCATTACTATAATTAGTAACCACAATGGGACTTGTTTGAGTGCCACTGTTATATATGATAAAACTTTCGTGATAAGTGCCACCACGAATATAGAGTGTATCTCCAGCTTTGATTCTTTCTCCTGCATGTGATAATGTTCTCCATGGTTTGCTCACTGTCCCAGGATTAGCATCACTTCCATTCGGAGAAACAAATAATGCCTCTTTTTCTAGGTTGACCAAGGGTAGATAAGTAGGATAACTTCCATTGAGGTCGGACGCGGGGGATGTTTTTTGGAAAATGAAGAGAATTCTTGGGATTAACGATGAAATGCTGGGTCTCGAGATCGATAAAAATGATAAAACTAAAGCCAGAATAAACAGGCCTATACACGCTTGGTTGATGTTATGAGATTTGAGTTTTAAACTTAGAATCATAGCTGCACCTTATTTTACCGATACATATCGAGGAGAAGTCAGTATTATATAAAAAAATCTGGCAGCCGATCCTACCAGAAACTAATAACACAATGTTGAGCAGAGGTAGTTCGGCGATCGTGCGGCGGATAGTCGTTTAGATCCGTTACTTTGCGTCGCTGTCTTTCGACAGGTTTGCCTTTTCTACGCTTTTTACCATTATACATGATTTTTTTGAAATTGGCACGAGCGAATTTAAGGGTTTATTGAATACTTTAGATATGTCGAAAAGGCTATGCATTGTCCCCCATTGTTTGAGAAATGATCCAGGATTCGTATCACTGCCTTTTGAAGCAATAAACTACCAATATTTATCAATGCTGAATATCTGACATGGTATTATGCGAAGCGATTATTTACACGATGAAATCGATTATACCCCGTGCCGACAGCTAATAACATATAAGATTATATCCACCTTAATGAATATAATAGTTGCTATCTCCCTTTGATTATTGTTTATATATTTTCCTGTTTTGAACAAACCTTTTGCACATACTGAAAAATGACTGAATTTAATTCATTAGCCACTGGTGATCAAGGTAATCCGGATGGGATCCCCGGAATTATGGGAGATCATCCGGATAGCACCACAAAATTAAGTCCTGCACTGGCGAAACAAACCCTAAAAGGCATAAACTGGCAATTTCTAGCCACAGCCGTGCAAATTATTCTTAGCCTTGTTGTCGGCATTGTCCTTGCAAGATTATTATCTCCCGAGGATTTTGGGATTGTAGGTTATGTATTGGTATTTGTGGGACTTACCAAGACGATTGCAGAATCAGGAGTTTCATCTGCGCTGATTCAATTATCAGATTTGACAGACGGACATTTAGGAGTCGGTCTGGTCCTCTCATTCGCCATAGCATTATTAGCGATTGGCTTACTTTGGTTCCTCTCCCCAATCCTGGTACATGGAATTTCAGTACCAATTTTACGCATCACCTCATTGATTTTTCTGATCAATGCGCCATCAATAATATCTGAATCATTACTTCGACGATCATTAAATTTTTTCCCATTATTTATCGTCGATGCGATTTCCTATTCAATCGGATACGGTTTGGTATCAATCCTACTGGCTTTAACCAATCACGGTGTGTGGAGCCTAGTTATTGGGATTATGGTCCAGAGTGTCATCAGAAGTGGTTTGCTATACTTTATTTCTCCTTATAGACTATCCATAAAATTCAGTAAAACCGAATTAAACGCTATTGTTAGGTTCGGGACTGGAATTACTTTAACAAAAATCTCAAATTATGGTGCTAATAATCTGGATTATTATGTAACAGGTACTTATTTAGATAACCAAGCATTAGGATTCTATCAGCGTTCATTTCAATTAATCACTCAATCTTTATTGAGCATTGCTGGAATACTAACATCAGTACTCTTTCCTGTTTTTTCAAAAATCCAGAATGATTTAGCAAGCAGTCGTCGAATGTATCTCCTTTCGGTAAAAATCACTTCAATAGTGGTTTTTCCAATAGCAATTCTAGTATCGCTGGTCTCCCGAGAATTAATTATTGTTTTATATGGAAGTCAATGGACAGGCTCTATAACGGCTTTAAGCATATTGAGTTTCAATGCATTATTAATTTCAATTCTCACTTTAGGAGATGCCTTAGCCAGAGGAAGCGGTCTGGTATTTCATCAAGCTCGCCGTCATTTCCTTTATGCGTTAATGGTATTTACATTTGCTTTTATAGGCAAGCGGTTTTACATTGAAGGTATCGCCATAGGAGTTACTTTGGCCACATTTGTGATGTATTTAATCATGGCGAAATTGAGTATAAATACGGTGAAAGCGAAGTGGCGGGATTTTTTCATCGCTCAGGTACCAGCATGTTTCATCGGTTCTGTGATGGGAATAATTACCTATGCTCTTGGGCAGATTGTTAATGTATACATAGAATCAGAATTTATGCTCTTAATTATCAAAACAATTCTAGCTGGTATTGTAATTATTATCACTCTTTTGGTTATACCTAAAAAATGGTTGGGGGAAATACCCCAATATATTACAAAATTTATCTATGACAAATATCCAAAGTTAGAGACATTCGTGAGAAAAATTTATAGGCATAACGGAGATAAGGCAAGTGTTTAATAATCTTATTAAGCGATTATTTATATATGCGAAAAATACGCTCAAAAATAGATTAGGACCAGTCAGGTATAAAGATTTATATGTTAGATATTATATTTTTATTAGCGCTTTTTATATAATGACTAACAGTATAAACCGGGCTCTATATAGACGGATCTTTATCCATAATGGAAAACCAAAGCAAAAATATATAACTTGGGATACTTATTTTCCATCTTTTCAAGATTTCAGTTATTTTAAACAATATTTAGACCAAAACCATATTGTTTATTATGAAGGAGGATGTACTATTTATATTCCTCCGCAACCCGATCTCGATAAATATTTCGGCAAGATGGTTAAATTCTATCCACCTGATGCAGGTATTAAAATCTTAAAAGATTTCTCTCCACCTGATCGAGCTAGCTACCTTAAATATAACCACGAAGTTTCCTGGCAAGAAGTCAAATTGGTCAGTAATGCCTCAGATTTATTGGATGTTGCATGTACCTTGGAAATCCTCGGATTAGGACCACGTGTTTATGACCTAGTCGAGCTGAAAGCCTATGAAACCCGGATGACCTGTTTTGTAGCAAAACATATTACGAGTCAAAATGTCACCGAAGAGGATGTTAATATTTTCTTGAAGAAAATAGACTCAAAAACGGTAAAAAATATATTAGGGACGATCGTACCATATAAAAAACATCCCCACTCTGATTTTCTTCCACCAAATTGTAACAATAATCTTGTTAAAGATGATCAAGGTCATTTACTTTACATCGATTTTCAACAATTTGGTTTATTAGATCCGGCTAGATTACCATCTCAAATAGTAAATAGCGAATCTGGTAAGCTCTCCTTTGGTGATGTAAATTTCTTACGGAGTAATAAGCCCTACATTTATCAATCAATCCCAGGAGTTCGAATTGCAGCAAGACGAGATTCGAATCACCGTTGGCAAAAGATTAAAAATCTATTAGCTGATGTCGATATAAGCGTAAATAATAGATTAATACTCGATATTTGTTGTAATACGGGTATGATGTTATCTATGCCTTTATCTGAAGGAGCATTATGGGGGATTGGCTGGGATTTACCCCAAATTGCTGAAACAGCATTGCAATTACAGAGATCCTTAGGATTTTCCCGAATTGACATAATAAAGGCATCACTCTCAGCGGATTATTCTTTATTGGCAGATATTGATAATCGATTTATTACTTATCTCAATGAGTCTATCGTTTTTTACCTTGCCGCTTATAATCACATAGGTCTACTATCTGAATTAGCTAAAATCCCATGGCGAGTATTAATATTCGAGGGACATGAGGATGATCATAAAGAAGAATATTCTAAAGTAATTACCTTTTTTGAGAAAGAATGTTCTAGCCGACTATCAGGTGAAACAACCATACAAGATGGAGACAGTCAACATCGTCATTTATTGATGTATTTACGGTAATTATTGTATTGAGTTTTTTCTTTACACATTAGAATGATAGGATATTTGAATGACTAATATGCCCGAGCGTTTAGCAATTTATCTGCCAACCCTTGTCGAGGGTGGGGCTGAAAGAATCTTGCTAAACCTGGGGACTGGATTTGTCAAACGAGGGTATCCGGTGGATTTCGTTTTAGCACAGCGTGAAGGCGTATATATGGATCAGTTTCCAAGTTCACTCCGCTTGGTTGAGCTTAATCCTATACATGTAAAGTTCGGACGATCTATGCTTAGTTTACCTGGTCTCGTCCGATATATTCGGCGTGAACGGCCAGCAGCTTTGCTTACTGGGCTTCAAGCGAATATAATCGCAATATGGGCGAAACGATTGGCTGGGGTACCGGTACGGTTGGTAATTAGTGAACATAGTACTTTTTCATTACATGTCCAGATGCTACCTGTAGGGTATAGGCAATTATTGTCCTGGCTCATACGGCGGAATTACCCGCTGGCTGATAAAATCATTGCTGTTTCAGAAGGAGTAGCGGACGATCTTTCTATTTACACGAGGATTCCGCGGGACAGCATTATTGTGGTTCCCAATCCAATAATAACTCCCGCATTGATGGCAAAAGCGAAAGAAAATATAGAGCATCCCTGGTTCAATCCAGGCGAACCGCCAGTCATTCTTGCGGTTGGCAGACTGAGCACTGAGAAAGATTATCCACTGCTGATTAAAGCTTTTGCTCATGTCCATCAGTCTATCCCGGTCCGTCTGCTCATCCTTGGTGATGGACCAGATCGAGATGAGCTTACTTCTCTAGTGACTCAACTTGATTTAGAAAAAGATGTAAGCATGCCTGGTTTCGTTAACAATCCATATCCTTATATGGTCCGTGCCTCAGTTATAGTCCTATCTTCACGGTGGGAGGGTTTGCCAACAGTCTTAGTGGAGGCACTTTATTGTGGCGTCCCGATAGTCGCAACTGATTGCTTGAACGGACCCCGTGAAATTCTACGGGACGGACAATATGGGAAACTAGTCCCGGTTGGTGATCAGGAATGTTTAGCTGAAGCGATCCTGGTCACCCTAAAAAGTAATCGAGATCAAAAACCAAAGGAGAGTTGGCAACCTTTTGAAGTGGATAATGTTGTGGACCAATATTTGAAGATATTATTGGGGGATTGACAGTTATGCAGAAAATTGCCCGTTTCAGTGTTTTAATTTTTATCTTTACAATCCCTTGGGAAAACGCTTTCACCATCACGACTCTTGGGTCATTAGCTAGGATAATCGGTTTAGGTGCAGCAGGGATTTGGGTAATATCAGTTTTAATTCGAATGCGTCTGCGTAAACTCCAGTTTTTTCATATCATTGTATTTTGCTTTGTTCTTTTGAACATGGCAAGCATCTTTTGGACCTTCGATTATGATTGGTCATATGCACGTTTAAAAACTTACCTTCAAATAGGCATCCTGGCTTGGATTCTTTGGGATCTATTTACAACACCGGAGTCACTTCGAGCGGCAATGCAGACTTTCATATTGGGCGGATATGTGGTCATTGCAAGCTCTTTTTATAATTTTCTTTCTGGTAAGACGATATCTCAATGGGAATACGGACGATTTTCGGGAGCAGGACAAAATGCAGTTGAACTTGGTTTAATCCTTTCCTTAAGTTTGCCAGTCGCCTGGCACCTTGCTACCACTCAGAAGGCAGGTCGTGGTATCAACGCCATAAAAGTAATAAACTTTGCTTTTATTCCAGCTGCTTTGCTAGCAATTGTCCTTACTGCCAGCCGGACAGCGCTTATAACGATTGTTCCTGCTGTGATCTATATCATTGGCACTATGAGCCGGATTAAACCTGTATATCGTTTTTTGATCTTCACTCTTTTTACTGTAGGGGTATTCATTGGACAATCCTTTGTTCCTAGGGCCACGCTGGAACGATTGGGAACCATCGGAATATCAATTACCGGTGGAGATCTGGGTGGCAGGCTAGCGTTGTGGAAAGCAAGTTTTTCAATATTCCAGGAGCATTTTCTAATTGGGATTGGTAGCGGTGCATTAAATGCATCGAGCCAACTTGGGGCCGCCGCCCATAATACCTTTTTATCGATTCTGGCCGAGCTTGGAATTATTGGATTTCTACTTTTCCTAGGTATTTTGGTAATTGTAATTTTTCGAGTAATTAACCAACAAAAATCATTTTCGATCCTTTGGCTGACAGTTTTATCAATCTGGTTATTTGGCGTTCAATCACTAACCTATGAATATGCAAAGTCTACCTGGTTCTTCCTGAATATGATCGTTATTAGCGCTGCGATTTACAATCGACGCACTATAATCGTTGAGGATATACCTGTTACTGAAAATTCATGGGTTAGTATAGGTACTGTGCGACCGATACCCTCGGGGAAAGATTGATTTAAAGAGAGTATCACCTTAAAACGCCCAAAATTAGATAACTGCCCTAGAATATAAAACGTCGCACCCATCTCAGGGGATCTGGAATCGATTTACTGCAAATGAAATGGTTGCCTATTACATTCGTCCTCTTTTGGGTGATAAATTTATTGTAACTATCCAGGTACTATAGGGTGGGTAAACAGGGCTCAGTTAATGCATAGAAAGCTGAATTGAAAAAAAGGGAATTTCATGAAACAAAATAAATTGAAACTAGGGATACTACTCGACTCATATGTTGTTCCAGCCTGGGCATTTCTTGCGCTCGAACGGGTCGCAAATTTAGATTGTGTAAATATTTCTGTCATCATCATAAATGATAATAAAGACCATCTACAATATAAGCCAGACCTATATTATTCTAACAATCACAATATTGCTTATCGCTGGATTAGCAAAATTGACAATGCAATATTTCGTAGGGGACCCGATGCATTTGCACCCAGA
Organism: uncultured Anaerolineaceae bacterium; assembly: GCA_964642565.1. Classification (GTDB taxonomy): domain Bacteria; phylum Chloroflexota; class Anaerolineae; order Anaerolineales; family UBA4823; genus FEB-25. The sequence continues at coordinate 24,440 of CAZXPK010000028.1, forward strand.
GATGTTAAAGAATTATTTGCCGATGTTCCTGTTATTAGGGTAAAACCAAACGGTGGAGGGGAACCTGGCTGTTGCAATGCCTCAGATGTAGAAGAAATACAGGGCTATCAATTAGATATCCTAATTAGGATGGGATTTGAGTCTCTAACTGGAGAGATCCTTACTACTGCCAAGTATGGAGTATGGTCATATTATCATGGAGATCATCAGGCAATTCGAAGTAATCTTCCGGGATTTTGGGAGGTGGTTAAACGCAACCCTGAAACCGGATGCATATTGTACATTTTGAATGACAATTCAACTTTTGGCACGGTCTTATATAAATCATGGATTCAAACTTACCCTTTATCTCCGGCCCGTAACCGTAACCGTTGCTTTTGGGCATCCTCATCTTTTCTTTCCAGACAGATCGAGCTTCTCTATCGGCTTGGGGAAACAGGATTTCTTGCTGAAATCGAAAAATATTCTACCGAACCCAGAAGTAATGACTACAAGCAGTATAGCTCACCATCAAATTTCCTGGTAATCAGGGAGTACCTGTTAATATTTATGAGGAATATTCGTGAATTCTTTCTAAGATCATTCTTTTTAGATCAGTGGTATTTATTGTTTGACATTAATAATCCCTCGTCATCCTCATTTTCTAGCTTCAAAGAGATAATTCCTCCCAAAGATCGTTTCTGGGCTGATCCACATATCGTTCAGGCTGATGATAAATATTATATTTTTATTGAAGAATTAATTAACAAAAAAAGAAAAGCTCATCTTTCAGTTATTGAGATGGATAGAAATGGCAACTACAAAGAACCCGTTCAAATACTGTTCAAAGATTACCATTTGTCCTATCCATTTGTTTTTGAATGCGATGATACTTATTACATGATACCCGAAACATCTGAAAACAGGACCATTGAGCTATATGAATGTGTAAATTTCCCATTCGAATGGAAATTCAGAATGAATTTAATGGAGAATATTATTGCTGTTGATACAACCTTATTATATTATCAAGAAAAATGGTGGCTATTCACTGGTATAACGGAAAATGAAGGGACATATCCTCTAGTCGAGTTATTTCTTTTCTCGTCAGTGGAATTATTTTCAAAGGATTGGACACCCCACCCCTTAAACCCAATTATATCGGATGTCAAAAAAGCCAGACCAGCAGGAAAAATATTTATTGATAATGGAATAATTTTCAGGCCATCACAGGATTATTCCAATCTATTTACGTGGGGGTTTGGTATAAACGAGATATTACGCCTTTCTGAAACTGATTATATGGAAAAAGAGGTAGCAAAAATAAATCCTGATTGGAATAAGAAAATCGAGTTTATCCACACCTTCGCCCAAGCGGGGTCATTAACCATGATCGACGCATGCCAGAAGAAATGGAAGGGATTTTAATTTTTATATTTTTGAAAGGATATACTAATGTTCATACTAGGATGGATTGCAGATTTATATGTTCTTTGGCGACGCGGATGGCGGCGAGTGAGAATGTTATTTTTACGTTACGCATTTCATCATCATGGAAGAGGAATAATTTTTGATCCGGACGGCTTTTATACCTATAAAACTATAGATATTGGTGATAATGTTTCGATTAACAGAAATCCAATATTTATGGCAACCAAAAGTCGCATCATTATTGGAAATAAAGTAATGTTTGGCTACAACGTCACTGTGATTGGTGGAGACCATAATACTTCTGTAGTAGGGCAATTTATGGGTGACGTTCAGGATAAAATGCCCGAAAATGACCAAGACGTAATATTTGAGGATGATATTTGGGTGAGCTCGGGCGTGATAATTTTAAAAGGGGTGCGAGTAGGAAGGGGTTCCATCGTGGCAGCCGGGGCTGTGGTGAACAAAGATGTTTTACCCTACTCCGTAGTGGGAGGTGTACCCGCTAAAATGATTTCGATGCGTTTCGGAGATATCGACACGATTTTAAGACATGAAGAAGCTCTCTATCCGTTAGAAAAACGTTTAAGCAGGGAATATCTCCAAAGTATCTTTGGAAATGCACGATAATTTACCCATGGCTATTAGCAAATTGCGTATCCTAATCTCCGGTGCCCTGCCACCCCCGATGGGTGGTGTGGGAGCTTATTATCAAACCCTGTTGAATTCTTCACTGCCCGTTCAGGTGGACCTGCATTTTGTACAAACCAGCTCTCAAAACCGGGAACTTTCTAGTACCGGAAAAGCCACCTTCTCAAACTTGATCTCTGCAATACAGGATTGTTGGCGCTTCACCAAGGCTGTCTTGGATAGCCGTCCACAATTAGCACATATCAGTACTGCAATTGGGCTATCGTTTGTAAAACATACTTATTGTGCATTCATTGCACGCCTTCTCGGTAGTCGTGTGCTTCTGCATCCGCATTGTAGTCTTTTAGTGCTCTATTATGAGCGACCTAAATGGTGGCAATGGTATTTTCGACAGGTGATCCGTTTGACTAATGGAGTTGTAGCGCTTTCAAAGGAATGGCTCCAACTAAGTTCAATTGTTCCTGGTAGAACCGCCTATTATTTGCCAAATGCAATCAACCTAAAACTATTTCATACTGCAGCGGAAAAGCACATTTCAGAAGTAAATTTACCAAAACCGTGCAGGGTATTATATTTAGGATGGTTGGGTAAGACCAAGGGAAGCTTCGATTTATTGGACGCTGCTGTTGCCATTCAATCACAAGGGATGGACATGAGATTTGATTTGGTTGGAGGTCCCTTGGTCCCTGAGGAATTAGAACAGTTGCGTGAAAAAATTTCAGCCTCAAAAATGGACGCTTATGTAAGATTACACCCACTTACCTACGGTACCGAAAAAGTCAACCTATTGCAGGATGCAGATATTTTCGTTTATCCATCCTATAATGAAGGGATGCCAATGGCAGTACTTGAAGCTATGGCTTGTGGGCTGCCGATTGTAGCTACCAAGGTTGGTGGACTACCTGACTTGATTCATGATGGTATCAATGGGGTTCTGGTCGAACCTGGAAAGCCTGAGCAATTAGCATCTGCGCTTTGCAAGCTTGCTACTGATCATGCGTTGCGTACATCGATGGGAAAGGCGAGTTACCAGCTTGCCAGCGAGCATTATGATATCGAGCAGCATGTGACGAAATTGATTAGGATTTATAATATGGTATTATCTGATATACCGATAGCTTGATTACATAGTGCGTTAGGGATTTTATTATATTTACTCACTCAGAAACAAATAACTGCTATTGATCATAACCAGGTCTTTGACAAGAACAATACCGACAACATTCTTATGGAGGAAATATGAGTAAAAATCTTACCGCAGCGACTTATCCACGTATGAAAAAAAACGACTTGATCGTCATTGGAGGCGCAGGAGGTTTTATCGGTGGTTCTTTGGTACGCTATTTTCATAATCAAGGTTTCAGTCGAATTCGGGCTGTAGACAAGAAACCACTGCCCCATTGGTACCAGGTTACTGAAGGTGTAGAAAATTTAACTCTGGACCTGAGCGAGAAAGCCAATGCCGTCAGAACCGTGGAAGGAGCTACGGAAGTGTATAACCTGGCAGCAGACATGGGTGGGATGGGGTTCATCGAACGCTTCCGGGTGGAATGCCTGCGCAGCATCTTGATCAACACACATATGCTGGAAGCTGCTTATAACGCCGGGGTCGTTCGATACTTCTTCTCTTCTTCGGCTTGTGCTTATAACATTGACCTGCAGCAGGACCCCAATGTGCGCGCTCTGAAGGAATCGGATGCATATCCTGCCAATCCTGAGCGCGGTTATGGTTGGGAGAAATTGTTGTCTGAAATTTTCTGTCAGGAATACTATGCTGAACGTGGCATTGAAACGCATATCGCGCGCTTTCATAATGTTTATGGTCCACATGGCACCTGGGATGGTGGCCGTGAGAAGGCTCCTGCAGCAATTTGCCGTAAGGTGATAGAAGCCAAAGATAGTGGTTCACTTAAGATCGAGATTTGGGGTGAGGGAACCCGTACGCGGAGTTTTATGTACATCGATGACTGCACCTTTGGGATTGACCAGATCATGCACTGCGACAAATTGATCGCCACACCGATCAACCTTGGTACGAGCGAGATTGTATCGGTAAATGAGCTGGTGGACATCATCGAGGAAATTGGTGGTGTTAAATTGCAGCGCACCTATAAGCTGGATGCTCCCAAAGGCGTTGCAGGACGCAATAGTGATAACACTTTTATTAAATCTATCTTGAATTGGGAACCATGTATACCGCTCAGGGAAGGGCTGAAAACCACATATACCTGGATAGAGCAGCAATATGCCGACCGTAAAGCTGGCAAACGCACCGTTCATGATTGACCTGTGGGTAGATTGAGTGTGTTTGTAAGAAATCCATTATTGCTTGGATATCGGTAAATAAGAAAAAAACCGAATTGTTTAGTCCTGATAAATGATTTTTTAAAGCAACGATAAGAATCGCTAAATTTGGTGATTTTTATATGTTTTAATTAAATTCGAGATGGGGATCGTACGTAATAATTGTTTAGATATTTATTATTTCATAAGACAGATAATAATGGAACAAGAATCACTTATAGAATGGCTAAGCCGGCAAGGGCACCAAATAATAAAAACAGAAAGTAGTTATTGGTATGATATAGGCCCAAAAGTTTATCAGGCCTTTCCATATCACCTATTAATTACACCTTCAAATGATGAAATTTTAAATTTTTTTAGACAAAGCAAAGCAATTGGAATTCGTTTTTCCACTCCCCTAAAGCAACCTGAAGGTCAATTAAGTTACCATGTTGTCTATGATCAAGCAAATTATGAGTTCGCTGACCTTCCTAAAAAAGCTCGACATGATGTGACTAGAGGGCTTGAATATGCCTCATATGAGTGCATCCCTTTGAAGCAACTTGCGAAAGAAGGATGGAAACTGCGGGAAGATACATTGGTTCGTCAGGGTCGCCAGAATGCAGAGTCTAGAAGCTTTTGGGAGGCATTGTGTTTAAGCGCTGATGGTTTACCTTGTTTTGAAACGTGGGGTGCTTTGCATGAGGGGGATCTTGTCGCCTCACTTCTGGCTTGCACGATTAACGATACGATCGGTATTCTTTATCAACAAAGCCTGACCCAACATTTAAAATTTGGCATCAATAATGCATTAACCTATACATTTACTCGTGAGGTTCTCAATCGACCTGGAATTAGATGTATATTTTATGGTCTCCATTCCCTGGACGCTCCAGCCAGTGTCGATGATTATAAATTTCGCATGAGATATTCACCCAAACCGGTAAGACAACGGGTTGTATTTAATCCTCTCATCGCACCACTGATTCGACCATTTAGCCATTCGATACTAAAAATTATATGTAAAGTGCTTGGGACAAGTTCCCAAATTGCAAAAGCTGAAGGAATGGTACGATTTTACTTACAGGGCAAACGCTCATTATCTGACCAAGAATGGCCAGATGCCTTACGAGAACAAAAAGAAACGATTTTAGCCTTTGCTGGATAAATATAGAGACAAAGAATCCAAAGGTCAATACGCAAATATGAATGTACTAATAATTGGTACGCTGTATGAACCTGATCTTGGACCGAGTGCACCTTTATTCACCATGCTCTGTAAAGGATTGGTCAAACGGGGGCATCAAGTGACCGTGATCACAATGGTGCCTCATTATCCTACAGGAAAGGTTTCACCTGCATTTCGAGGGAAATTGATCTATCGCTCGTCTGAGGACGGTGTAAATGTGATCCGTATTGGACTGCCTTCAGTAAATCGGAGACATCTCGGACAGCGTCTAATTCAATTTATCTGCTACCAGCTGGGCGCAACCTTTACTGGTATTAGCCAACGATACGATGTGGTATTGGCTGCGAGTTCAGCCCTCTCTGTGTGGTTACCTTTTTTTTGGTCAGTTGTCTTAAGGCATAAGCCTGCTGTCTACTCTGTTCATGATGTATATCCGGATGTTGGAATGACTCTGGGCATTTTTCGGCATAAGCCAGTGATCATGGCTGTTACCGGCTTGGAGCGGTATTGCCTAGATCATGCACAAATTGTAAGGATTTTGTCAGAGTCTTTCCGACCAGGTTTACGCAATTTAGATGTCCCTGATTCAAAAATGGTTTTAGTTTATGATTGGGTTGATACTGAATTGATACAGCCTCTATCGAAGGATAATTCCTTTGCGAAAAAAAATAGCCTGAGCGATAAGTTCGTAGTTCTTTATGCTGGAAACATCGGGCTTTCACAAGGCTTAGAGCACATATTAACTGCTGCTGAGATACTTACTGATCAGAAAGATATCCAATTTGTTCTTATAGGTGATGGTGCAGGACGGGAAGTCCTTCAATCTCAATCTGAACAACGACAGTTATCAAATGTACAATTCATCCCATTTCAGCCACGCGAAAAACTACCGGAAGTTCTTTCAAGTGCAGATGTCTCACTGGTTATCCTTCGACGGGGGATCGGTGCAGCCTCTCTGCCCTCGAAGACTTTTTCGATCATGGCAAGTGGTCGGCCGATCTTGGTCAGCGTCGATGAAGAAAGTGAATCCTGGAAGTTGATAAAGCGGGCTGATGCAGGTGTGTGGGTTCCACCGGAAGAACCAGGTAAACTTGCTGAAGCCATACTTACCCTTAGGCAAGATAAGGCTCTTCGTGAACGACTAGGGAAAAACGGGCGTACCTGGGCTGAACAGCATCATTCGCCTCAGTATGCAGCCGAGCAGTTTGAAAAAGTATTAGAAGATGCTATATCGATATCTAAGAACCATCATTGAGGCGTAATTTTGTTCCATCCTAGCATGCAGAATTGAGATCAGTGCGCCTCCACTGTAATGTGATCATTATTAGCTAATCTCTATCTATGCTTGAGGCATGCTTATGTGCTTCAGATATTATCATCTCCCAACTGTATATAGAGGGATTAAGGTTTCAATATGCAAGATATTTCAACATTCTGGAATGAAAAAAAAGTACTAGTCACGGGAGCAGGGGGTTTCATTGGCAGCCACATGGTGGAAAAACTAGCGCGATCCGGCGCTAAAGTAAGAGCTTTTGTACGTTATAACTCAAGAGGTGACCCTGGTCTTCTCTCAATGCTACCCACAGAAGTTTTTGATAAGCTTGAACTTATTGCAGGTGATCTGAGAGATTTACCCGCAATGATAACTGCCTCACGAGACGTGGAAATAATCCTTCATCTTGGAGCTCTAATCGCAATACCTTATTCTTATAAGCATCCGGCAGAGGTTATCGAATCTAATGTCTTGGGCACGATGAATGTCTTGCTTGCTGGTCGAGAAAATCGGGTTATGCGTATAGTCCATACCTCCACAAGTGAGGTGTATGGTTCCGCAATAAGAGTACCCATTGATGAAACTCATCCATTGCAGGGGCAGTCGCCATACTCAGCCAGCAAGATTGGGGCAGACAAATTAGCTGAGAGCTTTTATTGTGCTTATGATCTGCCCATTGTAACTATCCGTCCTTTTAACACGTACGGACCGCGACAGTCTGCAAGAGCGGTAATACCGTCTATTATTATCCAGGCGATTACACAATACAAGATTCATTTGGGTAATCTAGAAGCATATCGTGATTTTACGTATGTGTCAGATACAGTAGAAGGTTTTCTACGGGCTGCACAAACACCAGGAATCGAGGGAAAGACGATAAACCTCGGTGTTGGCAGTGAAATCCGCATTATAGATTTGGCTAACGAGATATTCTCAATTCTTGGCAAATCTCTTGAAATCGAAGTAGATTCAGAACGATTACGTCCACAAAAAAGTGAAGTGACGCGCTTATTATCAGATAATCGTCTTGCCAGAGAATTATTAGGCTGGGTACCACAAATTAATTTGCGAGAGGGACTTACCAGAACGATTGAATGGATCTCTGAGCATAAACAGTATTATCAGTCCACACAATACCAGATATAGTTAGAGTAGGCATTAAATCGTGGGAATACAAGGGGAAATTGAAATTAGGAGTATTAGTGGATAATTAAGTCTCCGCTCTAAATCTCCTCCAGCAAGATATTTACATGTCCATTTTGAAGTGATCAAGAATCCATTGGACGATAATAATTACCGCTAATCATGTCATAAAACTGTGGTACTACCACAGCGATGATCGTGTTCGGTTCGACGTGGGCATGTTAATTTTATGAGATTCTAGAATATGTAATATTTTGTGGATCGCTTAATTGAATATTTCGCCTTTTCCACAGTTATGGTTTTCGTAAGCCATAACTGTGTTTTTTTAAGAGTGCCAGTGTAATTCTTCCCTCGATTACACAGAGTGGGTAGTAAATTCTATATTTATTCTTACTGCTATTTATTTCTCAGGAACATGTGTTTAATTATCAAATGACTCAATTGCGTAATCCGGTCGAAAGCGACCACTGATTCCGGAGCAAGCCGTCCACCGAATC
>CAZXPK010000029.1:0-31812 GCA_964642565.1 uncultured Anaerolineaceae bacterium
ACTCGTGTTTCGGCCTTGAGAGGGCCGCGTCCTGGGCCGCTAGACAATGGGGGCGGAGAGCGTCGGAATTTTACCATCTCCCTTATGCTTCGTCAATTATAAGTCTTCCAACCGAATAGTATTAAAAAACAGGGCTCGGGTATACCATATAAACTAATGAGGGCGGTTTCATTCCATAGCTCGCAAGGCGGGTTGACGCCAAATCACCCACAGTGCAAATACCAACAAGATCACTGCACTGATAATCACAGTCACAGGCTCTCCAATGATGTCAGCCGCCCAACCGGCGATTAGCGAGCCAAGAGGAATGGCTCCGAAAAAGAAAAAAGTGTAGATACCCATCACCCGTCCCCGCATCTCATCTGGTATTCGGGTTTGCACCATCGCATTGGAGAGATTGACGATCATCATGAACGAAAAACCCATCGCAGCCATTGCCAGTAATGATGGTATCAGCCAATGCATATAGGCAAACACGACCATCATAATGGGCATAATGAGGCTGTTAACGGTCCATACCTTTCCCCGGAATCGAATGTGCCCCAGTGCGGCTATCGTCAGGGCCCCAATCAACGATCCAAAGCCGCGCGCCGCCAATAAAAAGCCATTTGTGCTTGCATCACCACCTAAAACTACCACTGCCCAGGCAGGGATAAGCGTCGCGATGCCCAATCCGAATGTGGTGGTGATAAACAGGTTGGAAATCAACATTCTCAAGGCGGGGTGGTTGACGACGAACTTCAAACCCTCCTTGACGTCGCTCCAGGTGCTGCCATAGCTTCTGATAGGGACAAAGGGCTTCAACCTCATGAGAAGCAAGGCAATGATCACCGCAATAAAAGAAATACCATTGATGGTAAAACACCATCCTGGTCCTACCCAGGCATAGATTAAACCGCCAAAGGCAGGTCCTAATACCACCGCCGAGTTGAACATAGTCGAATTTAAAGCGATGGCGTTGGTCATATCTTCACGCTCGACCATTTCCAGCACGAAAGCCTGCCGGGCAGGGGCATCAAAGGCATTACTAATTCCCAATAGAAATGTCAGGATGAGGATATGCCACCACTGCACGGTATTGGTAAAGGCTAATATCGCCAAAACAAAGGCCAGGACGAGCATGGAACTCTGGGTAATGACCATGAGAGTTCGCCTGGGCACTCGGTCGGCAATCGCACCAGCGTATAAGGTGAAGAACCAGGAAGGAAGACCATTCGCAAAGCTTGCATAACCCAGATAGGCTGGAGATTTGGTTAATTGATAGATTAAATAGCCTTGGGCAGTGGTTTGTGTCCAGGTGCCCACCAGTGAGACCAGTTGCCCAATGAACCACAAGCGATAATTTGGATATTTTAGCGAGACAAAGGTATCTCGCAAGCTGAACTGACTCAAGGTGCCTGCATCACGCAAAAGAACTATTCCTCATCGTCAGAAATAGCCAGCCATTGGGTGATGGGTGGCAGATTAAGTAACATCAATGCCGTAATGATCACTGCTGATGCCAGGCACCAGATACAGACGGCATGGATGACAAACAGCTCCAGGTAGGTCAGGTAAATGGAGAACAGTGTTCCAAAGAGTGCCATTCCGTACATAACCGGGCCTGCAATTTTAGAGAGAGAATCTGTGCGCAAGCGCCGCCATAACCAGGTGACAAGGATGGCAATGTAACCCAATGCACCCACCAATCCAATCGGCAATACACCGAACAGCTTGGCGTATGGGCTGCTTTGCACTGCATTACAGTCACCGACTGGACCACACAAGGCGCGTGTGTGGGTGACTTCCACATAGGTAAGATAAATGGAGGCCCCCAAACCAAGGATGGATAGTATTGGAATGATAATATCCCACCAGCCCTTGAATTCGCGCAGAGGTTTACCTTGAAATGCGCGTAGGATCATCACAATCGCTAAAATCAAGGCGATACCCATGATGACCATGATTCCCCAAGCCAGAGCCATTCCAGTCGTATTTGTTACGCTTGCCGACTGTGAGACAAGATGCAAGTAGAGCTCAGATGAATTGTATGCGACTCCCTGGGGGAGCATCTTACCCAATAAAGGTATATTGGGGTACTCTGAACCACCTACGGTCAGATATTTCTCAATCAAGCCAGATAGCCTGGTATTGATATCATCTACGCCAATCAACACGGTTTGGTCGATGAGTAGAAATGGTACTTTTACCTGTTCCTTGCTAAGCCCAAGCGCTGCACCCAAAGCATATAGGTTATCGACATCTTTAGAGGTCGCAAGCTCAATCAGCAGGATATTTAATTGAGATTTATATTTATCCTGTAGTGTTGGCAGTGTAGTCGTCAATACCTGGGAGCAAAATGGGCATCCATTCGACCAGAATAGGACCGCGTTTACCACAGGTTGTTCCCTTTGGCTGGATGCAGCTTTTACGCTGGTTGGTATACCCACAAGCAACAGCAGGATGATAACGATGATTAATGATTTTCGCATGTTATTTCCCGATTCTGCAAATATTACCCCTCGGGTAAGTAAATCTCGTTACCGAGGGGCGCTTTATTAAAATTATAATGCTTTTATACCCTGGCTGAATAAAAATAAATTAATCTTTACTATTTTCTCAATTATGGCTTGCCTGAATCCACCACTATCTGAACAAACAAGGGATCTCCGAAGGCCTCTCCTTGCGGGTTATAGGCCTGCCACTCACTTTGATATGTGCCGGGTTCAGATGGGGCGGTGAACAGGATCCGGATGCTGGCTTTAGTTCCATTACGAGCCGGGTAAAGTGCCTGTTCAAGCGAGGCACTTAATTCCGAGCCTGATACTAATCTAAGATGATAGCGCTGATCCCAATTGCAGCTCCTGCTATTCTGGAACAACCAGCGTTTATCTATTCTCGCACCTGGAGCGACAACTATCCCGTTCGGGATAGTGATGCCTTTCAGTTCTAAACTGTTTACCGCTGCTCACAAATCTCCATCATCTGTGCTGCTTTCTTCTGCAATACCTCCAAAGCCAGCGGCAGCCTCGCCGCTGGCTGCACGCTCGCGCACAGCCATCTCGATCTCTGATGCCAGCTCATTGTGGGCGCGCAGGTAATCCTTGGCGTTTTCCCTGCCCTGGCCAAGGCGAAGCTCACCGTAATTGAAGAACGAACCTCGTTTTGTGATGATCTCCATGGCAGTTGCCAGGTCAAGCAGGTCTCCGGCTTTGGAAATGCCTTCGTTATACATAATGTCAAATTCTGCAGTACGGAAGGGTGGTGCGACCTTGTTTTTTACTACCCTCACCCGGGTGCGGTTGCCAATGATCTCAGCTCCGAGTTTGATGGATTGAATTCGCCGTACGTCAAGCCGGATTGAAGCATAAAACTTCAGCGCCATACCCCCCGAGGTTGTCTCAGGATTGCCAAACATGACGCCAATTTTCTGTCGTAGCTGGTTGGTGAAGATCACTGAGGTATTGGTTTGCTTGATGGCGCCCGAAAGCTTCCGTAAGGCCTGAGACATCAAGCGCGCCTGCATGCCCATGGTAGCATCTCCCATATCACCTTCGATTTCAGCCCTTGGGACAAGTGCAGCCACCGAATCGATCACAACGACATCGATCGCCCCTGACCGAACCAGGGTTTCGGTGATTTCCAGGGCCTGTTCACCCATATCTGGCTGTGATATGAGCAGGTTTTCCACGTCCACTCCACAGCGCGAGGCATATGTGGGGTCCAGGGCATGCTCCATGTCGATATAGGCAGCCGTTCCACCTAATTTTTGGGCCTCAGCCACAATATGCTGGCTGATGGTGGTCTTGCCCGATGATTCGGGTCCGTAGATTTCAGTGATGCGACCGCGCGGTATTCCCCCCACACCCAGAGCAATATCCAGTGAAAGTGAGCCCGTAGGAATGGCTTCGACGCGTAGCTGATGAGCTTCGCCCAAGCGCATAATCGAGCCATCACCATAACGCTTGGTAATATCACCCAGAGCTTTGTCCAGCGCTGCCTGGCGCGCTTCGTCCATTTTGGGTTGTGGGGATGCAGACTTTTTAGCCATGAAGGTCACTCCTGATCATTCAAATTGTAAGTATAGTTTAGCACATATGTTCGACATGTCAAGGGATTGGTGTTTCTAGCGGCGCGGGAGTGAAATCAGCACCGGGTGCAGGAGGTGCTTCGATAGAAAAACCGCTGTAGCCTCGAAAGGTAAAATAATTGACCATCCCAGCATGAACCTCGATAGGGGCGCTGAAATATACCCCCCAAAAAGCTGCTCGGAGAAGGTAGGTACCTGCTGGTATATCTCCTATCACTAAATTCTCCTGATAATATTGGTCACTATTTACCGAGGTTTTGCCATATGACCAGGCGAGCCAATTTGCCTCGCTCTTGGGGTCGGTTATGATAATCTGTTGGTCACTGATCAATCGGCCTGCAGTATCCATCACTCGTCCAGCGACAATACCCCATCCGATGGGTGGCACCAGCCACAATTCTGGGTTACGCGTGGCGAAAAAACTATTTTCGCCAAGACGCACCTCAAAATGTAGATGTGGTCCAGTAACTCTCCCCGTCTCCCCCACTAGTCCGAGCAGGTCTCCGGTTTCCACATGCTGTCCCTCAACCACATAAATCTCATCCATATGCCCATAAATGGTATATAGTAATTGATTCTGGTAACCAAAGTCATGCTGAATGGAGACCGCCAGACCATAAGGATCCTTGGGATCGTAACCACCCTGATATATCCCATAACCTGCCCAAACAACCGTTCCCGCACCCGCTGCCAGTATCGGAGTGCCTTTTGGAGCAGGAATATCCACACCGGTATGCACTACATCCTGGAAAAACACACCTCCGTAACGATAATCTGCCACAGGTGTATTCACTTCATTCGCAGCAATGGGGCTGGCAAAGTAGAAATGATCGTATAGGGTGGGCGCCCATGGGGTGGGGTAAAGAGGGGGTCTCCAATTAAAGACGGGAACTGTTCCTTGAGTTGGATAAATGATCTGTAAGGGGTCGGGTACCATCGTTGCAGTGGAAATTGGTGATAGCGTGGATGAAGAGTACGCCTGAGTGACCAAAGATATGCCCGTAGCCGGGGTGGCAGGCTCAGTTGTGGTTGCAGAAATCTGCGGAGTGAGGGTATAGGTTGGAAAGAATGGCGGGGGGGAGGAAGTGACCCGTAAAGGTTGACAGGCGGTAATAATAACTGCGAGGGCAATAGTACGCAGCAGGCATTTTGATTGTTTCAACCATCTTGAAAACTTATCGGTGTATTTATTGAAAGCTTGCATAAGAACTGGAGATATGCTGGGATGGCTATCTAATTCAACCATCGGGGATTGGGCTGGCAGTTGGGACAAAGTTGGAAGAAGATGGTGGATTGGTAGGCGTTGTCAGGCTGGGTGTAAACGTTGGGCGCGGTGTTGGCGTGGTTGTGGGTGTGGGTGATACATACCAACGCAGCGTAGGTGTGGGGGTGCGTGTGGGTGGTATGACGGCAGTGGGTGTGATCAGTGCCTCTGGCGGATATAGCTCAAGCATGGCTGACTGCCAGTTCAGTCCCCCCGTCGAAATGAATTCATTGAAGCGCGTGGCTGGGTAAGAGGCTCTCCAAGTGGTCAGTGCAGGTACGCGTTCCCATCCATACGAATGAGCGCGCTCGGTGAAATCGATCCAATATCCCGGCGGGATTGAGGCTTGCTGTGCTCCTCCCAGCTCGTAGGTCGTGGTGTCGCCGTTATAACGGGAATCGAAATCCCAGGGCTGGTCATGTATGGGAATGCCGGCTGATCCATCCTGATAGAGGGCTCGGATATATACCCGCCAATAGGTTTCTGAGCCAAAGTCTTCCCGCACAACCACCAACCAACCCGCATTCAAGGGTAGAGAGTTGATCGCGAATGCTCGCCCTGTGTATAACCAATCATTACCCATCCCAGGATCCAACGGAGAAGTGACGGGAACATAAGCATTTTCGAGGCTGGCGAGGAAATCCCAACCCGTTTCGGTAGCAATCCGGGAGCGCAGGGCTAGAAAGCTCTCATCGGTCAGGTCGTGAAGATAGGGATATAGCGCCTGGATACCGCTCAATGGAGAAAGCTGGTACCGACCACCATTATCGTTGGGTAGGGTTATCACAGATGGGAGGTATAAGGGAGTGGATGTAACCTGGGCTGCCTGCTGGTAGATGGTTTGAAGCGATGCTGTCAGTGAAATATTTCCCCAACTCAATCCATTCACTGATCCTGGCACCTCAATCGTTGGGAGTGCGAGTCCGGGGTAGTGAGCCGGATATGCCGTCAGATAAATGCGGTTGGGTGCCTGTAAAATGGTCAGGATCGTCTCACCATCAGCGCTCCAGACGGGCCAATCTCCACTTCCCAGGTTTTGTCGGTCCAATGTGGATGGAGTTTCCATTGCATCATCGATTATGGGCAGCTCCTGGAGCAAGAGGGTGCGCATACCGTCCTGCTCACTAACCCAAACGAGAGATTTGCCATCCGGCGACCAGGCTGGGTGAGTATCTTTGCTATTCGGATTTTGGCTAATATTTTGAAAGCGCTGTTCTTCGCTTTCATCCAGGTCTGCCAGCCAAATTTCATCCTCGCCACTCTGGTTGGACACGAAAGCAATTTGCCTACCCAAGGGTGACCAGGCAGGGTTGAAATCTGCTGCCGCGCTATACGTCAGCTGGATGGTATCGTCGGGTGTAAGGACAGATTGGATTTTAATCTCCAGGTTATTATCGATATATGTCTCATAAACCAGCCATTTGTTATCTGGTGACCAGGCAGGTGATGCTTCGTAGGCTAATGTGTCGGTCAGTCGTGTAATTCCACCGCTATCCAGGTTAAGCAGATAAATATCCCAATATCCGCTACGATTGGAAGCAAAAGCAACGGTCTGGCCGTCCGGGCTTATGGCTGGATTGATATCATCCCACGGGCCAAATGTCAGCCGGGTTAGTGGCAGGGGTTGTTCTGCTCCACCTTCTGCAGGTTGGTAGGCGAATAGATGGGTATTCACGCCCTCATCCAACGCCAGGATGATTAATCCCTGGTTGAGGGTCAGGGTGCTGATGGGTTGTGGGCTGACTGTTGCAGGTTCGAGTGTGGAAGGTAGTGTAGGTTGTGGAGTGGGAGAATCCGTGGGTTGATTCGTGGAAGTAGCCGTAGTCGAGGTAGTGGGAGTTGTAGTCTCAACGAATGTGGTATCCGTTGGGATCACACTATTTGTCTGCCCTGGAAGGTTGGGCCACTGGATGATCCGGCTAATTCCGAATGCCAGCCCGCCCAGAACAACCAGGTTGATTGCTGCCAGGAGCAGCACACCCGAGGGAGTAACGCGGATGGTCCATCCAACCCGTCGGCGTCGTGTGCGGGAGGGTTGGGATGAGCCGTTTGATCCTAGTTGGCTGGTCATAATAGATGTTTACGTCTATTTTACCCGATGCAAGAAACGTGCACAGGTGGAGCCTGACTTACTTCTCAAACCCAATATAGATGGCGCATAAAGTTACTTTACACGGGGCAAGACGATGATGGTTGGATGGAAATTAACGCTAATAGAGTTTCAATCGAATATGGATGGGATGATGTTGTAGAGTTCAAGTATCCAAATGCGGGAGGCTAAATAGTGTTTTATTGTGGTCAACAACAATAGGATCTGGGAGAGGCACATCCATCGGGATATCACTCGTTTCTGGTGGCCTTTGGTAATATACGCTGATATCGGCGATATATTCGCAGCCCGGATCAGGTTCGCGCAAATGCATCGTAAATTCCAATTTGGGCGACGTGGTTTCCAAAATGCTGGTATGGGCTACTTCCTTACCCATGGCTGAGGTGATGGTAATGCTGACATTCGGTCTCTTCATGAAGGGTGTCAGCTCAATATAGATTTTTACCCGCCCACTGTTCGGTTGAGGAGTGACTTGCACTTTACTCAGGCGCACTTCCTCAGGAGGTAGCCGAATTTCATTAGGATCACGAAGGAAGTTGTCCATCGATAAAAATCATTTACCCAATTAGATCTTTATCTAATTATACCTTATGCCAATTGTCAATTTAGGCGGCAATAAAAAACCGGCGGATTACTCCGCTCGTTTATATACATACATAGAACACCTCAGGATATTTCCCGGCATTCCATATAAAAACGCTTTTCATATGCCTCTCCCATGGAAAACGTCTTACGGGGTAAAGCACCATCCAGGATGACAGTCTTATATAGGTCGCTTTTATCCATGCCAGGCAGGTAGTATGCAATATTTCGGGGCAGCAATCCCAGCTTATAAATTGTATCTTCACCATGAATATAGTCGATCTTATCGGCTCCCCCATTCTTCAGAAAGTCGTCCAGGAATGTTTGTAATGTGCCCACGGGTAAATTGAAAGATGGATTGGCGACCTCCACAACTCCAAAGCCTTGGGGTGAGATCACCCCGATGGTTTGTGGAATCCCAGGTGACTCGTCGACTCTGGCAACCATCTCGGATTGGTCCCTACACGGGGTATAAGAAAATCCCGATTGGTAGTATGCCTGCATAGCTTTGAAGATATCCTGTTTGAGACCAAAGATTACGCGGTGGATGGGTGTGAATTCCAATCCTTCATCGTGTACATTCTCGATTTCCACTAATGCATAACGCGACGGGTGGTCCATTCCGACCTGTGATTTTTTCATTTCCCAGATAGCCTTGGCGGTGGCGAGTGAGTGGTTGCCGTCGCCCATGGCGAAAAGCAGCACAGGTTGATCGGTGCTGACGCCGTATTTGGCTGCGAAAGTCTGTGGGTTAGCTAGCTGCTCCAGGGCACGGACCACTCCGGTTTCGATGGACGGGTTATCCACCAGGTATCCATTCAAATGACCAGAGCCAGCCATTAGCTCAAAATCATATAACTCCTTTAGGAGCAATTTCGATTTACCCACCGGTTCAATGACTGTACGTTCGGGGTCATCGACCAGTACCAGGATGTGGGGTATTTCCAACTTGGCACCTTCCCGGATGCGTATCCGTGGAGGCAGGCGTTCAATGATCGTTCCTTCAGTGGCGCGAATAAGCGATCGTGAGCCTTTATTGTAGTCATAATGCTCCAAATCCAACGCCAGGACCAGCCCTTTTCGTAATTTGCCACCCACTTGCCGTTCCACATACACCATGCCAGCTTGCGGGACGAGTAATCCACTGGATAGATAATCCAGCATAGTATGCTGGATACGCTGAATGCGTTCATCTGCTCCTGGCTTATCGAGATAGACCTCGGGAAAGATCATATTGAGCGTGGAAGGTGCTTTTCCGACGACTTCCTCGACTTTATGCCAGTATTCCGGTTGGGAGGTAAATTGATCGCATGCGATGACCGCCCATTTATTCAGGTCTACACCTGAGCGAGGTAAATATAGTTCAGGAACCTGTATGGCGATGTGAGGATAAGTTTTCATGCTATCTCCTGGTTGTGGATGGATAATGGTTAATTTTACCAGCAGCATCGCTGCATACTTTCACCATGGAAGTGTTGCTGCTTGATCTACTGGTCCGATTTTACCTGTAAAATAAAAAGACCGTAGGTAGATTATCCCGCGGTCTAGGGTTTGAAATCTATGACTACATGCCGGCCATATAGACCAGGCCGACGACCCCAGGGCCAGCGTTTGCGCCAACTACTGGGCTGACCTCCGAAGTGTAAGTTTCGATCGGATTAAGTTTTTCGGTAGCTTCCTCCAACATAATTTTGGCGTCTTCAGGTGCATTGGCGTGCAAGGATGCCAGGCGAACAGGTGTACGCGCGCCAATTTGCTTCACAGCAAGCTCGACGATCCGGCTAAGCGACTTCCTGCGCGTACGCACTTGCTCTGCTGCCTCCACCTTGCCATCCCTCAGTTCCAGGATTGGTTTGATATTCAAAGCTGTTCCCAGGAAACGTTTTGCACCACCAATCCGTCCATTCCGGTGTAGAAACTCCAGTGTATCCACGGCAAAAAAGACGCCAGTATGTTCGATAGCTTTGTAAGCTAGCGCCACGCACTCAGCTAGGGTGGCTCCCTGTTTGATGGCACGGGCAACAGCCAGCAGGTGGAAACCCATGGCCATGGCAGTGGTATAGGAATCGACGATCTCGATGGGTGCCTCAGCGGGCAGCATTGCCTTTGCCTGAATAGCTGAGTTAAGCGTCCCAGATAACTTGGACGAGAGCACGATGGTCATGATCTGGTGATCCTGATCGAGCAGGCGTTGGTATATTTCGAGAAATTTGGATACCGTCACCTGTGAGGTGGATGGTATGACGGAGGTTTTAGCGAGGCGCCTATAGAACTCACTGGGCATGATGTCCACCCCATCTTCTAATATCTCATTGCCCCAGATTAATATCTGTGGGGCGACAATAATCTCATATTTTTCGACCAGATCTTTTGGAATGGAACATGTGCTATCAGTGACTAGAGCGATTTTTGACATCGATACATCTCCTTGGCGAGGGTAAAATTCCATTTTCGATTAAATGCTGCACTCTTGATTAGTTTGTCTTTATCTAAGTATGGTATAACCCTTGTTAAGCGTAATAGTTGCGTTGAGTGGAAACCGCTCATTGAATGCCGGAGCTAGATTTAAAATCAATGGCTGGACTCTCTTCATTACTTACTCTTGACCATTCTAAACTTACACGCTAAAATGCACTCCTGTGTTTGAGAACCTGACCGAACGACTGAATAATGTATTCACGCAATTACGCCGCCGGGGAAAACTCTCGGCGGCTGATGTTGATACAGCGATGCGTGAAGTGCGCATGGCTTTATTGGAAGCTGACGTCAATTATGGCGTGGTGAAGGATTTTATCGCTCGCGTGCGTGAGCGATCCGTGGGTGTTGAGGTATCCAAAGCCATTAACCCTGCGCAGCAGGTCATCAAGATTGTTAACGAGGAGTTGATCAATACCCTTGGCATTCCCGAGCGCCTCAATCTAAGTGGCTCCCGACCCTATGTTATCATGCTGGCTGGCCTCCAGGGATCTGGCAAGACTACTGCTGCTGGCAAGCTGGCACGCCTGCTTCGAGCCCAGGGGGAGCGGGTGATGTTGGTGGCCGCTGACCCTTATCGCCCAGCCGCGGTTAAACAGCTTGAGACGTTGGGTGAGAAGCTGGGAGTACCCGTATATTTTGAAGCCGGGGTTAAACCTCCTGACCTGGCAGCACATGCCTTGGATAAAGCCCAACGCGGTGGGAACACGACCCTCATTCTGGATACTGCCGGACGTTCTCAGCTTGATAATGCATTAATGGATGAGCTGACTGCCATTGATAAAAAAGTGCATCCCATTGAGACGTTATTGGTGGTTGACTCAATGATTGGTCAGGAAGCTGTGAATATTGCCAAGGGCTTCCGTGCAGCCATTGCTCTGACTGGTTTGATTCTGACCAAGATGGACGGAGATGCCCGGGGAGGTGCCGCCATCTCCATCCGTTCCGTTACAGGTGTGCCAATCAAGTTCATCGGTACGGGTGAGGCCCTGGATACCCTGGAAATCTATGATCCGGGTCGGTTAGCTTCACGCATCCTGGGGATGGGTGATATGTTGGGTTTGATTGAGAAAGCTGAGGCTGCTTTTGACCAACAACAAGCCCAAAAAGATGCTGAGAGGCTGCTGGCAGGTGAGTTCTCATTGGAAGATTTTGCCAATCAGCTGCGGCAGGTGCGAAAAATGGGACCGATTGCCCAGGTGTTGGAGATGTTGCCCGGCGGAATGGGTCAGCTGGCTCGACAGATAGACCCAAAGGATGCTGAAAATCAGTTCAAAATGACTGAAGCGATCATCAGCTCGATGACTGTACAAGAACGACGACGCCCAGATGTGCTGAATGCCAGCCGGCGGCGACGGATTGCTAATGGCTCTGGAACTGAGGTTCAGGATGTGAATCGGCTGATCAAGCAGTACCGTGAAGCTCAGCGAATGTTCAAGAACATTAAGAAATCTGGCATGCGTGGAGTACCACGCTTGTTTGGATGATGGTATGGAAGTTCCCATATCGTCTGGGGAATAATACCGGTGGTTTGCGTCCCTTCCGCGCACTCTTCTTTTTCACCGGATTTGTGACCCAGGAAGACTGACTTTAAACCTTTATTTGGAGATAAGGAGATTGGTATCAAAATGGTACGTATTCGTTTACGCCGTGTAGGAGCAAAGAAACAGCCCAGCTATCGCATTGTGGCTGCCGATATTGAACACCCTCGTGATGGGCGGTTCCTGGAAATTTTGGGATTCTATAATCCCCGCACCCAACCTGGGACCATCGAATTGCATGAGGATCGGATATATGATTGGATCAGCAGAGGTGCTCAACCCAGCGAGTCGGTCACGAAGTTGTTCAAAACCATTGGATTACTGGAGCGTTATGAGCGCTTTAAAGCCGGTGAGGCACTTGAGACGCTAATGGCTGAAGCCAAATCAGCTCAGGATTCGCGCCAAATAAGTCGTCAAACCAGCCAGCGTAAATCATGAAATTGGTATAAAACCCTAGCAGATCCTTGGGCGGGTAAGGTTTCTTTCGGCGAGCAATGCTGGTTCTGAAATCACAAGAGGGTACTCATTGCCGCCAGGAACAAGGAGTAAGTTATGAAAGAACTCATTGAGTTCATTGCCGCCTCATTGGTGGATGACCCTACGCAAGTCCGAGTCTCACAAGAGCAACGAGGTGGAAAAATCTACCTGAAGCTGAAGGTTGCCAAAGAGGATATGGGGCGGGTGATTGGTCGCCAGGGGAGAGTTGCCAATGCCATGCGCATGCTCCTGAATGTATCTGCTTCCCGCAGTGGCAAGCAAGCTTACCTGGATGTTGAAGATCCACAATGAGTCAGGGAAGCGCAAGTTCAGCGCAATTGAACGCTGCAGGCTCGCTACTGCCCGGCGAGCCTGCCTTCTTAGCTGTGGGTAAGCTGCGTCATCCCCATGGTGTACACGGTGAGATCCTGATGGAAGTATTAACTGACTTTCCCGAGCGTCTTATACCGGGTGTAATTTTGTATTTAAGCTCTGAAAGTGATCAGTTGCAGTTGATAAAATGCCGGCCACATCGGGAGGGGCTCCTGATGACCTTTGAGGGATATACCACCCCAGAGGAGATCAGCCAGTTTCGTAATCAGATTGTGTACGTGAAAGCTGATGACCGCCCATCCCTGGCAGACGGCGAATATTATCACCATCAATTGATCAATTTGCACGTAACTACTGATGCTGGAGTCTCCATTGGCACAGTTACTGAGATTTTGGAAACCGGAGCTAGTGACGTGCTCGTGATCCACCCAGAAATTGGTCCAGAGGTCCTTATCCCCATCGTGGATACATTTATCCAGAGCATTGATCTTACAAATCGTGAGATAACTGTACATATCATCCCTGGGATGCTCGCGGAGGAGAACTAACCTTGGTCGACCCCAAGATGTATTGGGTGGGCTTCAATATGGTGAAAGGGATTGGCTCAGTACGCTTCAAGGCATTGCTGGATAGGTTCGGTAATGCTGAGGCTGCCTGGAGTGCCTCTCCTGAAGCCTTAGCGGAACTCGGATTGAGTCGAAAAATCATAGAGTCCTTCCAGCGTGTGCGGAAGGGTGTATCACTGGAGCAAATCTGGGAGCGCATCCAGTCTTTGGGAGTCCTTATGCTTACCTGGGATGACGAAGGATATCCCCGCCACTTAAAGGAAATTGACCAGCCACCACCCGTCCTGTATTTACGTGGCTCATTGATGCCAGAGGACGAATGGGCGGTTGCTATCGTCGGTACCCGGCGTGTCACATCCTATGGACGCCAGGTAGCCGAGGACGTTGCCACCACATTGGCACATAGTGGGGTGACCATTGTCAGCGGCTTGGCGCGTGGCGTGGATTCAATTGCCCACCAGGCTGCCCTCAATGCCGGAGGTCGAACCCTGGCTGTATTGGGGAATGGTGTCGATCTCGTCTATCCCCCTGAGAACAGGCGATTAGCAGCCCAGATTATCGAGCATGGTGCCTTAGTTAGTGATTATGCCTTAGGCACCCCACCGGATGGTTTGAACTTCCCACCACGTAACCGAATCATTTCGGGTTTATCCATGGCGGCGATTATTGTTGAAGCAGGGGTGACGAGTGGGGCACTGATCACTGCCACATTTGCGGCTGAACAAGGACGCGATGTATTTGCAGTGCCGGGGAATATTAATGCTCCACAGAGTCAGGGTACCAACCGCTTGATACGGGATGGTGCTCAACCGCTCCTCAACCCACAGGATGTGCTCGAGTCATTGAACATGACCATGATCACAGAACATCGGGCGGTTCGGGTGGCACTACCTACCGGCCCGATTGAATCACGCTTATACCAATTGCTCTCCCACGAACCGATGCATGTGGATGAAATTCGGGCTCAGGCAAATATACCCATCGAAACCGTCTCGGCCACCCTGGCGATGATGGAATTAAAGGGTATGGTGCGTCAGGTGGGTGGAATGAATTACATCGCCGTGAGAGAACAACCCGAAACCTATGAGGCATAGGTTAATTTTCAGATCAAATTTTATAACGTAGATAAAATCTTAAATTGTTGTTTAGAGAACCAGGAGGTTTACTTTGGAAGCATATTGTGTAAAATGTCGGACTAAACGGGAAATGACTGACCCGAAGCCGGTCTTTACGGATAATGGTACGCCGGCTTCACGTGGTATTTGCCCTGTTTGTGGGACTACCCTCTTTCGCATGGGGAAAACGCCCGCTCACGCGGGGATGATCGCCCCCAAGAAAGGTGATAATCGCAAGGGGAAACTGGTTATCGTTGAATCACCCGCTAAGGCGCGCACGGTGGGCCGTTTTTTAGGCAAAGGCTTCACGGTAAAAGCCTCCGTCGGGCATGTACGCGACTTATTACATTCGCAACTTTCGGTGGATGTCGAACATGATTTCACTCCCAAGTATCGCGTTCCCAATGAAAAACGTCCGGTGGTCAAAGAAATACAGGCCTTGGCCAAATCGCATGCGGAGATCTACTTAGCAACTGACCCTGACCGTGAGGGTGAAGCCATTGCCTGGCACTTGCTTGAATCAGCCAAGATTGAGCCAAAACGCACCCAGCGGGTGGTATTCCATGAAATTACTGAGCCCGCCATCAATGAGGCATTCGCTCACCCGCGTGGGATTGATATGGATCTGGTGGATGCCCAGCAGGCACGTCGAATTCTGGACCGTCTGGTTGGTTACAACCTCAGCCCGCTCTTGTGGCGTAAGGTGCGTAGCCGCTTATCTGCCGGGCGGGTCCAATCGGTTGCCCTGCGCCTCGTGGTGGAGCGTGAGCGAGAGATTGAGGCATTTAACCCGGTCGAATATTGGTCGATTGCTGCCGAGCTGCGACCTGAAAAGATCAAAGAAACCTTCATTGCCAAATTGGCAAAAATGGACGATGAAGACCCTGTTTTGGGAAACCAAACTGTAGTCCAGCCAATTCTGGAGGATATGGAAGGCTCTGCGTATGTGATCTCGAAGATCAAGCGCGGTGAGCGCCGACGAAAACCCTCTGCACCGTTTACCACCAGCACCTTGCAGCAAGAAGCTTCTCGCCGTTTGGGCTATACCGCACGGCGCACCATGGCATTGGCCCAACAGCTATATGAAGGAATCGATTTGGGCGAAGGGGCAGTAGGCTTGATCACCTATATGCGTACCGACTCAACCAATGTTGCGGAGACTGCCCAGGCTGAAGCCCGCGAGTTTATTAGTACCCGTTATGGAGAAAAATTCCTGCCCCCCGAGCCGCCTAAATACCTGACCAAAGCCAAAGGTGCGCAGGAAGCCCATGAAGCTGTTCGACCCACCTCGGTCATGCGCCAACCGGAGGCTATCAAGGAATTTCTTAACCGCGACCAATTCCGCCTCTATCAGCTGGTTTGGCAGCGCTTTGTAGCTTCTCAGATGGAATCTGCCATATTTGATACGCTATCAGTGGAAGTTACTGCCAAATCTGCCCAGCATGAATACTTGCTGCGCGCTTCCGGTTCCACTGTCAAGTTCATTGGCTTCCTTGTGGTTTATGAAGAAGCCAAGGATGAAGACCAGGTTTCCGAAGAGGAAGAGGAGAACGCCCGCATCCCGGCCGGAATTCTCGAAGGGCAGACCCAGAAACTGGTACACTTGCTCCCCGAGCAGCACTTCACCCAACCCCCACCCCGTTTCACTGAGGCCACATTGGTGCGTACATTGGAGGAATACGGCATTGGCAGACCTTCCACCTATGCGCCTATCCTTAGTACCATTCAACAGCGTGGTTACGTCGTGCGTGATCAGAAACGCCTCACCCCCACTGAAACTGGTATCCTGGTCAACGATCTGATCACCGAACACTTCCCCGGAGTTGTGGATTATGGTTTTACCGCCAAAATGGAAGAAGACTTGGACCTTATCGCAGAGGGTAAGCGGGAATGGGTTGAATCGATCCGTGAGTTTTATGGTCCGTTTGCCGAACAGGTTGCTCAGGCTGAGCTGAATATGCCCGAGATGAATATGGGACCTGAACCGATCGGGCGACCTTGCCCCGAATGTGGGCACGAGCTGGTTATCAGATGGGGTCGCTATGGCAAGTTCATCAGCTGCAGCGCTTTCCCCGATTGCCGTCATACTGAAGCCTGGTTGGAAAAGATTGGTGTGCTGTGCCCGAAAGACCAGGGAGATATTGTAGCGCGAAAAACCCGTAAGGGGCGCACTTTCTACGGCTGCGCCAATTATCCAAATTGTGATTTCACATCCTGGAAATTACCTTTAGCCAGACCATGCCCTGAATGTAGTGGGATGCTGGTAGTGGCTAATAAAAATCAGGCGCAATGTCTGCAGTGCCAGACCATGTTTCCTCTCGATCAAGTAACAGTTGAAGAAACAGCAGACGTCGGGTAATAATAATGGGCCTGCTCTCGCAGGCTCATTATTTATTGGTTTGAATTGGCATTATTCTTGCAACACGTGTATTCAATAGTTAAAGATAGTTGCGCTTTTAATGACTATGGTCTAAAATTAGAAGCCAGATAAAAACAACCATACCCTGGTGCAGTTTACAAATCTTTCAAAATTAGAATCTCAGGCTCGGAGTTAAAAGATGGACCAAATCCGTGAATATCTCAAACGACCGCTTGTAATTGGAATCCTTGGTATTGTAGTGGGGTTGATCATCGGCCTGGTTGTTGGCTGGGGGTTGTGGCCAGTTCAATGGACCGACGCAGCACCCACAAACCTTCATCCAGGCTGGCAGGATATGTGGCTGAAAATGGCGATCATATCATATGGTGCGACAGGTGATGCTGCTAATGCTAAAGTGGAATACGACGCGCTTGGCAAGACTGGTGCAGATGCACTCGCACGGGTAGAGGCAAGCCCAGGAGGTATCGACCCAAACCTGATCACCCAGTTTGAGGCTGCAGTCTCGACCACCTCTCAAGTCTTGCCTGCGACGGTTGCACCCGGAGTCACTCCAACGGTAACTACATCCACAGGTGGAAGGTCAAACCTGGTAACTTTGTTGATCGTGTTGTGCGTAGTCACATTTTTGGTGGGAGCTGCGATTGTGGCATATTTTGTTCTTCAGGGTCGAAAAAGAGCTGGCGGGGTTGAACCCACCGCACAAATTTCCACAACCGAAGTGGAAACCCCGGCTGAGTGGACGAATTACCCTGCGCCTGGTGAACAAGCTCCAATGGCCCAATTTATGGCTTCTTATAAGGCTGGTGATGATTTGTTTGATGACTCCTTCAGTGTAGATTCACCCTCTGGTGAATTCCTGGGCGAGTGTGGGGTTGGCATCTCTGAAACCATCGGCGTGGGTGTACCTAAAAAGGTGACTGCCTTTGAAGTTTGGTTATTCGATAAGAATGACATTCAAACCGTCACCAAAGTGTTGATGAGCGCCCATGCCTTCAGTGATCCCCCCATCCGGCAAAAACTGGAAGCCAAGGGAGAGCCATTCCAGGCAAACTCGGGTGGACAGACCGTGCTCGAAACTGCCACCCTGCGGTTGGTTGCTCGCGTGGTGGATATGGCTTATGGGCAAGGGGCTTTACCCGAAAACAGTTACTTCGATTCGCTGGTGCTTGAGCTGGCTATCTGGCAGAAGCAATAAACCGTTCTCTCTATTACGAAAAGAGTGGATTGGTCTGGCCAATCCACTCTTTTATTTTCGTCATTCAATTTTGAGAATTTTTAGTTTTATTTCCCCGCCTGGCGTGGTGGCAGTCACTTCATCACCAGCATGACCGCCCATTAATACACGTCCGATGGGGGATTCGTTCGAGATTTTCCCATTGCGTGGATCTGCTTCTTTCGCGCCCACCAAAAAATATGTCTCAGGAGGCAAGTCTCCTTCCTGAACGGTAACGCGCGACCCCACTTGAATGGTATCCGTAGAGACATCACCCACATCAATAATCTTGGCGTTCCTCAGGAGGTACTCCAACTCCTGGATCCTCCCCTCCATGAATCCCTGGTCCTCTTTTGCCTTGTGATAATCAGCATTCTCAGAGAGGTCGCCCATTTGAATGGCGGAGCGTAAACGTTTCGCCATCTCATCCCGCTTTGGGCCTTTTAGCTCTTCGAGCTCAGCTTTTAGCTTTTCCGCTCCCTCCGAGGTTAAGTATATTTCCTGCTCCATATGCTTACCTCTAAGGTTTCATCACCGGGTCAAAAAGCTTTTGGTATTCTTCCACCGCGAACCGGTCAGTCATGCCGGCAATATAATCACAGATATTGCGCTCTAAGCCACGCTCCTTCGTCAGATCCTGTACATGATTAGGCAAGATAGCCGGCTCTCGCAAATATGCCCGGAATAAATCACTGATGATCCGTTCTGCTTTAACCGCCATGCGGACGACCCGGTGATGGCGATAAAGATTGGCGTATAGGAAATCTTTTAATTGCCGATTACGGTGACTCATCTCTTCACTAAAGCTCACCACGTTATAAGGTAAGCTTTGCAGTTCGAGTACTGAGCGTGCTCCACTTTCACGCAAGTGTTGGTCAGTGGTATGAATTAGGTCCGTTACTTCCATATCGATCAGGTTCCGGATCATCCGGTGGCGCGACAGATCATCCAATTCTTGCCCGCGCCAGCCAATGCTTTCCACCAAGATTTCCCAAAGCGTGATCCCTTCCAGCATGGGGGTACTGATCATTCCTGAGCGTAACCCATCATCCAAATCATGAGCGGTGTACGACAGCTCATCTGCAGCGTTTGTGATCTGAGCCTCCAAATGCCCACGCAGGTCAGGGTCATAATTGCGCGCATCAGAGATGTCATATTCTGATTCATGCTTTACAATCCCCTCACGCAATTCCCAGGTCAGGTTGAGACCAGGAAAATCCAGATAACGCTGCTCAAGCTTGGTCACAATCCGTAATGATTGCCGATTGTGGTCGAAACCTCCATGGTCTTTCATCAAGTTCGCCAGAGTAGTCTCCCCGTTATGCCCGAAGGGTGGGTGTCCCAAGTCATGTGCCAGGCATATCCCTTCGGTCAGGTCGGGGTTTGCACCCAAGGCGCGCGCAATCGTGCGTCCGATTTGCGATACCTCAAGCGAGTGGGTCAGTCGTGTTCGATAATAGTCACCCTCATAATTGATGAACACCTGTGTTTTGTATTCCAGGCGTCGAAAAGCTGTGGTATGCAGGATGCGGTCACGATCACGTTGATAAGCCGTACGGTATTCCGGTTCGTCTTCCGGGTAACAGCGCCCTTTGGTATTTTTGCTGCGTATACCATAAGGTGCCAGTGCTTGATCTTCTATGGATTCGAGTTCTTTGCGTGTGAAAATCATATTTTTTCTGTGTATGGACTTATTAGGTTAGATTTATCCGAACTGTATTATAACCCTTCTTATAGGGTAAGAATCCCATTCTAAAGCCCGTGAAGCACCGTTCCCAACTCTTCTCCGAGGAGCGAACGGCGCAGGTTGCCGGGTGTCTCCCCCGAAAAGATCATAGCTCGTAATCCAGGAACCTCGTCAAGCAGCGCGATGATCTGGCGTACCTTATCAGCCATGCCACCGGTTACATCCGTCGTAACAGACCCTTTCAATCCTGCTTCAATCTGTGGAAGGCTCATAGGTGTGATCTCAGGTAAAAGGTTGGTGTTATCAGGAAAATCAGCCCACACTCCGGGTTGTAACCCTGCAAACAAGAGCTGGGTGGGTTTCATACGAGGTGTCAGGTAGGTAAAGAGGTCTTCAGTGGATAGGATGGTTCCACTCCGCACGTTATCAAAGATCACGTCACCATAGATCACGGGGAGCAATCCCTTCTTGAGTGCAGTGAGCAGTGGCTCCAGATTCCAGGTGTCAACTTTCCCCTCTCGGGCAGTGACCATTGCTGAAGGAGGGAACGCCATCGCCGGGAGATTAACTTTCTCCAAAGCTTGCAAAACCAGATGGTTTAATGCAGCTGCCTGACGCCAGACTTCAATGAACCCTTCCCATTCTTTAGCTGATTTCACGCCCAGGCGAGTTTTGTGTTCATTTGCTGGGACGTGACCAAATGAGCCAGAGCCATGCCCAAGTAAGATTTGTAAATCATAGTTTTGAGCTTGAGCTTCGGCGATTTCTTGCGCCAGCCGCTCCAACACATCCAATCGGGGGGTATGAACCTGGTCTTTAACTGTGATCAACGACCCACCCAATTTGACGAAAATCAGTCGTGACATCATGTTTTAGGGATCTCCGTCACGATTGTGCGCACTGCTCCAGCACGTTCTATCGCTGTAGCGACCTTGTTAGCACCCTCCGGCGTGACCAGGGCGATCATGTTGCCCCCTCGCCCGGCACCAGATAGCTTGGCACCCACTGCACCTGATGAGCGGGCCGCCTCGATGAGCCTATCCAGCTCAGGGGAAGAAACCTCCATCATATGCAGCAAAGCCTGATTTTCATCCATTAATGGTCCAAGCGCATCGACTGAACCAGTCTCCATTGATTTGCGAGCTGCAGCAGCAATTACCCCTGCTGCACCGAACAACCTCTCATATTGTGCTGGATCGGACTCCCAGGCTTTGCGAACATCGCTCACCACGTTTGCGGTAGGACTTTGGATCCCTGTGTCACCAACCACGAGGGTGAAGGGTCGTTTAACCCGCAAGATTTCTATCCCTCTCCCTTTCACAAAGTACACCGGTTTGGCGTAGGTAATAACGCTATTGTCGATTCCTGAGGGGGTGCCATGATGAATTACCTCCACCTCGTATGAAATCTCCGACACTTGTTCATCACTTAATGGGTGGCCTAACGAAGCTGAAAACGCGCGTAGGATTGCTACTGAAACTGCTGCCCCTGAGCCCATTCCACCAGCGATGGGAATATTCGAGATTACCTTTATGTTACATGCCGGGATATGGCTTAACTTCATGACAGAGGCAGCTTTCAGGAGAACGGCTGCAAGGGGGTGATTTTCAGGCAGGTCCGCTAGAATGGTTTCAAGCCCGATATCTGGGGCATGCAATTTCACCACTCCCGGGGCGCTTCGTGGATCCATGCTCACAATTGCCTTAGCTCGCACTTGCAGGACGGGAACAGCAATGGCTGGACGACCATAAACCACAGCATGTTCGCCGAACAGGATGACTTTGCCTGGTGCAGATGCGGAATATGCGGGCATCTCTTTTCACCTAACCAGATGATCAATTAAACCGGTATTAAATAGAAAATGATCACAATGGCAAGTATCCACAGGGCTATGGTTGCTTGAAGTGGACGGTCCGTTAACAGTACCTCCTCAGGCTCACCACCATAATGTTTAACCTGAAGGAGATACAAGTAGCGGAAAATGCCATAGATTACGAATGGGATGGTCAACATCATACTGTAGTTCATAGGCAAGTTGGGAGCCGAGAATGTATACAGGCTGTAGGTGATGATGGCACTGCTGCAAACGATCAAGATTAGATGGTCGAGCAATGGCAGGGTATATCCCTCTAATGATTTGCGGTGTGAGTTTGCTTCTTCCGCCAACAGGTTCAGCTCAGCGCGCCGCTTGCCAATTCCCAGGTAAAGTGCCAGGAAGGTGGTAAAGACGTACAGCCATGGGGAGAAGGTGTGAACTACGATCAGTGAGGCTCCTGCTCCCACGCGCATTACATAGAAACTTGCCAGGATCATCACATCCACGATGGGGGCGTGTTTAAGCCATGCTGAATATGCCAGATTGAGTGCCAGGTATGCCAAACCAATCGATGCGTAAGTCAGGGATAGCAAAGTCGCTGGGATGAATACGATCAGCGTGAGCACGATACCAGCTGTTCGAGCAGTAGAGACTTTCAGCAAGCCGGATGGAATTGGACGCTGGCGTTTTTGGGGATGTTTCCGGTCAGCTTCCAAGTCCACAAGGTCGTTGATAATGTAAATGATGCTGGACAGTAAGCAAAACAACACGAAGCCCACAATGATGCGTGCAAGTGCAGGCCAGTTGGTCAGCTGCTTGTCAAAGATCAATGGAATGAATAGCAACCCGTTTTTTACCCACTGGCGGGGACGCATGGTCTTGATAAGTGGTTTCAGCCAGGCGATGGACATAATCTACTCATAGTAGTTTACCTGAGAATCGCCAATTTTGGTAACTGGAATCTGTGTTCTCGAAACCAGAATCTCGGTTAAGATATGCATATGAACAAAATCCGTTTAGATCTGCTGTTAGTGGAACGCGGTTTGGCGGATAGCCGTTCGTTGGCACAGCGCCTGGTGATGGCTGGTCAGGTGCGTGTCAATGGCGAGAAAGTGCTACGGGCAGCTGTTAATGTGTCTCCTGATGTGCATTTGGAAGTTGAGCATGGACCGCGGTTTGTCTCCCGTGGTGGAGAGAAGCTTGAGGCTGCTTTACAGGCTTTTGGTGTAAATGCTAAAGGGAAAATTTGTGCTGATGTAGGCGCCTCCACCGGAGGTTTCACGGATTGTCTTCTTCAGCATGGTGCAGCGAAGGTCTATGCCATTGATGTTGGGCAAGGCATCCTGGATTGGAAACTGCGCCAGGACGGACGCGTGGTAGTCATGGAGAAGACCAATGCGCGCTACGTTAAGCACTTACCCCAATCTATGGAGATTATTACCATTGATGTATCGTTTATTTCTTTAAAAGTCTTATTACCCGTAGTAAAGGATTGGTTTTTCCCGAAAGTGCATCTCGAGCAGAGCTCACAGGGATCGATAATTGCTCTCATCAAACCACAATTTGAAGCAGGACGCCAACAGGTGGGCCGTGGTAAGGGTGTGATCCGCGATCCCCTCATCCACCGCCAGGTGTTGCTGGATCTATTGAGCTTTGCCCGTGAGCTTGGATACATCGTGCATGGTTTGATCCGCTCACCGCTTACCGGACCAAAGGGTAATGTTGAATTTCTGACCTGGCTGGGATGTGGTGATGAGCAGATCATCTCAATCGAGGAGGTGGTTGATACAGTTGTGCTGGATGGAAGTGAACCAACCGGTCGATCTTCCGGCAGTTAAAATCGGTTATACTAAGCCCCGTCAATGACCTCGGAACACATTCGTAATTTTTGCATCATCGCTCATATCGACCACGGTAAATCCACACTGGCAGACCGTTTGCTTCATCTTACCGGTACTGTCCCTGACCGTGATACTACTGAGCAGATACTGGACAGCATGGAGCTTGAGCGTGAGAAGGGTGTCACGATCAAGGCTTCAGCGGTGCGAATGAGCTATACTGCCAAAGATGGGGGTAAATACGAGCTAAACCTGATCGATACCCCCGGGCATGTGGATTTTGGGTATGAGGTCAGTCGGGCACTGGAAGCTTGCGAAGGTGCCTTGCTGGTAGTGGATGCCAGTCAGGGGATTGAAGCTCAAACTCTGGCCAATCTTTACAGTGCACTGGAAGCCGACCTGGAAATCATCCCCATCATTAATAAAATCGATTTGCCCTCTGCCCGACCAGATGAAGTGGCACTGGATATCAGCAGCCTGTTGGGAACACCTCCGGGTGAAATCATCCGCATTTCTGCCAAGGAAGGTATCAATATTGATGCTGTATTGGAAGTCATTGTCAAAGAAGTCCCTCCCCCCAAAGGTGATGAAACTGCCTCCTTGCGGGCACTTATCTTTGACTCGCATTATGACTCCTATAAAGGTGTCGTGGCATACGTCCGCCTGATGGATGGGAGGATCGATCACACCGACACCCTGCACCTGATGGCAACAGGTTTTGATGTCAAGCCGGTTGAGATTGGCATTTTTGCTCCAGATTTACGTCCTGTATCGTCCTTAGAATCGGGTGAGGTAGGTTACATTGCCACCGGGTTGAAGACTGTGCACGAGTGCCGGGTGGGTGATACGATCACCAACACTGCCCATCCCGCTGAAGCCCCGCTGCCCGGCTATCGCAAGGTTAAGCCAATGGTGTTCGCTGGGATTTATCCTGTGGAAGGTGAGGATTATGCTAACTTGAAGGATTCGCTGGAAAAATTGCAGTTGAATGACGCCTCCCTCATTTATGACCCCGAAACTTCACAGGCGCTTAACTTTGGCTTCAGGTGCGGTTTTCTGGGCATGTTCCACATGGAGATTATCCAGGAACGCCTGGAGCGTGAATATAACCTCGATATTATCGTCACTTCTCCCTCCGTGGAGTACGAAGTGGTGCTTCATACCGGTGAAACCATCCTGATTGACTCGCCGGCAGACTTGCCGGATGAGATGCTCATTGAACAAATCCGCGAGCCGTGGATGAACATTGAGATTTTCAGCCCCACGGAGTTTTATGGGACGATCATGGAGCTGACCAAGAAAAAGCGTGGAGTTTTTATCTCGCAGGATTATCCTGCCCCCAATCGGGTCCAGCTCAATTTCCAAATTCCACTCTCAGAGTTAATCGTTGACTTCTTTGACCAGTTGAAATCACGCACGCGCGGCTATGCCTCGCTCGATTATCAATTTGCAGAATATCGCCCAGATGACCTGGTCAAGCTGGAAATTCTCGTTAATGAGGAGCCAGTGGATGCCCTGGCAACCATTGTTCACCGTAATGATGCCTATCATAAGGGGCAAGCAGTTATAACCAAACTAAAAGAATTGATCCCGCGCCAATTGTTCCTGGTGCCCATTCAGGCATATGCAGCCGGTCGGGTTATCTCACGTGCAAATATTAAACCCATGCGCAAGGATGTACTTGCCAAATGCTACGGGGGTGATATCACCCGTAAGAAGAAGCTATTGGAGAAGCAGAAGCGTGGCAAGAAGCGCATGAAGATGGTGGGGAATGTGGAAATCCCTCAGGAGGCCTTTCTGGCAGTATTACGTATTGGGGAGGAGTAAGATCGCTATCTCAACACCAACGAGTAATTGGAAGCGCATCCTGCCTGGCTTGATTGTCAGTTTGGCAGCATTGGCTATAGTTTTTTCCATGCTGGATCTTCGAAAATTTGCGCAAGCAGTACAGCAGGCGGATTTCCGCTTTTTGCTGGCCGGTATCTTGTCTGAGGTGCTATGGTTACTCGTACGAGGATTTGTTTGGCGCACGTTATTACAGAACAAGGCATCTTATCATGATGCGTTTATTACGATTAGCGAGGGATACCTGCTCAATAATATCCTCCCATTTCGTCTGGGTGAGATAGGGCGGGCATTCCTGATCGGGCGGAAAGCACACCTCGATTTTTGGCAGGTGATCCCCTCCATTATCATTGAACGCGCCCTCGATCTGGCAATCGCTGTCGGCTTGTTCTTAAGCACACTTCCCTTTGTCATCGGCATCACCTGGGCCAAACAGGCTGCCATAGGTACAGGGATTATTGTCCTCATTGGTTTGGGTGCGATTTATCTTCTGGCTCATAATCGGCAACGTGTGCTCGGCTGGATAGATCAGGCTGGAGAGCGTGCGAGCGTGGTGAAAAAGCTGGCAGGGCGGCGCGTGGTCGCCTTCTTTGATGGCCTGGAAATCATCACGGATGGAAGACTCTTTTTGCGTGCCCTGGGTTGGGAAGGTCTTAACTGGTTGGTCAGTATCCTTCAATACTACCTATTCTTACGTGCATTTTTCGATGCGCCAAGCTTGCTCTGGGTGCTTTTTGCCTTGGGTGTGGGTGCGTTGGGAATAGCTGCGCCCTCTTCACCTGGGGCAATTGGCGTGTTTGAAGCTGTTTTGGTGGGGGCGTTGGTCGTTTTCGGATTGGATGCTTCGCCTGCAACCGCGTTCGCTTTATCCGTACATTTCAGCGCATATATCGTCACGGGTCTGATTGGTGGTTATGGTCTGTATAAAGATGGTGAATCCCTCTCCAACCTGTATACACGTCTTGGAAAGATGAAATCTGAAGAAGAAACATCGAGCCAGGATGTGTGAAACTTTTCTCTGGGTTTGTTCGTCATTGGTATGGCCATGCGTATTTTGACCACCCTTACCTATTATCGCCCTCATTATTCCGGGCTTACTATCTATGCTGAAAGGCTGGCACGCGCTTTGGTGGAGCGCGGCCATCGAGTGACTGTATTGACTTCGCGATACGACCCCAACCTGCCTGCCCGGGAAAACCGTGACGGTGTGGAGGTCATCCGCCCACATGTGTTGATGCATGTGAGTAAGGGCGTGCTTATGCCGACCTTTGTTTATTGGGCATGGGTGAACATTCAGCGTGCCGATATCGTCCATCTACACCTGCCTCAGCTGGATGCTGCTTACATTGCTCTTATCTGCTGGCTGATGAATAAGCCAGTAGTGCTCACTTATCATTGTGACTTACTCCTACCTGAGGGATTCATCCATTCTATTGCCAATCGGGTCTCACACCTGGCCAATAAAATGTCATTGGGGTTAGCCCACCAGGTGGTGGTCAATACGCTGGATTACGCCGAAGGCTCCGCTTTCTTGCACCAGTACCTCCCGAAAATTCGCGCTATTCCAACCCCGGTCGAGCTCACAGCTCCCACCCAGGCAGATATGGAAGCATTAAAACGCAAAGCCGGGCTGGAACCGGGGCAACGGCTCATCGGGATGGTGGCGCGCCTGGCAGCGGAGAAAGGGGTGGAATATCTGGTGGAAGCCATGCCAGAAATCTTGAAGGAACACCCCACTGCTCGTGTATTGCATGTAGGGCAGTATCAGAACGTCTTGGGTGAGGAAGAATATGCGCATAAACTTAAGCCAATGATCCAGGCTTTGGGTGAGCACTGGACTTTTCTGGGAATTTTACCGTCCGCTGAGTTGTCTGCGTTTTACCAGCAGTGTGAGGTGACGGTCCTTCCAAGTACCAACAGCACTGAGTCGTTTGGCATTGTACAAGTGGAATCAATGGCGTGCGGTACGCCAGTTGTCGCCTCCGATATACCCGGTGTGCGTCAGCCAGTAAAGATGACCGGCATGGGATGCGTGGTACCTCCAGCAGATGCCCAGCGTTTGGCGGAAGGGATCAACCAGGTTCTCGACTATCCCAAACGATATACAGGTGATGTGAATGGCGTGATTGAGCGCTTTTCATCCCAACACATCGCACAGGAATATGAGCGAGTTTTTCAGGAGTTGCTCAAAGGAAGAAAAATCAGTAAGTAAGAGGTAAAGAGATATTTTCCTTATTCCTTAGTGCCTATTTACCTGATTACCCAATTGCCTGAGTGGCTTTAATATTATGAACGATAAAGACTTTTTGTGGTTGAACCTGCGTGAATTGCCTTATTTTCGCGCTATGCTCCGGGCAGTGGAAGCGCAGTTTTATCAGGAGTTCGAGTTGCCAGCGCCCACACTCGACCTCGGCTGCGGGGATGGTCATTTTGCCCGCGTTACCTTCAACCGTAAATTGGATGTGGGATTAGACCCATGGGCGGGTCCAATCCACCAGGCAGCCAAAGGTGGTGGTTATCGCTCTTTGGTACAAGCCGATGGGTGGAGGATGCCCTTCCCCAGCGGACATTTCGCAAGCGCTATGAGTAATTCTGTCCTGGAACACATCCCCCAGGTAGAGGTTGTGTTAAAGGAGCTGAGGCGGGTGCTCAAGCCCGGAGCCCAATTCCTGTTCTGTGTGCCCAACCCGCGCTACCTGACTGAACTTTCAGTCTCAAGATTCCTGGGCAGAATTGGTCTTAAAGGAGCGGGTCGGGCATATACTGGATGGTTTCAACGTATGTCACGCGTGGAGCATGCAGCTTGGCCGGACGTTTGGGAAAATTGGTTGGAGAGTGCAGGCTTCCAGCTGGACAAGTGGTGGCATTATTTTTCACCCCAGGCCATGCGTACCCTGGAGTGGGGTCATTATTTTGGCGCCCCCACTCTTCTTCCCCATGCCATCAGTAAACACTGGATCATTGCTCCATGGCGTTGGAATTTATTCCTGACGGAACGGCTCGTACGGCAGCATGCGATTACCCAACCGGATCCTCAAGGTACCTTCACCTTCTACGTGGCCAGAAGTATTTGAATCATCATGAGCCTTCAAGAATCAAGGAATCACCCTTTCAACGAGGATTACTTTTCCACAGGTCCGTATGCACAGGTAAACTTTGCCCGCTATAGCCAATATTGGTGGTCGAATCGTTATTATGCCCGATTAGCTCGTCGTCATGGGCCAGATCAAGGAAGGGTGTTGGAACTTGGTTGTGGGATGGGTCATCTGCTGGCATGGCTTACAGACCGTTACCAGGTTTTTGGCTGTGATATCAACCCATGGGCACTCTCTCAAGCTCGCCGGAATGTGCCTCAGGGGAATTTTTTGATCCTTTCGGGGGATAAGCCATATGCCTTTCCGGAGGCAGTTTTCGATATTGTGATCGCCAAACATGTGGTCGAGCATTTGAGCCATCCCGAGCAAGCCATCGCTGAGATGAGCCGGGTACTGAAAGCTGGTGGATTGCTTATCCTTGTTACGCCTAACCTGAGTTCGCCTATGCGCAAGCGAAAACAGGGCAAATGGATCGGTTATAAAGACCCCACCCATATCAGCCTGAAGCCTCCAGAAGAGTGGCTGGCATCCTTGCGTCTTCATGGATTGCAACCACGCCGTGTTTTCTCCGATGGTTTTTGGGATGCCCCTTATATACCGCTCATTCCCACCTCCCTGCAAAAGCTGTTCTTCGGCGCTCCCGGGGGCTTGCAAGCTATTCTTGGATGGAGTATTATTCCTCTTCGTATGGGTGAAAGCCTGATTGTCCTGGCGGATAAAGCATGAATCGTGAGCCAACGGTTCTAGATTATGTTAAATCCCTCCTCAAGGGGAAACCATTAGCGATTCCATCTCCACAAGAAGCACCCCAAGCGACTCAACCGTTAAGTGAACAACCCCAAGAGCAGCTCGTGGTAGCCGTTGAAGAAGCTGCACCTTCAGAGGCACCCGCTCCTCATACTCCTCCTGGGGTTGCTTTTCCATGGCGTTCGTTGCTGGCGCTTGGGATTGCCCTGGCGGCTCAGATTTCCCTACAACCGCGCCCCAATCGTTCCTGGCTCCCGGGGGTCATTCTATATTTATGCGCTGCGGGCTGGCTGGCTTGGGCTGCCTGGAGGGGAGAATGGGTTCCAACTGACTTGCCTGAGGCAGAGGTGCACCCGGAGGATTACCGGGTGCGAGCCAGGTGGTTGTATCTCAGCCTGCCTCTGGCTTTGGTAGCCTTCCTCACGCTGGGGGGAAACCGGTTTACCACACTCAACGTCACCTTGTGGGTTCTGGCAATCATATTCACCACCCTGGCATTCTGGCAGGGGGAATACCCGTTCAAGGGTTGGTGGGCGTGGATAAAAGTACACTTGCACCTTCCATGGAAACTATCCATCTCCACATGGACGTTACTCATCTTAGCCGCTATGATCTTGGTGATTTTCTTCCGTACCTATCGTATGGACCAGGTTCCTCCCGAGATGGTCAGTGACCAAGCTGAGAAGCTGTTGGATGTTTGGGATGTCTTGCATGGGCAAACGAGCATCTTCTTCCCGCGTAATACCGGCCGCGAAGCCATCCAGATGTATCTGACTGCTGGCGTCATCCAGCTGTTCAATACCGGCTACACATTCATCAGCTTGAAGATTGGCACAATCCTGGCAGGATTATTGACCTTGCCGTTCCTTTATTTGCTTGGTAAGGAGTTTGGTAACCAGCGAGTGGGATTGTTGGCTATGTTATTTGCTGGCATTGCCTATTGGCCGAACGTCATTTCACGCGTGGGTCTCCGTTTCCCGCTCTATCCATTATTCGTTGCGCCCACCCTGTACTACCTGATCCGAGGCTTGCGTACTTCCAAACGCAATGATTTTATCCTCGCGGGTTTGGCACTCGGAATCGGCCTGCATGGATACACTCCCATCCGCATCCTACCGGTCGTCGTCCTGGTTGCCGTCGGTTTATTTTTATTACACCCCCAGGCCAGGGGCAAGCACGTGCAGACTGTATCCGGACTGCTGGTTTTGGCGCTGGTATCCTTAATCCTCTTCTTACCTCTATTGCGTTTTGCACTGGAATACCCCACGTTATTCGATCTGCGGGCTTTCTCCCGTCTGTGGACAACCGAGCGCCCCTTGCCGGGGCTTGCTTTTGTGATATTTCTTAAAAATTTATGGAATGCCTCGGTTATGTACTTCTGGTCGGATGGGCAGATATGGGTTCATTCGGTCACCAACAGCCCAGCCCTGGATATCATTTCAGCCGCACTGTACTACCTGGGTGTGGTCTTGTTGTTAATTCGTTATATTCGACGGCGCACATGGCAGGATTTATTCCTACTCCTTTCGGTTCCCCTGTTGATGCTGCCATCCATCCTTTCGCTGGCTTTTCCCGATGAAAATCCGGCATTAAATCGAGCAGCCGGTGCGATTATCCCGGTCTTTTTGATCGTCGCCATCGCTTTGGATGGGTTGATGTCTGCCATGGAGAAGCGGGCATCATCCAGGGCTGGGTCGACTCTTGCCTGGGGAATGGCGGTACTCCTGATTTTCTTCGCTTCGTTGGGTAATTATGACCTGGTGTTCAACCAGTACCAGCGTGCTTATCAGCTGTCTTCCTGGAATACCTCCGAACTTGGGAAAGTCGTCCACGATTTTGGCAGCATCTCCGGGAGCACAGAGACTGCTTATGTAGTGCCATACCCGTATTGGGTGGATACTCGCCTGGTTGGGATGAACGCAGGTGACCCAACCCGCGATTATGCCATCCCACCGGACCAGATATCCCTTACCCTGAACGATCCCCGCCCAAAGATGTTCTTGGTCAATCCTGAAGACCAGGCAGATCTGGATTTGTTGCGCCAGCTTTTCCCTCAGGGTAATGCTTCGACCTACGCATCACTTGTCGGGAAGAATTTTTATATTTATATGGTTCCGCCGGCTTCGACGATTTCAGGTGGGCTTCCTATCACAGATGGGATATCTTCACCATAATCAACCCCCTTAGTAAGGGATTATTGCTCTCGTAATTGATTTTAACCACCGAAGAATCAATTGACTTGTATGAATGATCTGATGTCTGACGCCTCTCCCCAACCTGCCCCGAAGAAGAAATGGCGGTTAGTCACCCCCATGATATACGATGTATTACTGGTGTATATCCTTTTCATCGGGGCATTTTTCCGCTTTGTGGGCATAGAATGGGGCGATTGGCAATATCTCCACCCCGACGAGCGTTTCCTGGTCTGGGTTGGGTCGGATATCCAGCCGATCAGTACTCCTCCGGAGGCCCTGGGTTCGCCTCCCAATATTGTTAATAACCCGTGGAGGGTGAGCCCCACCTATACCTATCCCGATTGTCAGAGCTGGGGCGGTTATTTTGATGCTTCCTGCTCACCGCTTAACCCCAATAACCGCGGGCATGCATTTTATGTATATGGCACCCTGCCCATGTTCCTGACCCGCTACCTGGTGCAGGA